>NZ_JBEZKA010000019.1:0-176043 GCF_040651435.1 Streptomyces sp. NPDC048479
TCGGCCGCCCCCACCAGGCTGTTGTGGTCGAGCGTGCAGGCGAGGATCGGCACACCGCCGCCGCCCCCTCCCGCTCACTCAGAGACCAGACCTGAGGGAGCTCAGAACTGCAGAGCCCAGGAGTCGATCTTGCCGACGTCCTGCGCCGCGTTGTCACTGACCCGCAGCTTCCAGGCGCCGTTCGCGACCTCCGACGACGCGTTCACCGTGTACGTGGTGATCACGTTGTCCGCGCTGCCGCCGGTCCCGTACGCCTTCAGGTTGTAGACCGTCCCGTCCGGAGCGACCAGGTCGATCTTCAGGTCACCGATGTACGTGTGCTTGATGTCGACCGGCACGCTCAGGTTCGCCGGCGCGTTCCCGGTGACCCCGCCGACGGTGACCGGCGACTCGGTGGTGGCGTTGTCGCTGATCGCGTAGTCCGCGGTGTTCTCGAACTTCTTGCCGGGCGGCGGGGTGTCGCCGGTGCCGACGTACAGCAGGCGGTTCGGCGAGCCGGTGCCCGGGCTGCCGACCACGCCGCTCGTGGCGGCGGAGGCCAGGGCCGCGGAGACCTGGGCCGGGGTCGCCGCCTTGTTGGCCGCCAGGTAGAGCGCGGCCGCGCCGGTGACGTGCGGCGTCGCCATCGAGGTGCCCGAGATGGTGTTCGTCGCGGTGTCGCTGGTGTTCCAGGCCGAGGTGATCGACGAGCCCGGCGCGAAGATGTCCAGCGCGCTGCCGTAGTTGGAGAAGCTGGAGCGGGCGTCGGTGCTGGTCGTGGAGCCGACGGTGATGGCCTCGGCCACGCGCGCGGGCGAGTAGTCGGAGGCGTTCGCTCCGTCGTTGCCCGCCGCGACCGCGTAGGTGACGCCGGAGGCGATGGAGTTGCGCACCGCGGTGTCGAGGGCGGTGTCGATGCCGCCGCCCAGGCTCATATTGGCGACGGCCGGCTTGACGGCGTTCTGCGTCACCCAGTCGATGCCGGCGACGACCTGCTCGGTCGTGCCCGAGCCCGAGTTGTCGAGCACACGGACGCCGACGACCTTGGCCTTCTTGGCCACGCCGTACGAGGATCCGGCGACATTGGCGGCGACATGCGTGCCGTGGCCGTTGCCGTCCTGCGCGGTGTTGTCGTTGTCGATGGCGTCATAGCCGTACGACGCCCGGCCGCCGAAGTCGCTGTGCGTGATCCGTACACCGGTGTCGATGATGTACGCCGTCACCCCCTCGCCCGCGGTGTCCGGGTAGGTGTAACTCTGGTTCAGCGGCAGGGCCTTCTGATCGATCCGGTCCAGGCCCCAGGACGGCGGGCTGGGCTGGGTGCCGGTCGCCTTGAAGACGCGGTTCTGCACCACGGACTCAACAGCCGGGTCCGCGGCGAACTTCTTGGCCTGCGCCTCGGACAGCTCGACGGCGTAGCCGTTCAGCGCGGCGTCGTACGTCTTCTTGATCTTCGCGCCGTACTCCTGCGCAAGTGCCTTGCCCGCCTTGGAGCCTGCGTCGGGCGCGGACTCGTCGAGGGTGACGATGTAGCTGCCCGCGATGGCTCCGGGAGCGCCGGCGTTCTGGATTACGCCTTCCGGAGCCGCCTCGACCGCGATGGCGGGGAGAGCGGACGCCGTGCCGAGCGCGAGCGCGGCGACGGCTATGGCGCTTGCCGCAGCGAGTCTTCGCCGCGAGTTACGCATCACAGACATGTGAGGGGTCCTCCTCATTGGTGGTGCGCTGCTGTGGGGGATTGCGGCAGGAGCATGACAACGAATCGCAGCTGAATCCGCAGTGTCCTTGTCTCGCCTGCCGAGCGAAAGATTGGCGGATCCATAGGAATCCCACAAGAGTCAGGAGGGCGTCTTAGCACCTGCGCAACACAACTGCCATGCTGACGAATCATGACCTCGTATCACTGCCCCGACTGCGATACCGTCTCCCCCGTCGAGGCGGCCGGCTGGTGCTGCCCCGACTGCCGCGGCCCGTGGGACCTGAACTTCACCGCCTCGCCCGTCGACCTGAACTCCCTTCCGGGCCGGGTCAATTCACTGTGGCGGTACGAGGAGGCGCTGCCGCTCTCCGCGCCCGCCGCCACCTCACTCGGCGAGGGCCGCACCCCGCTCGTCCCGCTCACCGCCACCGTCTCCGCCAAGCTCGACTTCCTGATGCCGACGCTCTCCTTCAAGGACCGCGGCGCGGTGATGCTGGCGGAGCTCGCCCGGGGTCTCTCTCCCCGGCGCGTGATCGCCGACAGCAGCGGTAACGCGGGCACGGCCGTCGCCGCGTACTGCGCACGGGCGGGTCTCGACTGCACGGTGTACGTCCCCGAGGCCACCTCCGCCAAGAAGGTGGAGCAGATCCGGGCGCACGGCGCGCACCTCGAACTCGTCCCGGGCGACCGCGAAGCCACCGCCGTGGCCGCCCGCGCCGCCGCCGGCGCACCCGGCACCTTCTACGCGAGCCACGTCTACAACCCGTACTTCCTGCACGGCACGAAGACCTACGTCTACGAGCTGTGGGAGGAGCTCGGCGGCCGGCTCCCCGAGGCGATCGTCGTCCCCGTCGGCAACGGCACACTCCTCCTCGGCGCGTCGCTCGCCCTCGCCGAACTCCACATGCACGGCCTGATCTCCGAGCGCCCCGCCCTGATCGCCGTCCAGGCCGAGGCCGTCTCCCCGCTGGCAGCGGCCTTTCACGCCGGCGCCGAGGAACTCCTCGACGAGAAGGTGGAGTTCGGGCCCACGCTCGCCGAGGGCATCGCCATCCCGCGTCCGCCGCACGCCCGCCAGATCCTGCGGGCCGTACGCGAAACCGGCGGGACTTTTCTCACGGTGACGGAGGATCAGATCCGCGCCGCGCAGCTCGATCTGGCCACCCGCGGTCTCTTCGTCGAGTCGACCGGGGTGGCCTGCTGGGCCGCCGCGGGCGGCTGGACCGACCGCACCGCCGTCGTCCCGCTCTGCGGCGCGGGCCTCAAGACCGGCCTCGCGCCCGGTCAGTCCGTCCAGTAGGTGTCGTGCTTGATGAAGAACTCCGCCCGGTCCTGTGGCGACCACTCGGCGGCGACCTCGGCGACCTTCTCGAAGTACTCCTCGCGCGGCGCGCCCGGCGTGAACAGCAGCAGCATCGAGGCGGGCGCGTCCGCTGACGTCCGAGGTGATCTCGGCGCTGGATCCGCGGCTGAGTCCGGGCCGCACACCGGCCGATCTCGCCGAGGACATCGCGTCCATCGGCTATCCGCAGGCACTGCCCGCGAACTGATCCGACGAGCAGAGGATTCAGTCGGCGGTCAGGGCTCCGCGGCCGGTCGGCGAGTGCGCACCCTTGCGTGCCGGCTCGCCGCAGTGCGCGCAGATGACCACCGGATCGAGGGTCTCGCCGCACGAGTGCTGCCAGGTCACCGGCGGATCCTCGGGGTTGAGATGCCGGTCGCCCCACTTCATGAGCGTGAGGAGTACGTCGCCGAGCTCCTGGCCGGCGAGGGTCAGGTGATACTCGTAGCGCGGCGGGTGTGCGTTGTACTGCTCGCGCCGGACGGCGCCCGCCGCCTCCAGCTTGCGCAGCCGGGCCGTGAGGATGTCGCGGGACGCCCCGGTGTTGCGGACGATCTGGTCGAAGCGGCGGACGCCATGGCTGAGTTCGCGTACGGCGAGCAGCGTCCAGCGCTCGCCGACCAGGTCGAGCGCGTCGGCGATGGAGCACTCTCTGGGATGGATGCTCTTCGACATGCGGCTCATCCTAGAACGGTAAGTTGCGTATTCAATCGTTCCGGACAAGAGCGCGACCACCGCCGCCATCGCTGTCAGAGGCGCTCGATGATCGTGGCGTTGGCCAGCCCTCCCGCCTCGCACATCGTCTGCAGCCCGTACCGCCCGCCGCGGTCCTCCAGGTTGTGCAGCAGGGTCGTCATGATGCGCGCCCCGCTGCCGCCCAGTGGATGACCGATGGAGATCGCGCCGCCGCGCACATTGAGCCGGTCCGCCTCGACGCCGGTCTCCCGCTGCCAGGCGAGCACCACCGACGCGAACGCCTCGTTCACCTCGTACAGATCGATGTCGCCAGTGGTCAGCCCCGCCCTGGCCAGTACCTTCTCGGTGGCCGGCATGATCGCCGTGAGCATCAGCAGCGGATCGTCCCCGGCAACCGCGAACGAGTGGAACCGCGCGCGTGGCCGCAGCCCGAGCCGCTCCGCCACATCGGCACCCATGATCAGCAGTGCCGCCGCGCCGTCGTTGACCGGCGAGCTGTTGCCCGCCGTGACGCGCCAGCCGATCTCAGGGAACCGCTCTTCCATGGCCGGGTCGTAGTACGCGGGCTTGAGCCCCGCGAGCGCCTCGGTCGATGTGCCGGGCCGTACGTTCTCGTCCCGCTGTCCGGTCCAGGCGACCTCCCGGTCGAACTCCCCGCGCTCCCAGGCACCCGCGGCACGCCGGTGCGACTCCAGCGCGAAGGCGTCCAGCTCCTCCCGCGAGATCTTCCAGCGCGCCGCGATCAGCTCCGCGCTGATCCCCTGGCCGACCAGCCCCTGCGGATACCGCTCGCCGAGCCGCCGCCCGAACGGGTCGCTGCCCGGCAGCACATTGGAGCCCATCGGCACCCGGGACATCGACTCGACGCCGCAGGCGATCGCGATGTCGTAGGCCCCGCTGATCACACCCTGCGCCGCGATGTGCGCGGCCTGCTGGGACGAGCCGCACTGCCGGTCCACGGTCATGCCCGGCACGCTCTCGGGGAAGCCGGCGGCCAGCACCGCATGGCGGGTGATGTTGAGCGACTGGTCCCCGACCTGGGTCACGCAGCCGCCGATGACGTCGTCGACGAGTACGGGATCGATCCCGGCCCGCTCGACGAGCGCCGCGAGTGTGCGGGCGAGCAGGTCCACGGGGCGCTCTTCGTGCAGCGCTCCTCCCCGCTTGCCCTTGCCCATGGGCGTACGAACCGCCTCGACGATCACCGCGTCCCGCATCACGACAGCCTCCTCAGCTCCCGGCGTCAGTCTGATTTTCAAACTGACCGACTCAACCCTGCCGCGCAGGGAGAGAGTTGTCAATTCCAACTGAGGATTGTTGTCGTCGCCGTACAGCTGTTCAGCGACTGCGCAGAGCGCCCGCCGTGCTGCCCGTCCGCTCACGCAGCAGGATCCGCAGGGTGTTCGCGTGCTCGTAGCCGACCTTGCGGGCGATGGAGGCCAGGGACATGTCGGTCGTCCGCAGCAGGTGCGAGGCCTGTTCGACCCGCAGGTCCTGGACGAAGCGCACGGGAGACGTGCCGAGTACGCGGCGCAGGGTCCGCTGGAGGGTGCGTTCGCTCACCCCCACCGAACGCGCCGCCGCACTGACGCTGATCGGCTCCTCCAGATGCAGCCTGGCCCAGCGTTCGAAGGCGGCGACGACCGGATCGCTCTGGGCGAGCGCGCTCGGGATGGTGTACGCCGACTGGGACGGCCGTTCGTCGACGACCAGATAGCGGGCGACAAGATCGGCCAGCGCCGGGCTGCTCATCCGGACGACCGCCAGCGCGAGGTCGACGTGCCCGAAGGCCGCGCCGGCCGTCGTCACGCCGTCCGATGCGGTCACCATCCGGGTCTCGTCGAGGGTGACCGCCGGATAACGCTTCCGGAAGACCGGCGCCAGCCACCAGCTGGTGGTCGCCTTCCGCCCGTCGAGCACCCCCGCCTCGGCCAGCAGAAAGGTGCCCGTACAGGCCGAGGCGAGGGGTGTGCCGCGCCCGCGCGCATCGGCCACGAGACTCCGTACGGCTGCCGATGCGGGTCCCGAGACATGAGCGAGAAGCGCGTCGGGCCGCCGCTCGGCGAGGGCCGGCACTATCAGCAGGTCCGCCCGCTCGGCCCCTGCCGCCGGCTCGGTGATGACGAGGTGGCCCGCGCCGGTGCGGACCCGGCGGCGGAAGCCGACGGTCCTCACCCGCCAGGCGGGCGGCGGCAGGGGAAGCTCGTCCCGCATCGCGTTGGCCCCGTCGAGCACATCGAGAATCGCCGAGAGCCCTGAGTCGAATACGCCGTCGTACGCCAGCACTGCCACATCCATGGCGGAAACGGTATCGGACACGCCGTTTGCGCCACTGGAAGAGCCCTGATCGCGGCCATAGCTTTGTGGACGTCCCGCTTGATCGGGACGCCAACGACGACGTACGGAGTGACACGCGATGAACATCGGACTGCTGGCCAGGATCGAAGCCAAGCCGGAGTACGCCGACGAGGTCGAGGCCCTGTTGCGCGGGGCGCTGCAGCTCGCCCGCGAAGAGGAGCACACGGTCACCTGGTTCGCGTTCCGGGAGAGCGCCAAGGTCTTCGGGGTCTTCGACACGTTCGAGAACGAGGAGGGACGGGCCGGCCATCTGCAGGGCCGGATCGCCGCGGCGCTGATGGAAGCGGCGGAGACGATGCTGAGCTCGGCCCCTGACATCCGCCCTGTGGACCTGCTGGCAGCCAAGCTCCCCTGACCGCAACGCACGGTGCCCGCGGACCACGTGTTGCGCGGCCCGCGGGCACCCTGCCCGCACCACCACCGAGGAGACCGAGGATGACCCGGCCCACCAGCCCACCGTCAGCAGACGCCACTGCCGCGCGCCACTCACGTACCCACACCTGGGCACCGCCGACGAGCTACGCCGACGCCGGCCCGCACTCAGGCCTCGAACTGCTCCGGCGCAGCCTCGAGGGCCACTACCCGCAAGCGCCGATCTGCGGGACTCTCGGCTTCCACCTCGTGGAGGCCGACGAGGGCCGCGCCGTCTTCGAGGGCGAGCCCGGGGAGCATCTGCTCAACCCGATGGGCAGCGTCCACGGCGGTTTTCTGGCCACACTGCTCGACTCGGCCCTCGGCAGCGCGGTCATGACAACGCTGCCGCCCGGCCGCGCGTACACCACCATCCAGCTCGGGGTGAATCTTGTGCGCCCGGTGTTCGCCGACACGCAGACCCTGCGCTGTGAAGGCACTGTCATCCACGCCGGCCGTACGACGGCGACCGCCGAGGCACGGGTGGTCGGCGCCGCCGACGCCAAGCTGTACGCGCATGCCACCACGACCTGCGCGGTCTTCACCTGGCGGGACACGGCCTGAACCGGAGGATCCAGCACATGAAGCGGACGACGGTCGTCAACCTCAAGGGCCATCGCGACGACCCCGACTACGCGGACGTCGTGTACGTGGGCCGCGCCATGCACCGCGGCGGCTGGCACCTCGACGGCTCCCCCCTGGCGAGCCCGTTCCGCCCCGGCCCCGACGGCACCCGCCAAGAGGTCCTCGAGAAGTACCGCACCCACCTGCTGTCCCGCCCGGACCTCCTCGCGCTCCTCCCCGCCCTGCGCGGCCACAGACTCGGCTGCTGGTGCGCACCGGAACGCTGCCACGCCGAGGTCATCGCGGAACTGGCGGACGAGACCGGCGGCCCCTAGGAACGCGAAGCATCCAAACAGCCTGCCGCCGATGTGGGACAGCCCCCGTCCTGTGGGCCGTCGGTGGCAAAGCAGCCCTCGCCCCCTTGCGCCTGCCGTCGGGCTCCCCCACCGCGCTGAACAATCGCCCTGGTCAAGACGTATGGACGCGTCTCAGTGGACTGAGGGGAACGATCGATGGACAGAGCGGGACATCCGGATCGCAGAACTCTGCTCGCCGGCGGACTTGGGTTCGCCATGGTCACGCTTGCGGGGTGCTCATCGACGAGCGCCGCTCCGTCGGCGACCAGCGCTTCGCCGGAAGCGCGGCCGGCCACGCCCGCCGCGGCATTCGCGAGACTGATGGACGGCAACAAGCGCTGGGTGAGCGGAGATCTTCGACACCCCGACCGGGATCCGGACCGGCGCCAGTTCGTAGCCGAGAAGCAGGAACCCTTCGGGGCGATCCTCTCGTGCATCGACTCCCGGGTGCCGCCTGAACTCCTCTTCGACACCGGGCTGGGCGACCTTTACGTGATGCGCACGGGCGGGGAGGCGGTCGGCCCGGTGGTCACGGGTTCCGTGGAGTACGGACCCATGACGAGTGGCACTCCGCTCATCGTGGTCCTCGGGCATCAGCGTTGCGGCGCCGTCGAGGCGGCGTACAAGTCCATCCGTGACGGCAAACCGCTGCCCGGCAACCTGGAGGCGATCGCCAAGGCTCTGCGGCCGGCGTACGAGCAGGCAGTCCGGGAAGGCGGTGCCGACCCGGTCGAGACCATGGCCCGTGCCCAGGTCAAGCTGACCGCGGACGACCTGCGCTCCAACCAGGATCTGGCCCCACTCGTGGAAAAGGGCGCCCTTGCCGTGGTCGGCGCCTACTACTCGCTCGACACCGGCAAGGTGGAAGTCCTGACCGGCGCGCCTTCCTGACCGGTCGGACGAGACGGATGTGAGCAGAGAGCCCCGCCTTGTCAAGGCAGGATCTCGACGTACCCGTCGGTTCCGTGTACGCGGATCCGCTGCCCGTCCCGGATCAGCCGGGTGGCCTGCTCCACGCCCACGACAGCCGGCAGGCCGTACTCCCGGGCGATCACCGCGCCATGGGTCATCAGGCCGCCCACCTCCGTCACCAGGCCTGCGATTCCGACGAACAGTGGCGACCAGCTGGGATCCGTGAAGGCCGTGACCAGGATGTCGCCCGCTTCGAGATCGGCCTCCGCCATGTCGAGGATGACCCGGGCCCTTCCCTCGATGGTCCCGGCGGAGACCGGTACGCCGATCAGGGCGCCGTCCGGCACGTCGTCGCGCCGGTACGCCCCGGTGACGGCCTCACCATCCGAGGTGAGCACCCGGGGCGGTGTGAGTGCGTGGTACGACCGGAACGCGTCCTTGCGCTCCTTGATGAGCCGGTCATCCACCTGGTTCGAGCGCACGACGTCGTGGAGTTCCTGGAACGTGAGGTAGAAGATGTCCTCCTTCTCAGGAAGCACGTCGGCCTGCACGAGGCGCTCGGCCTCCTCCAACAGGGCCTGCTTGTAGACGAAGTAGCGGCTGACGATGCCGTACTTCGGGTACTCCCGGTACCCGATGAAGGTTCTGACCCGGTCGATCATCCGCTTGGCCTCGTCGGCTTTCTGGTCCCCGTCCGGCAGGGCCCGCAAGCGGGACAGCACGTCCTGTTCCTTCTGCTGCGCCTTCTGCCGCCCTTGCTCGAAGCGCCGCTCGGCGGCGCCCGGCCCGAAGTTCCTGACGTTGTCGAGGATCACGGGCACGAGCGTGGTGGGGCGCTCGCGCCAACGTGGCCTCGTGATGTCGATCTCGCCGACGCAGCGCATGCCGTACCGGTCGAGGTAGGCCTCGATGGCGTCGCGCGCTTCGGTCCCGCCCGCGACTTTCGCCAGCTCGTCGAGGAAGCCGGCGTCGTCGAGGTTCTCGACGCCCTGCAGGAACGCCACCACCTCCGGCCGCGGGCGGATCACGTCCGCGACGTCGAGCAGCGCCAGTCCCATCTCCGACGTGATGTTGTCGGGGGCGGACAGGGTCAGCGTGTCAGCCGCGTTCTTCTCGCCCAGCCACTCCTGCAGCTGGTCGTTGAGCCACCACGTGGCCTCCATCCCCGCCATGATCGCCTGAATGCTCAGCGGATCACTGAGGACCCGCTTGTGCTCCTCGAAGGCCTCCAGCAAAAAGTCGAACAGCGCCGGTCCGGTCTTCGTCCGGACGTCGCGCTCCAGGGCGGCGATGGACACCTGGCTGCGCTCGATCAGCTCGTTGACGATGGCCGGATCGGTCTTGATCGGGGCGGGCGCACCGCCGGCCGGCGGCCCGCCGGGGCCCGCGTCCGGGAGCGACGGGACGAAATCGTCGCGGTCGAGGACGGTCTCCAGAGCGTTCCTGATCAGCGGATCGCCCTTCCCCGTGGCGTCCAGGAGGCCGGCGCGGCTCGCGGGCGAGGCCAGGCGCCGGGTGACGTCGACGAACAGCCTCCCTCCGGCCTCGTGCATCGGCACCATGGCCGTCAACTGCCACATGGAGAACCCCAGGGGCTTCATGGGGTCGGTCATCATCTGCCCATGACCAACGGAGACGTAGACGTGATTCTCCTGGTCGTCGATCTCGGGGACGGGGAACAGCGTCGTGATCGGCCGGCTCTGAACGATCTGGAAGTCATCGTCGACCAGGCACCATTCGATGTCCTGCGGGCGGCCGAAGTGCGCTTCGATCCGCCGCCCGAGCTGCACGAGCCGCACGGCCTGAGCGTCCGTCAGCGCCGGCTGCTCCTGCCGCTGCGAGTCGACCGCCACTTCCTGCGTACCGCCGGCCGGCAGGGCGTGAACTGCGCGCTGTTTGGCGGCGATCGCCTTGACGACGACTTCGCCGTTTCGCACCTTGAAGACGTCCGGGTTCACGAGGCCGGAGACCAGGGCCTCGCCCAGGCCGAAGCCGGCGTCCACGGTGGCGACCTTCCGGTTGCCCGTGACGGGGTCGGCCGTGAACAGGATGCCGGCCGCATGCGGGAAGACCATCTGCTGCACGACCACGGCCATGTGGACCGTACGGTGGTCGATGCCGTTCCGCCGGCGGTACGTCACGGCCCGCTCGGTGAAGAGCGAGGCCCAGCACCGGCTGACGTGCTGGAGGATCGCCGTCGGCCCCATGACGTTCAAATAGGTGTCCTGCTGGCCGGCGAAGGAGGCCGTGGGCAGGTCCTCTGCCGTCGCGCTGGATCGGACGGCGTAGGCGGCCTGCTCGCCGAGCTCGCCTCGCCGGCCGAGCGCGCGGGTGATCGCCGCCGCGAGATCGTCCGGGATGGCGATCCCTTCGATGGTCCGGCGGATCTCCGCGCTGAGCGTGCGGATCGCCTCCCGGTCGTCCGGGTTCAGGCGCGCCAACTGATCGAGCCGCTCGTCGATCGACGCTTCCGCCATGATCCGCCGGAAGGCGTCCGTCGTCACGCAGAAGCCGGCCGGCACGCGGATGCCTTCGATCCGCGACAGCGCGCCCAGGTGCGCGCCCTTGCCACCGACGACCGCGACCTGCGTCTCGCCAACCTCTTGAAGATCCAACACGTACTGCTCACTCATCGCGACACCTCTGAGGCAGCCGTGTTCCGTTCTACTGCGGTGGCCGATCGAATTACCGGCACCTCCCACTCCGTCGAACCTCTTGCCGAGCACGTCCTCATCCCTGGTTGCATTCCCTCTGACGAGTCGGCCGGCCGCTCCGCCCAGTCGTGCGGCGCGCACCCCCACACCTCCGCGCCGAGCACATGCAACTGCACTGCCGGTCCCACCACTGGTTCGACGTCACCGCATCCCCCATACGTCGACAACAACACACGCACGTCGTGCCCCCATTTCCGCAGGTTGTGGCATCGGCCGACGATTCTGCGCCGTGACCCGGGTCTTGCGGCAAGCCCCCCAGCGCGCTATACGTTGAGAGTGGCAAGGAGAGAGCTCTCCTTGCCTTTGCCTTTGCCGTCCAATGGACTAACAAGCTCGCGAAGCGGTGGCGCGCCGCGTACGGGTACGCGTCGTCGGCCCAGGCGGATGTCCCATCGGCCTACGGATGCAGCCGCGGAACCAGACGTTCTTTCCCTTGTCGGCAAGGCTCGAACGTCGAGCGCGCCGCCATCTCCCGGAGGTCGTCGCGCCACGCGAGTGCTGGGCCAAGCTCGCCAAACGGACGCTTGACGGTCGCCGTAGCTCAAATCGGCCGGCACCCAAGCGAACGGCCCCACGCCACCCCGCCCAGATCGTGGCCCGGCTGTCCGGAGAGTGGAACCCGGCGCCCACCCGACGCGACAACACAACCAGCCGATCGTGTGGCGGGTCGTCGGGGACTCGGCGCCGCGATGATCAGGCCAGGGACCCTGTCGACCATCGCGGCCGCCTTCCCCGCGGGGCAACGCGCCGAGGAGGTCATCGAACTACGCCGGTTGTCCGGCAGCCCCGACTACTTCGTGCGCGTGGCAGTCGCCGGCCTGACCAACTACGAGACCTTCCTCAGCCAGCGCGTCATAACCATCCCCCAGGGCAAGCGCCCTGCTGGTCACTGCCAGGCGCGTACGAGGTCCTCCGGACCCCAGTGGGCCGCGAGCGGCAGGCCGTCGGCGAGACCACTGCGTGAGACCGCGACCAGAGGGGTGTCCGTTCCCGCGCCCGGCACAGCGAGCATGTCGCGGACCAGGGCGTCGTAGTCGTGGCGGTCGAAGGGCCGGTCCTCCAGCCACTTGATGGAGCCGAGGAAGTGCACCTGCCCGGCCACCGGCTCCCGGTCGGCGCCGATCAGGTCGATCTCGGGGTTGTTCTGCCGGTTCCACCAGCCGCCGACCGCTTCGGTGTCCGGCCACGCCTCGGCGGGCAGCAGCCTCAGCAGCGACTCGCGGACGATCGGCTCTACCGCCCGCCCTCGCCAGCTGCTCCAGCCGCGTTCGATGCGTTCCAGCGCCAGGTCGCCTCGGCCGCGTTCGATCAGCGGCAGGCTGCGCTGCAGAAAGGCCAGCCAAAATCGCAGATACGGGTCGGCGATGCGATAACGCTTGTTCTTGCGGTCGGGTTTGGCCGACAGCGGGAGGTCGGCGGCCAGCACTCGCTTGTCCAGCAGCATGTTCAGCAGCGGGGTCAGCACCCCGGAGGGCAACGCACCCGCGCCGCCGGCTTGAGCGGCGATCGTAGAGAATGTCCGCTCCCCGCTGCCGACAGCCCCCAGCACCGCCCGGGCGTGGGACGCCTCGGGGAACTCACCCAACAGCGACAGCTCGCCCGCCACCAGCAACGGTGAGAGCGGGCGAGCCACCGCCTCGGCCAGGAAGTCGGTACGGCTCATCCCCGGCCGCCAGGACTGGACGATCTCTGGATACCCCCCAGTGATCAGCAGGGCATCCACCGCCTCTGCCGCGCCCAGCCCGGTGGCGGTCCGCACATCCCCCAGGTGCAGCGGATTGACGGTCATCTTCGTCGCCCGCCCGAAGAACGGGCGGCCGTATGACTGCAGCGCCTCCATCACCGAGATATCGCTGCCGACCAGGATCAGCAACAAGGGTTTGGCGGACAGGTGCCGGTCCCAGACCGTCTGCAGCGCACCCTCGAACTCTCGGTCCTGCTCCACCAGCCACGGCACCTCGTCGATCACCACGACGCTTGGGGTGTCGTCGGGCAGTGCGACGGCCAGGGACCGCAGCGCCTGGTTCCAGTCGCCCGCCTGCAGCCCTGCCACCAGCTCCGCCCCGGGTAGCGGCGACTGCGCGAGCGTGGCGGCGAAATCCGCCCGCTCGGCCACAGGGTTGCGGCCTCGCGTGGCCTGGAAGACCACGTACGGCAGCCCGGATCGATCGCAGAACTCCTGAGCCAGCCGCGACTTCCCCACCCGCCGCCGCCCAGTCATGATCACAGCCTGACCGCGCGTGGTCCCCGCCCCCCGGGCAACCAGACCAAGCTGGCGGCCCAACCGCTCCAGGTCCAGCGCCCTGCCCTTGAAGATGCTCACCGGCCCACCCCTCGCCTCCGCAAACGTAGGTTCGATATTACGTAGAATAAATCTACGTTTAGCCTAGCGCGGTCGGCGCACGTCACGGGCCCATTCAAGGGCGAGAGTGAGAGGTGATGGCATGTCAGGCATCCCGGCACCATCCCAGCACGGGAAAGAGCCAGGGGGCCCGACTCCGAAGAGTGGGGCCCCCTGACCTGCACGTTTGACAGAATGCGCCATCAAGCGACGTGGTGGAAATGCGCCTAAACGTTGAAGCGGAACTCCACCACGTCGCCGTCCTGCATCACGTAGTCCTTGCCCTCCATACGCGCCTTGCCCTTGGCGCGGGCCTCCGCCACCGAGCCCGTCTCGACCAGGTCCTCGAACGAGATGACCTCGGCCTTGATGAAGCCCTTCTGGAAGTCGGTGTGGATCACACCGGCCGCCTCGGGAGCCGTCGCGCCCTTCTTGATCGTCCAGGCGCGGGTCTCCTTCGGGCCCGCCGTCAGGTACGTCTGGAGGCCCAGCGTGTCGAAGCCGACGCGGCCCAGCGTGGCCAGGCCCGGCTCCTCCTGGCCCATCGACTGGAGGAGTTCGAGCGCCTCGTCGTCGTCGAGCTCGATCAGTTCGGACTCGATCTTGGCGTTGAGGAAGATCGCCTCGGCCGGGGCCACCAGCGCGCGCTGGTCGTTCTTGAAGTCCTCGTCGACCAGCTCGTCCTCGTCGACGTTGAAGACGTAGAGGAAGGGCTTGCTGGTGAGGAGGTGCAGCTCGTGGAGGAGCCTGCCCTTCTCGGTGCCGGCGGTGATGCCCGCGTGGAAGAGCGTGGTGCCCTCCTCGAGGATCTTCTGGGCCTCCTCGACCGCTGCCAGGACCGCGACCTTCTCCTTCTGGAGGCGGGACTCCTTCGTCAAGCGCGGGATCGCCTTCTCGACCGACTGGAGGTCCGCGAGGATGAGCTCGGTGTGGATCGTCTCGATGTCGTCCTTCGGCGAGACCTTGCCGTCGACGTGCACGACGTTCTCGTCCTTGAAGGCGCGGATGACCTGGCAGATCGCGTCGGACTCACGGATGTTCGCCAGGAACTTGTTGCCCAGGCCCTCTCCCTCGCTCGCGCCGCGCACGATGCCGGCGATGTCGACGAAGTCGACCGTGGCCGGGAGGATCCGCTGCGAGCCGAAGATCTCGGCGAGCGTGGCGAGGCGGGTGTCCGGGACGCCGACGACGCCGACGTTCGGCTCGATGGTGGCGAACGGGTAGTTGGCCGCCAGCACGTCGTTCTTGGTCAGGGCGTTGAACAGGGTCGACTTGCCGACATTCGGCAGACCGACGATTCCGATCGTGAGCGACACGTTGGCGACTTCCTGGAGTAAGGACTGGCAGATGGCCGTACGGCCCGGAGGCGGGCCGATTCCCCAGTTTACGGGCGGGTCGAGCCGGGCATCGACGGCAGTCGGGAGTCGAACTCAACGCCAAGGTCGGCCAAAGGGCGTGTCCCGTGCCTGATTCCTCCCACATCGCGACCTACGTTGTCCAGGTGGAGCAGCACAGGACAGGTCACCCTCAGCGCCGACAGCGCCCGCAGGCCCCTCTTTCCCAGCAAGCCCCTCTCTCCCCGCAGGGCGCGCTCGCCGAGGGCACCCCCGCCGTGTACCGGGTGGCGGCACGGCCCGCGCGCCCCGTGCCGCCGGTTGTGCTCGCGCTGCGCAGACTGCCCAAGCCCCGGCTCACCGGGCTCGGCGGCGGGCTGTTCGCCGCCGCGACGATGTTCGCGCTCGGCCTTCTGGACTGGCTGCTCTTCGACGGCTCCGCCGTGGTGTTCGGGCTGCTGTTCCTGCCCGTCAGCGCGCTGACCGCGCTCTGGGTGCGGGAGGCCGACCTGGTCACCGCGCCGATCAGCGTGCCGATCGCCTTCGCGGTCGGCATCGTGCCGATCTCCGGCGGGACCGGGGGCTTCGGCGGGCAGACGATGGCCCTGGTCACCGCGCTCGCGGTGCACGCCGGCTGGCTGTACGGCGGCACGCTGGTCGCCGGGCTCATCACCTGCGTACGGAAGGTGCGGATGATGGGGCGCCGACAGCGGCGCGGGCGGCCGGGCGGCGGCCCCGGCCGGCGCGGCTGAGCCGCAAGCACGGGTGTGCACGGGGGCCCATCGCCCGCACCGGCTGAGCCGCAAGGACGGGGTGCGCCCTCGCCCGGGCCCGGCTGAGGCGCGCGTACGAGGTACGCGCGGCTCCCGCTCGTACCGGCTGAGCCGGGAGGACGGGGTTCGCCCTCGCCCGGGCCGGCAGAGGCGCGCGTACGAGGTACGCGCGGCTCCCGCCCGGACCCGCTGAGGCGCGAGGACGGGGTGCGTGCCTGCGCGCCCGTACCGGCTGAGGTGCCCCCGGCCCGGCGGGCCCCCGCCCGTACCGGCTGAGGCCCGCCGCCCCGCTACCTGCCCGCCGCCGCCATCGCCGCGCCCACGATCCCCGCATTGTTCTGCAGTTCCGCCGGGACGATCTCTGCCCTGATGCCCTCGATCAGCGGCACGAACTTGTCCGCCTTACGGCTCACACCGCCGCCGATGATGTACAGCTCCGGCGAGAACAGCATCTCCACATGGGCCAGATACTTCTGCACCCGGTGCGCCCAGCGTTGCCAGCTCAGGCCCTCGTCATCCTTGACCTTCGTGGAGGCGTGCTTCTCGGCGTCGTGGCCGTGCAGCTCGAGGTGGCCCAGTTCGGTGTTCGGGACCAGCCGGCCGTCGATGAAGACCGCGCTGCCGATGCCCGTACCGAAGGTCAGCAGGATCACCGTCCCCTTGCGGCCGCGGCCCGCCCCGAACGTCATCTCCGCGACGCCCGCCGCGTCCGCGTCGTTCAGGATCGTCACCGGCAGGCCACCGAGGCGCTCGCCGAGCAGCTTCGAGGCGTCCACGTCGACCCAGCCCTTGTCCACATTGGCCGCAGTGCGGGTGACGCCGCTCGTGACGACGCCGGGGAAGGTGATGCCTACCGGGCCCGACCAGCTGAAATTCGCGATCACCTCGGCGACGCCGTCCGCCACGGCTGCGGGCGTCGATGGGTGTGGGGTCAGGACTTTGTGGCGCTCCTGCGCCAGGTCGCCGCGCTCAAGATCCACAGGTGCGCCCTTGATGCCGGAACCGCCGATGTCCACTCCGAACACGTTCATGGACACAACGTTACGGGCAGCGGCTGACAGTCACTTGTCGGACTGCTGATCGGGACGCTGCTCGGACTACTGTCCCGACAGCTCTGCCGCCTCCGCGCGCAGATCGCGGCGGAGTTCCTTCGGCAGCGAGAAGGTGATGGACTCCTCGGCCGCCTTGACGATCTCGACATCCTCGAAACCGCGCTGCGACAGCCACTCCAGTACGCCCTCGACCAGGACCTCGGGCACCGAGGCACCGGAAGTGACGCCGACCGTCGAGACGCCGTCCAGCCAGGCCTCTTCGATCTCCGAGGCGTAGTCCACCAGATGCGCGTCGCGCGCGCCCGCGCCCAGCGCCACCTCGACCAGCCGGACGGAGTTCGAGGAGTTCTTCGAGCCGACGACGATGACCAGGTCCGCCTCGGCGCCCATCTGCTTGACCGCGATCTGGCGGTTCTGCGTGGCGTAGCAGATGTCGTCGCTCGGCGGGGAGATCAGCTGCGGGAACTTCGTCTTGAGTGCGTCGACCGTCTCCATCGTCTCGTCGACCGAAAGCGTGGTCTGGGAGAGCCAGACGACTTTCGACTCGTCCCGTACGGAGACGTTCGCGACATCCTCGGGGCCGTCCACGAGCGTGATGTGTTCGGGGGCCTCGCCGGACGTACCGATGACTTCCTCGTGGCCGTCGTGCCCGATCAGCAGGATGTCGTAGTCCTCGTCGGCGAACCGGACGGCTTCCTTGTGGACCTTGGTCACCAGCGGGCAGGTCGCGTCGATGGTCGCGAGCTTGCGCTCGGCGGCCTCCTCGTGGACGACCGGGGCCACGCCGTGCGCCGAGAACATGACGATCGACCCCTCGGGGACCTCCGCCGTCTCCTCGACGAAGATCGCACCCTTCTTCTCAAGGGTCTGTACGACGTACTTGTTGTGGACGATCTCGTGGCGGACGTAGATCGGCGACCCGTACTGCTCCAGGGCCTTCTCCACGGCGATCACGGCACGGTCCACGCCCGCGCAGTAGCCACGGGGAGCGGCGAGCAGGACGCGTCGGGCAGGAGTCGTAGCAGTCATGCCCCCCATCGTAAGGCCGCGTCGAGAAGGCCAGAGATCACCCTCAGGGGGAAGACTGAGGCCGGACGCGAGCGACGGAGGGACGCGATGGCGGCAGCTGAAGGGTCCGACACGGGGGACGGCACCGACGGCGGGCTGCGGCGCACGCTCGGATTCCGGCATCTCCTCGTCTACGGTCTGCTCTTCATCGCACCCATGGCGCCGGTCGGAGTGTTCGGCACGCTCGACGCGAAGTCGCACGGGGCCGTGGCGCTCGTCTATGTGGTCGCGACGATCGCGATGGCGTTCACCGCCTTCAGTTACGCGCTGATGGTGCGGGTCGCGCCGCAGGCCGGCTCGGTCTACACGTATGCGCGCAAGGGGCTCGGCGATGCGCCGGGGTTCATCGCCGGGTGGATGGCGATGCTCGACTATCTGCTGATCCCGGCCGTCGCGTATCTCTTCTCCGGGATCGCGATGGAGACGCTGGTCCCGGAGGTGGACCGGTGGGTGTGGACCGGGATCGCCGTGGTGGTCACCACGCTGCTGAATCTGTCGGGCGTACGGGCGGCGGCCCGGGTCGGCTTCGCGGTGCTGGCGATGGAGATCGTGGTGCTGCTGGTGTTCATGGTGTCGGCCGTCGTGACGCTCGCGCAGGACGGGGCGCGGCGCGACTGGCTGTCGCCGCTGACCGGTGACACGGGCTTCTCGATGACGGCGGTGTTCAGCGCGGTGTCGGTGGCGGTGCTGTCGTATCTCGGCTTCGACGCGATCGCCTCGTTCGCGGAGGAGGTGACGGGCGGCTCGCGGAAGGTGGCCAGGGCGGTGCTGTTCTGTCTGGCGCTGGCGGGTGGGCTGTTCGTGGCGCAGACGTATCTGGTGGCGCTGCTTGAGCCGCTGTCGTCGGCGGAGCTGGCGGCCGAGCCGGTCAAACAGGGTTCGGCCTTCTACGACGCGGTGGACGCCTCGGTCGGGGGCTGGCTGCACGACCTGGTCGCGGCGAGCAAGGCGATCGGGGCGGCGTTCGCGGCGCTGGCCGGGCAGGCGGCGGCGGGCCGGCTGCTCTTCGCGATGGCGCGGGACCGTCGGCTGCCGCGCGTGCTTTCGCGTACGGATTCGGGTGTGCCACGGCTTGCGCTGCTGCTGGCCGCGGCCGTCACGATGGTGGCCGCGGTGTGGGCGGCGCGGCGCGGCGACGGTCTGGATCATCTGGTGTCGGTGGTCGACATCGGCGCCTTGACCGCCTTCACGCTGCTGCACGCGTCGGTGATCGGCTGGTTCGTGGTGAAGCGGAGTGATGGCACCCCCGACTGGTTGCGGCATCTGGTGATGCCGGCGCTGGGCGCGGCGGTGACGGTCGCGGTGATCGTGGCGGCGGCCGGGGCGGCGCAGGTGGTGGGTGTGCTGTGGCTGGGGGTGGGGCTGATCGTGCTCGCGGTGCAGTGGGAGCGGCACGGTTCCTCGGCGTAGCTCGCGCCGAGGGACGTTGTCGTACACGGCCGATACGCTCGCCCGTATGGCTCTCAACACGTCCGCGGAAGCGCCGCTGCCGGTCGGCGAGGTGTCACGGCTCATCGGAGGGTGGATCGACCGGCTCGGGGCGGTCTGGGTGGAGGGGCAGATCACTCAGCTGTCGCGGCGGCCCGGCGCCGGGGTCGTCTTCATGACGCTGCGCGACCCCTCGTACGACATCTCGGTGGGTGTCACCTGCTTCCGGCAGGTCTTCGACGCGGTCGCGGATGTGGTGGCGGAGGGCGCGCGGGTCGTGGTGCACGCCAAGCCGGAGTGGTACGCGCCGCGGGGGCAGCTGTCACTGCGGGCCGTGGAGATAAGGCCGGTGGGCATCGGTGAACTGCTCGCCCGGCTCGAGCAGCTGAAGCGGACGCTGGGCGCGGAGGGGCTGTTCGCCGTCGAGCGGAAGAAGGCGCTGCCGTTCCTGCCGCACCGGGTGGGGCTGGTGTGCGGGCGTGCGTCCGCTGCCGAACGCGACGTCCTGGAGAACGCCCGGCGGCGGTGGCCGGCCGTCCGCTTCGAGGTGCGCAATGTGGCGGTGCAGGGCGTGCACGCGGTGGCCCAGGTCGTCCAGGCGGTGAAGGAGTTGGACACGCTCCCGGAGGTGGACGTGATCATCGTGGCGCGCGGCGGCGGCAGCGTGGAGGATCTGCTGCCGTTCTCGGACGAGCAGCTGGTGCGTGCGGTGTCCGAGTGCCGTACGCCGGTGGTGTCGGCGATCGGGCACGAGCCGGACGCGCCACTGCTCGACCTGGTGGCCGATCTGCGGGCGTCGACGCCGACGGACGCGGCGAAGAAGGTCGTCCCTGACGTCGGCGAGGAGCTGGACCGGGTGCGGCAGCTGCGGGACCGTGCGCTGCGCACCGTCCGGGGGCTGCTGGACCGGGAGGAGCGGGGTCTGGCCCATGCGCTGGCCCGGCCGTCGATGGAGCACCCGCACCGGATGGTGGACGAGCGCGAGGCGGAGGCCGACGCGCTGGTCGCCCGCAGCCGGCGGGTGCTGGGGCATCTGCTGGACCGGGCGGACTCGGAGCTGGCGCACACCCGGGCGCGGGTGGTCTCGCTGTCCCCGGCGGCGACGCTGGAGCGGGGGTACGCGGTGCTGCAGCGGGCGGACGGATCGGTGGTCCGCTCGCCGGAGGAGGTCGGGGTGGGTGACGAGCTGCGGGCGCGGGTCTCGGAGGGCGAGTTCGCCGTACGGGTCGCGGAGTGAGCGCGGCCGGCGCGTCGTGAACAGGTGAGCCGTGAGCAGGTGAGCCGTGAGCAGGTGACGGTCGTTGTCCTACCTCACACATAGGGTGGATCGCATGGCTGCCAAGACGGACGAGGCCGCGCTCGGTTACGAGCAGGCGCGGGACGAGCTGATCGAGGTCGTACGCCGCCTGGAGGCGGGCGGCACGACGCTCGAGGAGTCGCTGGCTCTGTGGGAGCGCGGCGAGGAGCTGGCGAAGGTCTGCCGCCACTGGCTGGAGGGCGCCCGCGCGCGGCTCGACGCGGCGCTTTCCGAGGGGAAGGGCGAGGGCACGAGAGAGGGCGAGGCCGCCGAGGCCGCCGAAGACTGAGCAGGTCCGGGGGTGCTCCCGGGTGTGAGCCGGGTCACCATGGGCATGTAGTTGAAATTTAATCCACCGGGGTGCGGTTGGAGCCGTCGTAAAGATCCTCTGTACGCCCCCCGGAAGGTACGCCAGCATGACCCTCGCCCTTGACTCCGCCGCCCAGGACCTCCTCTTCCGTGAGGCCCGCACCGCCAACACGTTCACCGACGAGCCGGTGACCGAGGAGCAGGTTCAGGCGATCTACGACCTGGTCAAATTCGGCCCGACCGCCTTCAACCAGAGCCCGCTGCGCGTCGTCCTGGTCCGCTCCGACGAGGCCCGTGAGCGACTGGTCACGCACATGGCCGAGGGCAACCAGCCGAAGACCGCCACCGCCCCGCTGGTCGCGATCCTCGCCGCCGACAACGAGTTCCACGAGGAGCTCCCGACCCTGTTCCCGCACTTCCCGCAGGCCAAGGACATGTTCTTCGCCGAGCGCCCGGTGCGTGAGCAGGCCGCCGCCCTCAACGCCGCGCTGCAGGCCGCGTACTTCATCGTCGGCGTCCGCGCCGCCGGCCTGGCAGCGGGCCCGATGACCGGCTTCGACTTCGCCGGCGTCCAGAAGGAGTTCCTGGACGGCGACCACACCCCGCTGATGATCGTCAACATCGGCAGGCCCGGCGAGGACGCCTCGTTCCCGCGCTCGCCGCGGCTGTCCTACGACGAGGTCGTCACCACCGTCTGATCCCGCACAAGCAGAAGGCCGCCGCACCCGCTCCGGGGTGCGGCGGCCTTTTCCTGCAACGAGATCAGGACTTCTTCGACTCCAGCGCGGTGGCCATCTCCGCCAGCCGCTCCGGCGACGCCGTACCCGTGATCACGGTCGTCGAGCCCTTGTCCTCGCGCACCAGCGCGTCGTACTTCGGGCCCTCCCAGCGCTGCCAGTCCACGCCGCCCACCTGCTGCGTCTTCCCGGTCTCCCGGGCTTGCTGGCTGACCTCCGGGATGAACTTGCCGGCCGGCGCCGTGGACTGCTCGACCGCGATGTATTCGCCGTCCGGGTCCAGGAAGCCGAGGTGCCAGGCATCCGCATCGGCGCGCTTGTACGACACCGATGTCGGCTTCCACTCCTTCGCCAGCCCCTCGGGTGCCGCCACCGGGTACGGCGCCGCGCGCCGTGCCGTCAGCAGCTCCACCCGGTAGTCGACCGCCTTGACCGGGTCCGCCTTTTCGTCGTGCGGAATGAACACGTAGATCACTGCGACGACGGCGCCGATCACCGCCATCGACAGCACCATGTCCCGCACCGTCTGTCTGCCTCGCATACCTGCCACGCCCCCATGGTCGCATCATGGAAGTGTGCTCAAACGTGGCCCCCTCTGCTCAATTTATCGACGTACCGATAGAGTCGGATCACCGTCTTTTCCGGCCGTCGTCGTACAGAAAGGTGCGCTCCGATGACCGAGCATCATCTGCCGTCCCAGCTCGAGGTCTCTCCCGAGGCCCCCGACCGCAACCTCGCCCTGGAACTGGTCCGGGTCACCGAGGCCGCCGCAATGGCCGCCGGCCGGTGGGTCGGCCGCGGCGACAAGATCGGCGCGGACGGAGCGGCCGTCAAGGCCATGCGGACCCTTGTCTCCACCGTCTCGATGAACGGCATCGTCGTCATCGGTGAGGGCGAGAAGGACGAAGCCCCGATGCTGTTCAACGGCGAGCGGGTCGGCGACGGTACCGGCGCCGAGGTCGACATCGCCGTGGACCCGATCGACGGCACCACGCTGAACGCCAAGGGCATGCCGAACGCCATCGCCGTGCTCGCGGCCGCCGACCGCGGCACCATGTTCGACCCGTCCGCGGTCTTCTACATGGACAAGCTGGTCACCGGCCCCGAGGCCGCGGACTTCGTGGACATCAACGCGCCCGTCTCGGTCAATATCCGCCGGGTCGCCAAGGCCAAGCACTCCGCGCCCGAGGACGTCACGGTCGTCATCCTGGACCGCCCGCGCCACGAGGGCATCGTCAAGGAGATCCGCGAGACCGGCGCACGCATCAAGTTCATCTCGGACGGCGATGTCGCGGGCTCGGTCATGGCCGTACGCGAAGGCACCGGCGTCGACATGCTCATGGGTATCGGTGGCACGCCCGAGGGCATCATCTCCGCCTGCGCGATCAAGTGCCTCGGCGGCACGATCCAGGGCAAGCTCTGGCCGAAGGACGACGCCGAGCGGCAGCGCGCGCTCGACGCCGGGCACGACCTGGACCGGGTGCTGCACACGAACGACCTGGTCAGTGGCGACAACGTGTTCTTCGTCGCCACCGGCATCACGGACGGCGAGCTGCTGCGCGGAGTGCGTTACCGCGCGGAGACCGCGACCACCCAGTCGCTGGTGATGCGCTCCAAGTCCGGCACGATCCGCCAGATCGACTCGACCCACCGGCTGTCGAAGCTGCGCGCGTACAGCGCCATCGACTTCGACCGCGCCAAGTAGGACGAGCCGAGCGGGACAAGCGGGAGCAACGGGTACGGGAAGGGGCGCCCCCCCAAGTGCGGTGGGGGCGCCCCTTCCCGTCCCTGCCCGGCGCTCAGGCCGCCGCCGACTTCTTGAGCTCCACCTCGCGCCGCCTGCGCCGGGCCAGCACCACGCGGCGCTCGGCCGCGGTCAGCCCGCCCCACACGCCGTACGGCTCGGGTTGGAGCAGAGCGTGCTCCCGGCATTCGACCATCACGGGGCAGCGGGCGCAGACCCGCTTCGCGGCCTCCTCGCGCGACAGCCGCGCGGCCGTCGGCTCCTTGGACGGAGCGAAGAACAGTCCGGCCTCGTCCCGGCGGCACACCGCCTCCGCGTGCCAGGGCCCGGCCTGATCTTCCCGAGCGGAAATTCGCTGGGGCGGAACGGCGGCGACCTGCAAGGACTGATGCGGCAGTTGCAGCACGGTCTACTCCTGACGACGGCTTCGCGAGCGAGAGACGATGCAGCACTCCCTACCCGCTGTACGCACTCCTATTCACTGAGTGGCACTGAGTTCCGGGGCACGGAATTGCGGGCAGGCGCTCGCGGCCGGAAAGTGCTCCGGAGCGGAGCCGTCAGCCGAGGTGTTTGCGCAGGCGGTCATGGAGGTCGGCGATGAGCCGGCCCCGTTTGGGCCTGGCCTCGACATTGCCGAAAACCGAATACCCGTTCACGACGACCACCGGGGCCTCCGGATCGGCCGCCTCCAGGGTGAGCACATCGAAGTTGCCGAAGAATCCGGTGCCGCTGCCGCGCAGCGAGATGTTCTCCGGGACCCGCACTTCGACATTGCCGAAGATGGAGGTGGCGTTGATGACGGTCAGCCGCTGCCCGAAGAGCGCCTCGGTGAGGTCGATCTCGATGTTGCCGAAGAGCGAGAAGGCGTTGGTGCGGCGGCCGACGCGCCAACGGCCCTTGCGGGTGGAGCTGGAGAAGACGGCGATGAGATTCTCGGCGGGGCCGACGGGCTCCTCGGGCCCGTACGCGTACGACATGGCGTCGCCACGAGTGCCGGTGCGGGCCGCGGGCAAGTCCCGGACCAGCGGCTCCAGTTCCCCGACGGTCTTGGCCCGGTAGACGGCGTCGATCCGCTCGGAGTGCTCCTCGGCGTCCAGCCGGCCCTCGGCCAGGGCGTCCCGGAGGATGTCGGCGATCCGGTCGCGGTCGGCATCCGAGGCGCGGATGGCATCGCTGGGCTCCGCGGGGGCGACCGGCTTCTGGGGGTGCTTTTCGAGGTCCACGGATCCAGCGTAGCGAAACGCGATAGATCGCGACTAGGGGTACGGGGCCTGGCGCGGCGCCGAGCACGGGGGCTTCGCCCCGGACCCCGCCCCTCAACCACCGGAGGGCCTGCCGGCGCCCCTCGATGCGTGAGTGAGCCCTACCTCACAAGCGTGCGCGGCCGACCGCGTTCTACGCTGAAGGGCGCGCTGCCAATGGACGTCAGCGCCGCTGTCTGCCGAGTGAGGAATGGCCGTAATGCCAGAGTTTCAGTACTCCGATCTGCTCCCGCTGGGAGAGGACACCACGCCGTACCGGCTGGTGACCTCCGAGGGTGTCTCCACCTTCGAGGCCGACGGGCGTACGTTCCTCAAGGTCGAGCCGGAGGCGCTGCGCACGCTCGCCGCCGAGGCCATGCACGACATCTCGCACTACCTGCGGCCCGCCCACCTCGCGCAGCTGCGCCGTATCGTCGACGACCCGGAGGCCTCCTCCAACGACAAGTTCGTCGCGCTGGACCTGCTGAAGAACGCCAACATCGCGGCCGCCGGCGTACTCCCGATGTGCCAGGACACCGGCACGGCGATCGTCATGGGCAAGCGCGGCCAGAACGTCCTGACGCAGGGCGGCGACGAGGAAGCTCTCTCGCACGGCATCTACGACGCCTACACCAAGCTCAACCTGCGCTACTCGCAGATGGCTCCGCTCACCATGTGGGAGGAGAAGAACACCGGCTCCAACCTCCCCGCCCAGATCGAGCTGTACGCGACCGACGGCGGCGCGTACAAGTTCCTCTTCATGGCAAAGGGCGGCGGCTCCGCCAACAAGTCCTTCCTCTTCCAGGAGACCAAGGCGGTCCTGAACGAGGCCTCCATGATGAAGTTCCTGGAGGAGAAGATCCGCTCGCTCGGTACGGCCGCCTGCCCGCCGTACCACCTCGCCATCGTCGTCGGCGGCACGTCCGCCGAGTTCGCGCTGAAGACCGCGAAGTACGCCTCCGCGCACTACCTCGACGAGCTGCCGGCCGAGGGCTCGCCCACCGGCCACGGCTTCCGGGACAAGGAGCTGGAGGAGAAGGTCTTCGAGCTCACCCAGAAGATCGGCATCGGCGCGCAGTTCGGCGGCAAGTACTTCTGCCACGACGTCCGCGTCGTCCGCCTTCCGCGTCACGGTGCCTCGCTGCCCGTCGCGATCGCCGTCTCCTGCTCGGCCGACCGCCAGGCCACCGCGAAGATCACTGCCGAGGGCGTGTTCCTGGAGGAGCTGGAGACCGACCCGGCACGGTTCCTGCCGGACACGACGGACGAGCATCTGGACGAGGCGGGTGACGTCGTGAAGATCGACCTCAACCGGCCGATGGACGAGGTGCTGGCCGAGCTCACCAAGTACCCGGTCAAGACCCGGCTCTCGCTGACCGGCCCGCTGGTCGTGGCCCGCGACATCGCGCACGCCAAGATCAAGGAGCGGCTCGACGCGGGCGAGGAGATGCCGCAGTACCTGAAGGACCACCCGGTCTACTACGCCGGTCCGGCGAAGACCCCCGAGGGCTACGCGTCCGGCTCCTTCGGGCCGACGACGGCCGGCCGAATGGACTCGTACGTCGAGCAGTTCCAGGCGGCGGGCGGCTCCAGGATCATGCTGGCCAAGGGCAACCGCTCGCAGCAGGTGACGAACGCGTGCGGGACGCACGGCGGGTTCTACCTGGGCTCGATCGGCGGGCCCGCGGCGCGGCTCGCGCAGGACTGCATCAAGAAGGTCGAGGTCGTCGAGTACGAGGAGCTCGGCATGGAGGCGGTGTGGCGGATCGAGGTCGAGGACTTCCCGGCGTTCGTCGTGGTGGACGACAAGGGCAACGACTTCTTCACGGAGCCGGCGCCCGCGCCGACGTTCACGTCGATTCCGGTGCGGGGTCCAGGGCTGGCGTAACGCCTGCGGCGGCCCCACGCGGCGGAGCCGCACAATCGGACACAGCCCCCACCCCGCCCCTTCCCTGAACTGGGGCTCCGCCCCAGACCCCGCGCCTCGAACGCCGGCGGGGCTGGATTTCCGATTCGGGAAGGGGCGGGGTGGGGAAACAGCCCTACGCGAAGCGCTGGTTCGCCGCCCCGGTGCACGGCTGGAGCCGGACCGGCTCCTTCGCCGACGCCAGCGTCAGGCACAACCCCGTCGCCGACGACGGCCGAATCGTCCCGCCCGTGCGGACGAACTGCTGGTTCGCGCCGCCGTGGCAGTTCCACACGATCACCGCCGCGCCCGCCGCATAGCTCCCGCCCGGCACATCCAGGCACCGGTCCTGCGTCAGCTCCGTGTGCAGCGACTTGCGCGCCGAGTCGTACCACCAGCCCTGGTTACGGCCGCCGTGGCAGTCCCAGCCCACCACGCCCGTCCCGTTGCGGCTCACCGCACCCGCGACGTCCAGGCACGAGCCCGTGGCCTCCTCCTTCAGCGGCTTGTACGCGTCGTCCCACGCGCCCGCGTACAGCGACGGCTTCCCGGTCGACGCCACATCCGCGCAACTTGCCTCCCTCAGCCCCGAGTTGTACAGCTGGGTGAGGCAGGAGGCGAACGCCGCGTGGCCGCGCACATTGGGGTGGAAGGACTGGCGGGCCGAATTGGAGTCCGGCGGGAAGGGGTTGGAGAGATCGATGTACAGCCCGCGCGCCCAGGTGTCCTCCATACAGACCTCATGGCCGTGGAACAGCCGGGAATTGTCGAGATAGACCGCTCCGGTGGACTGCGCGATCCTGCGCATACCGCGCTCGAACGCGGGGACGGCGGTGTTGCGGCCCCAGACGGTGTCGGAGTCGTAGCCCATACCGCCGCAGATCAGCTTGCCGGGGAAGTTCGGATTGTCGCGGAAGTCCGGGCCGATGGGGCTCGGGTAGCCCATCACGACCAGCTTGTAGTCGCCGTCGGCGTATCCGGCGTCGCTCATCACGGTGCGCAGGTCCCGTACGGTCTGCTCGACCTTGGGGACCAGGCCGTCGACGCGGGCCTGCCAGCCCGCCGCGTACTTCGGCTCGCACGGCCCCTGGAACAGCACGTAGCGCGTGACGCAGTCGGTTATCACCGGGCCGAACTGCAGATCGTCATTGGCGCCGGCCACCAACAGCACCATCTTGATGCGGGTGTTGCGCGCCTTGATGGCGAGACTGTCGCTCTGGACCAGCTCGTCGGCGTACTGCTTCGAGCCGCCGATCCGGATGTTCCCGGTGTACGCGCCGGAGCAGGAGACGTTGTACGTGACGTCCGCGGCGATGCCCGTGCGGTGGATGGCGGCATCGGGCGAGCGGTGGCACCAGTTGTCGGGGCCGTTCGTTCCTGGCTCGTAGCTGCCGACGCCCTCGCCGGAGATCTCGCTGTCGCCGAGCGAGATCAGGCCGGTCTTGCGGTCGGCGAGCGGGCGTTCGGCGGGGCTGCCGTAGAGCTTGACGGCCTCGGTCGCGCGGATGGACTCCAGTTCGGGCGGGAGCGGTACGGATGCTGCGGTACGGATCGCGTCGGGCTGCGCGGCCCGGGCGGTGGTGGCCGTGGCAGCCATTCCGCCAAGTCCTGCCGCCAGTGCCGCGGCGGCCGCGACCGTACAGCGAAGTCTGTGCCTGGTGCGCCTCATTGCGCCTCCCCGGTTTGCTGTTGGTCCGGGTATTTACTGGCGAGTAGCACAGTTGGGAATAGTCAGAACAAGACAACTGCTCATCTTTTTGAGAGTTCCGAGGAGGCATGGCAGCGATGGACGACGCGAGCGAGTACCGGATCGAGCACGACTCCATGGGTGAGGTACGGGTACCGGCGCACGCCAAGTGGCGGGCCCAGACCCAGCGGGCGGTGGAGAATTTCCCCGTGTCCGGCCAGCGGCTGGAGCGGGCCCATATCGAGGCCCTGGCCCGGATCAAGGCGGCCGCTGCCCGGGTCAACGCCGAACTGGGCGTGCTCGACAAGGACATCGCGGAGGCCGTCGCCGACGCGGCCGCGGAGGTCGCGGAGGGCCGCTGGGACGAGCACTTCCCGGTGGACGTCTTCCAGACCGGTTCCGGCACCTCCTCGAACATGAACACCAACGAGGTCATCGCCACGCTCGCCACCGAGCGCCTCGACCGCGATGTGCACCCCAACGACCATGTGAACGCGTCCCAGTCGTCCAACGACGTCTTCCCCTCCTCCATCCACATCGCGGCGACGGCGGCCGTGACGGGCGATCTGATCCCGGCGCTGGAGCAGCTGGCGGCCTCGCTGGAGCGCAAGGCGTCCGAGTTCTCATTGGTCGTCAAGGCCGGCCGTACGCATCTGATGGACGCCACCCCCGTCACGCTGGGCCAGGAGTTCGGCGGCTATGCCGCACAGATCCGGTACGGCGTGGAACGGCTCCATGCCTCACTCCCCCGCCTCGCCGAACTCCCGCTCGGCGGTACGGCGGTGGGCACCGGCATCAACACCCCGCCCGGCTTCTCGGCCGCGGTCATCGCCGAGGTCGCCCGCGCGACCGGGCTGCCGCTGACCGAGGCCCGCAATCACTTCGAGGCGCAGGGTGCGCGCGACGGGCTGGTCGAGACGAGCGGCCAGCTGCGTACGATCGCTGTCTCGCTCACCAAGATCTCCAACGATCTGCGCTGGATGGCGTCGGGCCCGCGCACCGGCCTCGCCGAGATCAGCCTCCCCGACCTTCAGCCCGGCTCCTCGATCATGCCCGGCAAGGTCAACCCGGTGATCCCGGAGGCCGTGCTGATGGTGGCGGCCCAGGTGACCGGCAACGACGCCACGGTCGCGGCGGCCGGCGCCGCCGGGAACTTCGAGCTGAACGTCATGATGCCGGTGATCGCCAAGAATCTGCTGGAGTCGGTGAGGCTCCTCGCCCATGCCTCGCGGCTGCTGGCGGACCGTACCGTCGACGGCATCACCGCGAACGTCGAGCGAGCCCGTGAGTACGCGGAGTCCTCGCCGGCCGTCGTCACGCCGCTGAACAAGTACATCGGGTACGAGGAGGCGGCGAAGGTCGCCAAGAAGTCGCTGGCCGAGCGGAAGACGATCCGCGAGGTCGTCCTCGAGTCCGGCTATGTGGAGCGTGGAGCGCTGACCCTCGAGCAGCTGGACGAGGCCCTTGACGTGCTGCGTATGACACATGCGTGAGCCGGTGGCCGTGACCTGCGTCGCAGCGGGTCCCCGGCCGTACTCCTAAGATCTGCGCATGACAGGTACGGAACGCATCGCACGCTGGGCGCCCGGGGACCACATCCTCTGGCGCTACCGCGGCCATGCCCCGGATCTGTCGGGCGGCGGCGTCCACATCTGCCGGCCCGTGACCGTCGTGGAGGACACCGACGAGTTGCTCGCGGTGTGGATGGCGCCGGGCACCGAGTGCGTGAAGCCGGTACTCGCGGACGGCACGCCGGTGCACCAGGAGCCGCTCGCCACCCGCTACACCGCACCGCGCACCACCGCCCGCGCCCGCTGGTTCGGCACGGGCGTACTGAAGCTGGCGCGGCCCGGTGAACCCTGGTCGGTCTGGCTGTTCTGGGAGCGCGGCTGGCGGTTCAAGAACTGGTATGTGAACCTCGAGGAGCCGCACATCCGTTGGGCGGGCGGCGTCGACTCCGAGGATCACTTCCTGGACATTGCCGTCCACCCGGACCGCACCTGGCACTGGCTGGACGAGGACGAGTTCGCGGAGGCCCAGCGGGTCGGGCTGATGGACGTGGAGAAGGCACAGGCGGTACGGGAGGCGGGGGACGCAGCCGTCGAGGCGATCCAGGCCTGGCAGGCGCCGTTCTCCGCGGGCTGGGAGGGCTGGCGGCCGGACCCGGCGTGGCGGGTGCCTCGGCTTCCGGCGGACTGGGACCGTACGGCTGTGCAGGTGACGTCCTGAGTCCGCGTCAGGAGTCTGCGCGCGGGCGCCGGGTGAAGTGACTGATTCCGGTCCGGGAACACGCTCCAGCTCATACGACCTCGTGAGACTCTTGATGCGCCCCCAGGGGGCAAACGTAGGATCGTCGTCCGCAAGGCTGCGCCGTTTGAGCAACTATTGAGCGCAGGGCGCAGCCTGACCGTAAGTCATCACGAGTCATTTCAAGGGGGTGGAGCTGTGCCGGATGCCTGCCATCCTGTCGGCGCCGCCCGCAGAGCGGGTATACCGCCTCACGAGGCGATTGCATCGCACAACCGGCCCGGACGGACGGAATCCCACGCGTGACGGAGCAGCCCACCTCCCACGAAGGCCGACAGCCCTTGGCTGCCCGGCCGCATGAACGCACCCGGCCGCGGTCCGAGGCGACCGGCGGCTCGAGCGTGCCCCCGCCTGCCGGTCCGCCGCAGGACCTTGCGGGGACCGCACGCCGCGAGGGCGACCGACTGCGTTTCGTGGGGGCCGCCACCCGCAGGATCGCGCGCGGCATAGACCTCGACGAGATCGTGCTCGGGCTGTGCCGGGCGACCGTGCCGACCTTCTCCGACGCGATTCTCGTCTATCTCCGCAGCCCGCTGCCGGTGGGCGACGAGCGGCCGGTCTCGCCGTTCGTGTTGCGGCTGCGCCGCACCGACCGGCTGCGTTTAGCCGGTGAGGACGCCGATCTCGGCAACGCCGCCCCCATCCCGGTCGTAGACCCGCAGACCGACCTCATGCCGGCCGCCGAGCTGTGCGAGGTGCGGTCCGGTGGTGCGCTCTCCGAGGTGCTGCGCGGCGTACGGCCCGTCTTCGGCGACTCCGCGGCCGCCCGGGCCGCCCTGCCCGAGCTGCTCGGCGCCGACCGCGCCGTACCGAGCGGACATCGCGCGATACTCGCCCCGCTCCGCGGCAGGCGGCGGGTGATCGGCGCGGCCGTCTTCCTCCGCCGGCCGGACCGGCCCGCCTTCGAGCCCAACGACCTTCTGGTCGCGGCCCAGTTGGCGACGCACACCGCGCTCGGCATCGACAAGGCCGTGCTGTACGGACGTGAGGCGTACATCGCCGACGAGCTGCAGCGCACCATGCTGCCCGACTCGCTCCCGCAGCCGACCGGCGTCCGTCTCGCGTCCCGCTACCTCCCGGCCGCCGAGACCGCCCGTGTCGGCGGCGACTGGTACGACGCGATCCCGTTGCCGGGCAGCCGGGTGGCGCTGGTGGTCGGCGACGTCATGGGGCACTCCATGACCTCCGCCGCGATCATGGGTCAGCTGCGCACCACCGCGCAGACCCTGGCCGGTCTCGACCTGCCGCCCCAGGAGGTTCTGCACCATCTGGACGAGCAGGCCCAGCGGCTCGGCACGGACCGCATGGCCACCTGCCTCTACGCCGTGTACGACCCCGTCTCGCACCGGATCACCATCGCCAACGCCGGCCACCCGCCGCCCATCCTGCTGCACCTGGGCGGGCGGGCCGAGGTGCTGCGCGTACCGCCCGGCGCACCCATCGGCGTGGGCGGTGTGGACTTCGAGGCCGTGGAGCTGGACGCCCCGGCCGGCGCGACCCTGCTGCTGTACACCGACGGCCTGGTCGAGTCCCGGCTGCGGGATGTGTGGACAGGGATCGAGCAGCTGCGGGAGCGGCTCGCCGCCACCGCCCAGCTGACCGGTCCGGACCATTCGCCGCCGCTTGAGGCGCTCTGCGACGACGTGCTGGACGTTCTCGGCCCGGGCGACCGGGACGACGACATCGCACTGCTCGCGGCCCGCTTCGACGGGATCGCGCCGAGCGATGTCGCCTACTGGTTCCTGGAGCCCGAGGACGCGGCTCCGGGCCGGGCCAGGAGACTGGCCCGGCGGGCGCTGAACCGCTGGGGTCTGGAAGAGCTGAGCGACTCGGTGGAGCTGCTGGTCAGCGAGGTGGTGACCAATGCCGTGCGGTACGCCGAGCGGCCGGTGACGCTGCGGCTGCTGCGTACGGACGTACTGCGCTGCGAGGTCGGCGACGACTCTCCGCAGCTGCCGAGGCAGCGCCGGGCCCGGGACACGGACGAGGGCGGACGAGGGCTGTTCCTGGTGAACCGGCTGGCCAGACGGTGGGGAGCGACGCGCCTGTCGACCGGCAAGGTGGTGTGGTTCGAACTGCCTACTCCCGCGTAGCCGGCACAGCTCGTACTGGGGCCAGATCTGGACCCTGTCCAAATGTTGCCGACAGGGTGTCGTGGGAGTTGACTGGGGCACGCGGCCGATGCGACCTCAATCCCTCTATCGACGGGAGGACGCTCGTGACCGAGTCATCCCCGAAGGCCCCGTACACGACCAACAATGCCGGCATCCCGGTGGAGAGCGACGAGCATTCGCTCACCGTGGGACCCGACGGCCCGATCCTGCTCCAGGACCACTACCTCATCGAGAAGATGGCCCAGTTCAACCGGGAGCGGGTCCCTGAGCGGGTGGTGCACGCGAAAGGCGCGGGCGCGTACGGCACCTTCGAAGTCACCAATGACGTCAGCCAGTTCACCAGGGCGGACCTCTTCCAGCCGGGCAAGCGCACCGAGATGCTGGCCCGCTTCTCCACTGTCGCGGGCGAGCAGGGCTCCCCCGACACCTGGCGTGACCCCCGCGGCTTCGCGCTGAAGTTCTACACGGAACACGGCAACTACGACATGGTCGGCAACAACACGCCGGTCTTCTTCGTACGCGACACGATCAAATTCCAGGACTTCATCAGGTCCCAGAAGCGCCACCCGGCCACCGGGCTGCGCAACAACGACATGCAGTGGGACTTCTGGACGCTGTCCCCCGAGTCCGCGCACCAGGTGACATGGCTGATGGGCGACCGCGGCGTTCCGAAGACCTACCGCCATATGAACGGCTACAGCTCCCACACCTACATGTGGATCAACGGCGGCGGCGAGCGGTTCTGGGTGAAGTACCACTTCAAGACCGACCAGGGCATCGACTTCCTCACTCAGGCCGAGGCCGACGAACTGGCCGGCACGGACGCGGACAAGCACCGCCGCGATCTGTACGAGTCGATCGAGTCCGGAAACGCGCCGAGCTGGAGCCTCAAGGTCCAGATCATGCCGTTCGAGGACGCGGCGGACTACCGCTTCAATCCCTTCGACCTGACCAAGGTGTGGCCGCACGGGGACTACCCCCTGATCGACGTCGGCCGGATGACGCTCAACAGGAATCCGGAGGACTACTTCATCCACATCGAGCAGGCCGCCTTCGAACCGTCGAACATGGTGCCGGGCATCGGCCCGTCGCCGGACAAGATGCTGCTCGGGCGGCTCTTCTCGTACCCGGACACCCACCGGTACCGGATCGGCCCGAACTACGCCCAACTGCCGCCCAACCGGCCGCACACGTCGGTGAACTCGTACGCCAAGGACGGCCCGATGCGGTACGTGGCGTCGAACGCCGCGAGGCCGTACGCGCCGAACTCCTACGGCGGTCCCGCCGCCGACTTCCAGCGCTTCGGCGAACCGGCGAGCTGGGAGGCCGCGGGAGAGCTGGTGCGCGAGGCGTACAAGCCGCACCGCGAGGACGACGACTGGGGCCAGCCGGGGACCATGGTCCGCCATGTGCTGGACGACGCGGCCCGTGAGCGACTGGTGTCGAACGTCAGCGGACATCTGAAGGACGGCGTGACCCGGCCGGTCCTGGACCGGGCGCTGCAGTACTGGCGCAACATCGACAAGGAGACCGGCGACCGCATCGCCCACAAGGTGAACGGCGGCTGACAGGGAGTACGACAGTGCCCGCGGTCCCGGATACGGGTGCCGCGGGCACTGTCGTACGTGTCGCCCGAGGTCGCCGTCAGAGCCTGACGTTGCCGGGCTTGATGTTGCCGTCAGGGCTTGACCCTGCCGCCGGCGCCCTCTGTCCCGCCGGGGTCACCGCCCGGGTCGGTCGGCGGGGTGAAGCTCGGCGGACCCGATGGCGTAATGCTCGGCGTCTGCGTCGGATCCTCCGTCGGCGTCTTGGTGGGCGTCCTCGTCGGCGTCTGCGTCGGATCGTCCGTCGGCGTCTTGGACGGGGTCTGCGAGGGCGTCTCGGACGGAGTATCCGTCGGCGTCGGGTCCGGTTCCGCGGTCGCGCCCTCTTCGATGTCGAGGTCGAACTCGGCGGCGGCGGCCTCGTCGTCGAGGGCTCCCGTCGTGTACTGCTGCCAGATCTTCGCCGGGACGCCACCACCGTTGGCGCGGCCCTCGTTGACGGTGTTGGTCAGCGTGACCTGATTGCCCTTGGGGTCCTCGCCGAACAGGGCGACTGCGGTGACCAGGTCCGGGGTGTAACCCACGAACCAGGCCGAGCGGTTGTTCTCCGAGGTGCCGGTCTTGCCCGCTGCCTCGTAGTCGCCGGCCGCGTTCGTGCCCGAGCCGGACTTCACGACGCCCGTCATGGCCGCCGTCGTGGTGTCCGCCGCCTCGCGGCTGATCGCCTGGTCGCCGATTGGCGGGGGATCCGTCAGATCGGCCTTGCGGGACTTGCTCTCGGCGGACTTCACGATCGACGGCGTGACCTTCTTGCCGTGGTTGTCGAGGGTCGCGTACACCCCGGCCATGTCCCAGGTGGAGGCGCCCATCGTGCCGAGTGACATCGCGGGCCGCTCCGGAAAGTCCTTGCTGTCCTTCATGCCCATGGCGAGCGCGGTCTTCTTGGCCTTCTTCGGGGTGACATCCACGATCATCTGCGCGAAGACGGAGTTGATCGAGCTGTTCGTCGCCCGCTGGACGCTGACCGGGCCGTAGTCCTTGTCGTCCTCGTTCTCGGGCGCGAAGGGGGTGTCGCTGCCCTTCACCGGCCGCTTGCTGGTGCCGTCGTACTTGGTGTTGAGGCCGATCTTCGCGCCGTCCTGGGTCTCGGCCCCGTTCTCGATGGCCGAGGCGAGGACGACGGGCTTGAAGGTCGAGGCGGGCTGGTAGTCGCGGCGGGTGGCGTTGGACAGCCAGTGCTCGGTGGCGCCTTCGCCGCCGTACAGGGCGACGATATGGCCGGTCTTCGGGTCGACGGAGGTCGCACCTGCCTGAACGGTCGCGTCGGCCTTGTCCTTCTTGCGCTCGAGCTTCTTCTCGAGCTGCTTGTCGACCGCCTTGACCAGTGCCTTCTGGCGCTTCTCGTCGATGTTGAGGGTGATCGTCCAGCCGCCGGCCTTGATCTCCTCCTCGCTGATGTGGTGGCGCTCCAGCTCGGCGTTGGCCGCGTCGACGAGGTAGCCGGTCTGGCCCTCCATGCCGGGGGCGGCTTTCGGCTTCTTGGGCACGGGGAACTTCAGGCCGGTGCGCTCGCCGGAGTCCAGCCAGTCCTCCTCGACCATGTTGTCGAGTACGTAGTTCCAGCGCTCCTGGACCAGCTTCTGGCCGGTCTCCGAGGCGACCGCCCAGTCGTACTGGCTCGGGGCCTGGAGCAGAGCGGCGAGATACGCGCCCTGGGCGACGTTCAGCTTGGACGCGTCGACGCCGTAGTACGCCTGGGCAGCGGCCTGGATTCCGTAGGCGTTGCGGCCGTAGTAGCTGGTGTTGATGTACCCGGCGAGGATCTCGGACTTTTCCTTCTTCTGGTCCACCTTGAGCGAGATCACGAGCTCTTTGAGCTTGCGGGTGACCGTCTGGTCCTGGTTCAGGTAGTAGTTCTTGACGTACTGCTGGGTGATGGTCGAGCCACCCTGCTTGCCCTTGCCCGTGAGGGTGTTCATCACGCCGCGGGCAGTGCCCTTGAAGTCGACTCCGGAGTCCTTGAAGAAGGTCTTGTTCTCCGCGGCGACGAAGGTGAACTGGACTTCTTTGGGGATCTTCTCGAGCCCGACGATCTCGCGGTTGATCTTGCCGGTGCGGGCGAGGACCTTGCCGTTGCTGTACTTGTAGACGTTGCTCTGCATCTCGGCCTGGGCGTTGGCCTCGGGCACGGGAACGAGCAGATAGATCACGAAGAAGGCGCCCATCGCCAGCAGGCAGAGGCCGAAGAAGGTGCCGAGCAGCTTCCTCCAGGTGAAGAAGCGCCGTATGCCAGTGGGCTTTGCCTTCTTCGCCCGGCGCGCCCCGCGCTGCCGGGCTTGTCGCGCTTCCGCTCGGCCCATCGCTTCGCTGCTCCGCTCGTAGTCACTGTTTTCGCTGGTCGTGCTTGCCGCAATCGACCCTGCATCGGGCCGGAATCAGCTCAGAAAGCTAACACCGCTCACACAGACAAAGAGCCACCGATCCGGTCTTTTCCGGACGTGAGAATCAGCACCCCGTCTCATGGAACCGACTCATGAGAGGTGCGCAGGGTTGCGATGCGCGTTAAAGTGATATCACTTTGCTAGAGGGTCGGCGGCTGTCGCCGACCTCGGAAACGGGGAGCCATCATGCCTGCCACCAGCACACCAACCGTGGAAGACCGGCCGGAGATGCCGGCGCCACAGGTTCGTGAATTTCCGGCGCACAGCATCGGCGGGGGCGCCGCCCTGCTGCTGGGGCTGCTCGGAATAGCGGCCGGGGTCGTGCTCGTCGTCGCCGGGGCCGCGATCGGCGCGACCGGCGCGAAGGTGGCGCTGATCCTGCTCGGCGTCATGGTCGGGATCGCCGCGTTCGTCGCGATGTGCGGGCTGAACACGGTCGCACCGGGCGAGGCGCGGGTGGTCCAGCTCTTCGGGCGCTACCGGGGCACGATCCGTACGGACGGCCTGCGCTGGGTCAACCCGTTCACCTCACGGGTCAAGATCTCGACGCGGGTACGGAACCACGAGACCGCGGTTCTGAAGGTGAACGACGCCTACGGCAACCCGATCGAGCTCGCCGCGGTGGTCGTGTGGAAGGTCGAGGACACGGCGCAGGCGATGTTCGAGGTGGACGACTTCCTGGAGTTCGTCTCGACCCAGACGGAGGCGGCGGTGCGGCACATCGCGATCGAGTACCCCTACGACGCGCACGACGAGGACGGCCTGTCGCTGCGCGGCAACGCGGAGGAGATCACCGAGAAGCTGGCGGTCGAGCTGCACGCGCGCGTGGAGGCGGCCGGCGTGCACATCATCGAGTCCCGCTTCACGCATCTCGCGTACGCCCCGGAGATCGCGTCCGCGATGCTGCAGCGCCAGCAGGCGGGCGCGGTGGTGGCGGCGCGGCGGCAGATCGTGGACGGCGCGGTCGGCATGGTCGAGGCGGCGCTGGCCAGGATCACGGAACAGGACATCGTCGAGCTCGACACGGAGCGCAAGGCGGCCATGGTGTCGAACCTGATGGTGGTGCTGTGCGGCGACCGCGCGCCGCAACCTGTCCTCAACACAGGGTCGCTCTACCAGTGACGCCGCCCGCGCGGAAGCAGGTGCTGCTGCGACTGGATCCGGCGGTGTACGAGGCGGTGGCGCGATGGGCGTCGGACGAGCTGCGCAGCGCGAACGCACAGATCGAGTTCATCCTCCGTCGCGCCTTGTCGGACGCGGGCCGCCTGCCGGGCAGCGCCGGCCCGATCCCCCGGCGGGGGCGACCGCCGAGGGCTGCGCCGGGGGACGACGGGGAGTAGTCCCTGGGGCAAGCCCCCAGCCCCCGTACGACCTTCGCTCGGGTCCTCAATCGCCGGACGGGCTGAAATGCGCCCCGCCGGCGATTGAGGCGTGGGGTCCGGGGCGGAGACCGCAGGCCTCCACCTCAGGTATACACAGCAGGTATACACACCGTGTAGAGTGCCGCGCATGTCCATCGGTCACACACTCCTCGGGCTCCTCGAGTCCGGCCCGCGCCACGGCTACGACCTCAAGCGCGCCTTCGACGAGAAGTTCGGCCACGACCGGCCCCTCCACTACGGGCAGGTCTACTCGACCATGTCCCGCCTCCTCAAGAGCGGCCTCGTCGAGGTCGACGGCATTGAGGCCGGCGGCGGTCCCGAACGCAAGCGCTACGCCATCACCGACGCCGGGATCACCGATGTCACCCAGTGGCTCGCGCAGCCCGAGAAGCCGGAGCCGTACCTCCAGTCGACCCTCTACACCAAGGTCGTCCTCGCGCTGCTCACCGGCCGCAGCGCCGCCGATCTCCTCGATGGGCAGCGGGCCGAGCATCTGCGGCTGATGCGTATCCTCACCGACCGCAAGCGCCGCGGTGACCTCGCCGACCAGCTCATCTGCGACCACGCCCTCTTCCACCTCGAAGCCGATCTGCGCTGGCTGGAACTGACCGGTGCCCGGCTCGACCAGCTCGCCAAGGAGGTGCGCGGATGAACCCCGCAGGCTCTCTCCTCGTCGCCGCCGACCTGCACAAGGCGTACGGCCCCACCCCCGCCCTCGACGGCGCGTCCTTCTCCATCCACGCCGGCGAGGTCGTCGCCGTCATGGGGCCCTCCGGCTCCGGCAAATCGACCCTGCTCCACTGCCTCGCCGGGATCGTCCGGCCCGACTCCGGGTCGATCTGCTACAGCGGGCGCGACCTCACCGCGATGCCGGACGCCGGACGGAGCGCGCTGCGCCGCAGCGACTACGGCTTCGTCTTTCAGTTCGGCCAGCTCGTTCCCGAGTTGACCTGCACCGAGAATGTCGCGCTGCCACTTCGGCTGAACGGCATCCGGCGCAAGGAGGCCGAGCGCACCGCACTGGAGTGGATGGAGCGCCTCGAAGTCGCCGAGATCGGCAACAAGCGGCCCGGCGAGGTCTCCGGCGGCCAGGGCCAGCGGGTCGCGGTCGCCCGCGCGCTGGTCACCTCGCCGCGGGTGCTCTTCGCCGACGAGCCGACCGGCGCCCTCGACTCACTCAACGGGGAGCGGGTGATGGAGCTGCTCACCGACGCTGCCCGGGACACCAACGCCGCGGTCGTCCTGGTGACGCACGAGGCCCGGGTGGCCGCGTACTCCGACCGCGAGGTCATCGTCCGCGACGGCAAGGTGCGCGACATGGCGGGTGTGGCATGAGCGGCGGCGCCACCTGGATACGGGATCTCACCCTGGGCGCCCGGTTCGCCGTCACCGGCGGCCGGCGCGGCTGGACCCGTACGATCCTCACCGCCATCGGCGTCGGCCTGGGCGTCTCCCTGCTGCTGGTCGCCGCGTCCGTGCCACATCTCATCGAGAGCCGCGACACCCGCGAGGCGGACCGCGCGGTCACCTTCAACGACGAGGTGAAGCGTTCCGAGCGCTCGTTCCTCTTCGCCCGGACCAGCACGCTCTACCGCGGCGACACCGTCAACGGCGCCGTGTTGCGGCCCGACGGCGGCGACGCCCCGGCGCCGCCCGGCCTGGCGAAGCTGCCGGGCCCCGGCGAGATGGCCGTCTCCCCCGCCCTCGCCGACCTGCTCAGCTCCCCCGAAGGGGCGCTGCTGAAGGACCGGCTGCCGTACCGGGTCACCGCCACCATCGGGGACCGCGGCCTGATCGGCCCCGGTGAGTTCTTCTACTACGCGGGCAGTTCCACCCTCCCCCCGGCGGCGGCCGACCGGCGCGCGGACAGCTACGGCGGCAACGAGGGCAAGGGCGACCCGATGAGCGCGGTGCTCCTGCTCATCATCGTGATGGCCTGTGTGGCCCTGCTCCTGCCGGTGGCCGTGTTCATCGCCACCGCCGTGCGGTTCGGCGGCGAGCAGTGCGACCGGCGGCTCGCCGCGCTCCGGCTGGTCGGCTCCGATCAGGCGATGACACGGCGGATCGCGGCCGGTGAGTCACTGTGCGGCGCGCTGCTCGGGCTGGTCGCGGGCGCCGGATTTCTCGCGCTGATACGGCAGTTCATCGGCTCGGTGACCATCTGGAACGTCAACGCCTTCCCCTCCGACATCGTGCCGAGCCCGGTGCTGACCGCGCTGATCGCCGTCGCCGTACCGGCCTCCGCGATCGGAGTCATCCTCTTCACGCTGCGTGGTGTGACGATCGAGCCGCTCGGCGTTGTACGGAACACCGCTCCGCGGCGGCGCCGACTGTGGTGGCGGCTGCTGATGCCGGCCGCCGGTCTCGCCCTGCTGCTGCCCCAGTCGGGCCGGGTCGGCCTCGGGGACACCGAGATCGCCACCTATCAGATCGCCGGCGGCGCGCTGCTGGTGCTGACCGGGGTCACCGCGCTGCTGCCGTGGCTGGTCGAGGCAGTGGTCGGCCGGCTGCGCGGCGGACCCGTGCCCTGGCAACTGGCCGTACGGCGGCTCCAGTTGAGCAGCGGAACGGCGGCCCGTGCGGTGAGCGGCATCGTCGTCGCGGCGGCCGGCGCCATCGCGCTGCAGATGCTCTTCAGCTCCGTGCAGAGCGACTTCATGAAACCGACCGGCATGGACGCGGCCCGCGCCCAGCTCGAGACGAGCGCGAAGGCCACGGACGGCTCCGTGGCGCGCAAGATGATCGAGACGTACTCGGCGACCAAGGGCGTCTCAAGCGTGATCGGGATGATCCAGGCGTCCGTCGACCGGCCGGGACCGATACGCGCGGGCGAGGGCTACATCCCCACCACCCAGATCACTGTCGCCGACTGCCCGTCGCTGCGGGAGCTGGCGAAGCTGCCCTCCTGCAAGGACGGCGATGTCTTCATCGCCCGTACGCACGGCAATCAGGGTCCGCCGGACGAATATCTCGCCAAGTCTGCCCGGCCCGGCGCCCAGGTGAACCTCAACTCGGAGCAGTTCGACCCGGGAGGCGAGGCGAAGACGACCAAGCCGGTGCTGTGGCGTATCCCCGCATCCGCCAGGACGGTGGACTCGCGTACCGACCCGGTGGGTCAGGTCTCGTTCGGCGTCATGGCGACGCCGTCCACCATCGATGTGTCGAAGCTGGTGAGCCCGATGGCCAGGGCGATGATCCGGCTCGACCCCGACGTGCCCGAGGCGGCCGAGTACGCCCGTAACAGCGCGGCCGCCATCGACCCGCTGACCAGCGTCTCCACGCTGCAGAACTTCGAGCGTGACAGCCAGTTCTCCAGCGTGCGCACCGGTCTCTTCGTCGGCGCGACCGCGACGATGCTGCTGATCGCCGCGTCCATGCTCGTCTCCACGCTGGAACAGCTCCGCGACCGCAAGCGGCTGCTGTCGGTGCTGGTCGCCTTCGGTACCCGGCGCGCCACTCTGAGCTGGTCGGTGCTGTGGCAGACCGCCGTGCCGATCGTGCTGGGTCTCGCCCTCGCGATCACGGGTGGCATCGGGCTCGGTCTTGTCCTGCTGAAGCTGGTCGACAAGCAGGTCGCCGACTGGTGGGCCTTCCTGCCGATCACCGGGGTCGGGGCCGCGCTGATTCTGCTGGTGACGGTGATCAGCCTGCCGCCACTGTGGCGCATGATGCGCCCGGACGGGCTGCGTACGGAGTAGCACAAGGGCGTACGACGCAGTCCGGGGCAGTACGGAGCGGTCAGCCGAGCACCCGCACCGGCAGCGCGCGCATCGCGTCCCGCAGGGCCTGTGCGAACTCCTCGAATTCGCCCTGGCGTGCCGTGCCCGCGCGCATCGCCAGGGCGACAGTGCGTGCGGGGGCGGGTTCGGCGAAGTACGCCGTCTGCAGCCTGCCCGCCCGGCCCGTCTCCACCTCGACCGCCGTACGCGGCAGCAGCGTCACTCCGAGCCCGCCGGCGACCAGCTGCACCAGCGTGGACAGGCCGGCGGCCGTCGTCGACACCGGAGCGCCGTCGGTACGGCCGGCCTCCCGGCAGATGTCGAGCGCCTGGTCGCGCAGGCAGTGGCCCTCGTCGAGCAGCAGCAGATGCAGTTCGCGCAGGGCCTCGCGCGGAATGTCCTGGCGGCCCCCCAGCCAGTGGTCCTCGGGCGTGACCAGCACAAAGTCCTCGTCGAACAACGGCAGCTCGCTCACGCCCGGGACCCCGAGCGGCACGGCGAGCAGCAGCAGATCGAGCCGCCCTGCCGCGAGCCCCTCCAGCAGCGAGGACGTCTGCTCCTCGTGGACCTGGAGGTCGAGGTCCGGATAGTTCTCATGCACCAGGCGCAGCACGGTCGGCAGCAGATACGGGGCGACGGTCGGGATCACGCCGAGCCGGAGCACCCCGGTGAACGGGGCGCGTACCGCCTCGGCCTCCTCCAACAGCTCACCGACCGCGTCCAGCACAGCCTTGGCCCGCACCGCGAGCCGCTCTCCGGCCGACGAGAGCAGCACCTTGCGCGTCGTACGCTCCAGGAGCTGGACACCGAGTGCCTCCTCCAGTGCCGATACAGCACCGGACAGCGCGGGCTGACTCATCCCGATTGCGGCTGCGGCGTCCCGAAAGTGCAGATGCTCGGCCACGGCGGCGAACGCGCGCAGCTGCGCCAGGCTGGGCTGCTTACCCCTGGAACTTCCTCTATTTACGGCATTGCCGACATTACTGGTGGACACTGATAGGCACCTCCGATCGCGATGACCGAGTCTAGCTATTTCCGCGATCAATGCACTCTGTGCCAGTATCAAGATCCGTCCAACCCCCCGGAAGACCTCAAAAGGGAATTCCTTTCTGCAAGGAGAGCGCGTGCTCACTGTTGGTGACCAGTTCCCCACGTTCGAACTGACTGCCTGCGTCTCACTGGAGGCCGGCAAGGAGTTCGAGGAGATCAACCACAAGTCCTACGAGGGCAAGTGGAAGGTCGTTTTCGCGTGGCCCAAGGACTTCACCTTCGTCTGCCCCACCGAGATCGCGGCCTTCGGCAAGCTGAACGACGAGTTCGCCGACCGTGACGCCCAGATACTCGGCTTCTCCGGCGACTCCGAGTTCGTCCACCACGCCTGGCGCAAGGACCACGCGGACCTGCGTGACCTGCCCTTCCCGATGCTGGCCGACTCCAAGCACGAGCTGATGCGCGACCTCGGCATCGAGGGCGAGGACGGCTTCGCGCAGCGCGCCGTCTTCATCGTCGACCCGAACAACGAGATCCAGTTCACCATGGTGACCGCCGGCTCCGTCGGCCGTAACCCCAAGGAGGTCCTGCGGGTGCTCGACGCCCTGCAGACCGACGAGCTGTGCCCGTGCAACTGGACCAAGGGCGAGAACACCCTCGACCCGGTCGCGCTGCTGTCGGGCGAGTGATCCGATATGTCTCTCGATGAACTCAAGGCTTCGGTACCGGACTACGCCAAGGACCTGAAGCTGAACCTCGGTTCGGTGATCGGCAACAGCGAGCTGCCGCAGCAGCAGCTCTGGGGCACCGTCCTGGCCTGCGCGATCGCCTCGCGCTCGCCGAAGGTGCTGCGCGAGCTGGAGCCCGAGGCCAAGGCCAACCTCTCCCCGGAGGCGTACACCGCCGCCAAGTCCGCCGCCGCGGTCATGGCGATGAACAACGTCTTCTACCGGACCCGGCATCTGCTGTCGGACCCGGAGTACGGGACGCTGCGCGCCGGTCTGCGGATGAACGTGATCGGCAACCCGGGTGTGGAGAAGGTCGACTTCGAGCTGTGGTCGCTCGCCGTCTCCGCCATCAACGGCTGCGGCCAGTGCCTCGACTCGCACGAGCAGGTGCTCCGCAAGGCCGGCGTGGACCGCGAGACGATCCAGGAGGCCTTCAAGATCGCCGCGGTGATCCAGGCCGTGGGTACGACGCTGGACGCGGAAGCGGTGCTCGCGGACTGAGTCCCGCGCTGCGACAAGGGCGCCCCGCCCGGCTGCGAGCCGGACGGGGCGCCTTGTCGTGGACGGGCTTCAGTGATCGCACGGTGGCGCTTCCTCTCAGTCCCGGCGCGCGGCGAGTGCGTGGACGGTGCCGTCGTCCGTGAGGGCGACGACCCAGTCACCGCTGACGGAGAGCGCCGAAGCCACTCCCGCGCCCAGGTTGTACGCGGCGAGCTGCGTGCCGCTCGCCCGGTCCAGGACCAGCAGCCGCCCGTCCCATGTCCCCACATACACAAGGGACCTGGTGACCAGCGGATGCATCGTCGGCGAACCGGCGCCCGCCGAGCAGCCCATGGCGACGCGCCACTTGTCGTCCATCGGGCTCTCGCCCGCCAGATAACCGGCCTTGGTCTCCCACACCGGCTTCGACGGATCGGCCGCGCTCGTGTCATAGGCGCGTACGACACCGTCGCGGCCCGCGACATAGGCAATGTCGCCCCACACGGCCGGGCTGGTGAGCAGGGCCCGCCCCGGCTCGCAGGTGCTGCCACCGCCCACCTTGGACTCCCAGGTCACCGCGCCCGTCTTCGGGTCGTGCCCGCGGACGCCGTACGCCGTGAACGTCACCAGCGTCGCCGGGCCCGATGCGGGCTGCGTCAGCACGGGCGACGAGTGGCTGTCGATGTCGCCCCCGGTGTCCTTCACCCACAGCTGCTTGCAGCTCGCGAGGCCCATCGCGATGACCGTGTTGCTCGACGAAGAGTGCAGATAGGCGGTGTTGGAGCCGGGCTCGCGCACCACCGTGCTGTGGGACTGGCCCCAGGAGGCCGCGGCCCCGAAGCCGCCGGGCAGCTGCTCGCCCGTCTTGGCGTCACGGCAGCGCACCGTGTTCCCGTCCTGGTGACGGCGACCGTACGGTCCCCGCCGGCGAGCGGGAAGACGCTGACCGGTCCGCCCGCGCGACCGTAACGGCGCACGGTGTCGCCGTGCTGCTCCTCACGGTCGATCGACTCCCAGGCGACGTGCCCGTCCACGGCGTCCAGCGCGTAGATCCGTCCGACGCCGGTCGTCAGATAGACCCGTCCGTCGTGGAGCGTCGGCGCCGACTCGGCGTCGCCGTCCAGGTAGGTGCGCCAGATCTCGCGGCCGGATGTGATGTCGTAGGCGAGCATCATGCTGTACGGAGAGTCGAAAGCGCGGGACGAGACGATCAGCTTGCCGTCCGCGATCACGGAGCCGTTCAGGTTGAACTGCTCACCTGTGTGCTGAGTCCACTTGAGGTCGAGCGTGTCGCCCGGGTTGTCGCCGCTCGCGGACCGCCCGGCCTCGTCGCCACCCTGCCGCAGCCAGTCCTGCCCGCTGCTCGGCTTCGACAGCTCGGCGTCGCGTACGACCTCGAAGGTGGACTTCGCCGCGGGAAGCACGGGGAACGCCGTGCCCCCGGGTGTCGTACCAGGCCGGGCGTGGCCGACGGGCGGAGACACCGTCGCCGGCCGCGACCGTCTCGGCCCCGGCCGCGTCCGCCTCACCCGTCCGCGGCCCGGCAAGCTCGGCCTCGCCGAACGGCTCGTCCTCCCCCACCAGTTCCGGCTCGGATATCACTCCTGTGCCCCTCCGGCCCCGGCGGACGCCGGCGCCGGGGTCAGCCCGGGGGCCGGCGTCGGCGCGGCCTCGACCGCCGCAGCGCCGTGCGGCGGGGGCGGTGAGTCCCGCAGAGCCTGCTCCCTGCCGTACGCGCGCAGATAGCCGACCACCGTGTTGGTCACCGCCACCAGCGGCACCGCCACCACGGCGCCGCCGATCCCGGCGGTCAGTCCACCGGCCGCGACCGCGAGGACGACGGCGAGCGGGTGCACACGGACCGCGCGGCCCAGGATGAAGGGCTGCAGCACATGGCCCTCGATCTGCTGTACGGCGAGGACGACGATCAGCACCATCAGCGCGGTGAACACGCCCTGGGTGACCAGTGCGACGACCACCGCGAGCGCGCCGGAGACGACCGCGCCGACGAGCGGGATGAAGGCGAACAGGAAGATGAAGACGGCCAGCGGTACGGCCATCGGGACATCGAGGAAGTAGATGCCGAGGCCGATGAAGATCGCGTCGATCAGCGCCACGATCACCGTGCCGCGCACATACGCGGTCAACGTGCGCCAGGCGCGCGGCCCTGCTCCGGCGACTCCCTCGCGGGCCTGCGCCGGGACCAGTTTGAGCACCCAGTGCCAGATGCGCTTGCCGTCGTACAGCAGGAAAAGCGTCGAGAACATCGCCAGCAGGATGCCGGTCAGTATCTCGACCATCACCGTCACACCCTGCAGGCCCGCGGAGGTGATCTCCTGGGTGTTGGTGCCGATGGTGTCGCTGAGGTTCTTGGCGACGTCGTTGATCTGCTGCTCGGTGACATGGAACGGGCTGTCGAGCAGCCAGCGCTTGAGTTCCTCGATTCCGTCCCTGACCCGGTCGGAGAGGTTGTCCAGGTTGTCCATCACCTGCCAGACCACGAACCAGCCGACCAGGCCCATGATGATGAAGCCCGCGATCGCGGTGACTGCGGTGGCGAGCCCGCGCGGCAGGCCCAGCTTCTTCAGCCGGGCCACGGTGGGCTGGAGCATCGCGGTGACGAGCAGCGCGGCCACGAAGGCGAGGACCACCAGCTGTACCGCGCTGATGATGCGCATCAACACCCAGAGCGTGCCTGCCACTACGAGCAGCCGCCAGCCGGCCTCGGCCGCGACGCGCATACCCCAGGGAATCGCGGCGACCGGGTCGGGCCTGGCCGCGACGGCGGGGGCGTAGGCGGGCGGCGGCGGGACGCTGTCCGGAGCGGGCCCAAGGACGACCGGCACATCGTCGTCCGCGTCCTCGCTGCGTTGCTCGTCCAGGCGCTCGCTTATCCGGGTCAGCCCGGCGCCCAGGCCGGCGAGCCATCCTGGCAGTCTCGACATGATCTTCCCTCTTCCCCCCACCACTCCCCCCGGGAGCCCTTTCCGACCGACCGTACACGCACGGAGCCCCCCACCGTAGGACGGTGGGGGGCTCCGAAAAGTTGAGCGCCGGCAGATCCTAGTACCAGCTGTTGGCCTGCCAGAACGACCACGCGCCACAAGGGCTGTCGTAGCGGCTGTTCATGTAGTTCAGGCCCCACTTGATCTGGGTCGCCGGGTTGGTCTGCCAGTCGGCGCCGGCCGACGACATCTTCGAGCCCGGCAGCGCCTGGACGAGACCGTAGGCACCGGAGGAGGCGTTCTGCGCCTGGTAGTTCCAGGTGGACTCGTGGTCCACGATGTTGCTGAAGCACTGGAACTGGTCGGCAGGGATCATCTGCCGTGCGATCGCCTGGACCTCGGCGACGGAGTAGGAGCTCTTCGCGGAGAAGGTGGAAGCGTCCCGCACCGAGTCACGGTTGGCGCGTGCTTCCTTGGCCTCGCGATCGCGCTCGGCCTTCTTCTCGGCGGCTTCCTTCTTCGCCTCGGCGGTCTTGGCAGCCGAGGTACGGGCCGCTTCCTCGGCGGACCTCTTCGCGGCCGCGTCTGCGGCAGCGGCCTGCGCGTCGGCCTGCTGCGTCAGGGACGAGACCTGTACCTGAGCCTGCTGGCCCATGGGGATGTCTGCGAGGAGCGTCGTGTCGGCGGCGGACGCCTCAAGGTTGTCGTTCGAGGGCAGGGTGTTGCCCGAGGCAACGCCCACGACGGCGCCAACGGTGGTGACCGCAGTAGCTGATGCCACTGCGAACCCCCGGACCGAGATCCGGCTCACACGGTTTCCTTCCAGCAACGCCCGCATGGGTGACCTCGCGAGCGCAATCGTGCCCCTGACGCTGGCCTCCCTACTGCTTGGGTCACGGGAGGCGCGGGCCCGGTGGGCAACCCCCTTGACGGGAGTGCCGCATGATGCTCGCGGGCGGCATACGACGGCAAGTCTTGAGTTGTGTGGTGCTGTGCACCTCTGGAGGTGCGGATGTGCCGTATGCGGGGCCTGACGGAAGCAAGACTCTGCCGGAAGCCGACGCCGCAAGGCAATTCTTCGTTACGTGTGAAAGCTCACACCCCGTTTGCGCCAGGTGTTTTACGGAAAACGGCGGACAGCACGGCGCCGCCCGGCTACGCTCTTGCGCTCTGCCGGGCGGCGCCAACTGCCTTATTCCGTATTAGATCTGGCCTTCCTCCAGCATTTCGGTCACGAGCGCGGCGATCTGCGAACGCTCGGAGCGAGTGAGGGTGACATGCGCGAAGAGCGGATGGCCCTTCAACTTCTCGACCACGGCAACGACTCCGTCGTACCGGCCGACGCGCAGATTGTCCCGCTGTGCCACGTCATGGGTCAGAACGACCCGGGAATTAGCCCCGATACGGGACAGAACGGTCAACAGGACGTTCCGCTCCAGGGACTGGGCCTCGTCGACGATGACGAACGCGTCGTGCAGCGAGCGGCCTCGGATATGGGTGAGCGGCAGGACCTCGAGCATGCCGCGTCCGAGCACCTCCTCGATCACTTCACGGCCCGCCACGGCCGAGAGTGTGTCGAAGACTGCCTGAGCCCAGGGGCTCATCTTTTCGGCCTCGGTGCCCGGCAGATAGCCGAGCTCCTGCCCGCCGACCGCGTACAGCGGCCTGAAGACCATCACCTTCTGGTGCTGCCGGCGCTCCAGGACCGCCTCGAGGCCCGCGCAGAGCGCGAGCGCCGACTTGCCGGTGCCGGCCCGGCCGCCCAGCGAGACGATGCCGACGTCCGGGTCGAGGAGCAGATCGAGAGCGATGCGCTGCTCGGCGCTGCGGCCGTGGATACCGAAGGCCTCCCGGTCGCCGCGCACCAGCTTCACATTGCCCTCGGCCGAGATCCGGCCCAGCGCCTTGCCGCGCTCGGACTGCAGAACGAGGCCGGTGTGGACGGGCAGTTCCGCCGCTTCGGGGACGTACAGCGTCTCCTCGCCGTACAGCAGATCCACCTGTTCGGCGGAAAGGGGCAGTTCGGCCATTCCGGTCCAGCCGGAGTCGGTGATGGCCAGCTCCGCCCGGTACTCCTCCGCCAGCAAACCGACGGACGAGGCCTTGATACGGAGAGGCAGATCCTTGGATACGACCGTGACGTCGTACCCCTCGGCCTGCAGATTTCGCGCTACCGCCAGAATCCGTGAGTCGTTGTCCCCCAATCGGAAGCCGGCCGGAAGGACGCCGGGATCGGAGTGGTTGAGCTCGACACGGAGCGTGCCGCCGAGGTCGCCCATCGGGATGGGGGCGTCGAGGCGGCCGTACCGGATACGGAAATCGTCCAGAAGGCGCAGCGCCTGGCGGGCGAAGTAACCGAGCTCCGGATGGTGCCTCTTTGCCTCCAGCTCCGTGATCACCACAATCGGGAGCACGACTTCGTGCTCGTCGAAACGGGTCAGGGCGTTCGGATCGGCCAGCAGGACGCTGGTGTCGAGAACATAGGTGCGCCTGTCGGGCATGCGGCGCTTTGTGCTGTTCACCACGGAAGGACGTACCCCCTCGAATGAGGTCGGCAGTGCGACGGCGTCGCGGGCCATGGGGTCTCCCCCGCCGAAGGCAGGGGACGGGCCGGACTCGGCCACGATGCGCGGGCCGAACTCCGGCCCTCCGCGGTGTCCGCACTAGGAGTGCGGTCCTTCGTGTGCAAAGGGCCTCCCGGGCGAGCGGTCTCGGCCGCTCACTGAGATACGACGTTCGTGGATCGGACGTCGACCTGGAAGGGGTATTCCCTCGAACATGCGCAGCCATGCCAAGGCATATGACGACGCGTGGATGAACAGAGGGTGATCCGCGCTACAGGGGACCCGCGGGCGCCTCAGCTGCCGTAGCGGCGGTGGCGCGCGGCGTAGTCGCGCAGCGCACGCAGGAAGTCGACCTTGCGGAAGGCCGGCCAGAAGACTTCACAGAAGTAGTACTCCGAATGGGCGCTCTGCCAGAGCATGAATCCGGACAGCCGCTGCTCGCCGCTGGTCCGGATGACGAGGTCGGGGTCGGGCTGGCCGCGTGTGTAGAGGTGCTCCGAGATGTGCTCGACATCGACGATCTCGGCGAGTTCCTCGAAGCTCGTGCCCTTGTCGGCGTGCTCCAGAAGGAGGGAGCGGACGGCGTCGGCGATCTCCTGGCGGCCGCCGTAACCCACGGCGACGTTCACGAGTATCCCGTCGATGCCGACCGTGGACTGCTCGGCTTCCTTCAGTACGGACTGGGTGCGGGCGGGCAGCAGATCCAGCGTGCCGACGTGGTGCACGCGCCAGCGGCCGTCCGCCGCGAGGTCGCGGACCGCGTTCTCGATGATGCCGAGGAGCGGGATCAGCTCGTTCTCGGGGCGGTCCAGGTTGTCCGTGGACAGCAGCCAGAGGGTGACGACCTCGACATCGGTCTCGGCACACCAGCCCAGCAGCTCCTGGATCTTGCTGGCGCCTGCCTTGTGCCCCTGCTCGGCCGTGCCACCGGATGCCTTGGCCCAGCGACGGTTGCCGTCGAGGATGACTCCGATGTGCTTGGGCACCTGGGCGTGGTCGAGGCGGCCTTCCACCCGGCGCGCGTAGAGCCCGTACACCAGGTCGCGCAGGTTCACTTTTCCAACCCCTCCATGCGGCAGTCCCCGAGGGCGCCACACTACTGCGCGCTGGCCACAGCGGCCCAACCCGGCCTGTCACAAGTCCGTGATAAGGAGGGATGCGTGACTGATTCCTCCTCCTACCGAGCAGCCGCGGACCGCTACGAGTCGATGGAGTACCGGCGTACCGGCCGCTCCGGGCTGAAGCTTCCCGCGCTCTCCCTCGGCCTCTGGCACAACTTCGGCGACGACCGCACCCTCGACTCACAGCGCGCGATCCTGCGGCGCGCCTTCGACCTGGGTGTGACGCACTTCGACCTGGCGAACAACTACGGGCCGCCGCCCGGGTCGGCCGAGCTCAACTTCGGCAAGATCTTTGCGGAGGATTTCGCCCCATATCGCGATGAAATGGTCATTTCGACCAAGGCGGGCTATCTGATGCACCCGGGGCCCTACGGCGAGTGGGGTTCGCGGAAGTACCTGCTGTCCTCGCTCGACGCGTCCCTGAACCGGATGGGTCTGGACTACGTCGACATTTTCTACTCCCACCGCTTCGACCCGGGCACCCCGCTCGAGGAGACGATGGGTGCGCTGGCCTCCGCCGTGCAGCAGGGCAAGGCCCTGTACGTGGGCGTGTCGTCGTACAACGCGGAGCAGACCGCGGAGGCGGCCCAGCTGCTGAAGGAGATGGGTGTACCGGCTCTCATCCACCAGCCCTCGTACTCGATGATCAACCGCTGGATCGAGGCCGACGGACTGCTCGACACGCTGGAGAGCGCCGGCATGGGCTGCATCTCCTTCGTGCCGCTCGCGCAGGGGCTACTCACCGGCAAATACCTCAAGGGCATCCCGGAGGGCTCGCGGGCCACGCAGGGCAAGTCCCTGGACCCGAATCTGCTCTCCGACGAGGTCGTACGGCGGCTGAACGGGCTGAACGACATCGCTGTCAGACGCGGTCAGTCCCTCGCCCAACTGGCGATCGCCTGGGTGCTGCGGGACGAGCGGATGACCTCCGCACTGATCGGCGCCTCCAGTGTGAAGCAGCTCGAGGAGAACGTCGCGACGCTGGCCGGACCGGCCCTGAGCGACGAGGAGTTGAAGAAGATCGACACCTTCGCGGTGGACACCGAGGGCACCAACATCTGGGCCGGGCGGAGCTGAGCCGACCCCCGGAGAAACAGCCGGAGAAATAAAACGGGCCGGTCCGTGGGGGGGATACGGACCGGCCCGAGGGGGGGTTTCCACCATAACCCTTCGTGAGTCTGCCGAGCGCCACGCCATGCCGTAACTACGCTCCGAATCCGGCGTACGGCGGGGAGGCCGTCGCGCGGGCCGGGAAAGTGGCTGGTTCCGGACCGACGCGCGCACTCGGGGGCCGTCCCTCCCACGAGGGACCCCCGGTCACAGGCGTGACATTGACGGCGCGCCGGCCCAAGGGCCCGTCAGGCTGCGGACTCCCTCGACATATTGGCGAGAATCCGCCCCATGGGAGTTCGTCACTGTGGGGGAGCTGACGACTGGCCAGGGACCGACCCAGCGACTGCCTCAGGGACCGTCTCAGAGATTGGCCGAATGCGGACAGAAACTGTCCTATATAAACCCTAGAGTCATCCGTATGACGACGCGACACGTGACATGGACCCAGGCCAACGCCCGCCGGCTCGCACGACAGGGGCTGACCGCCCCGGCCAAGACCTCCCCCGCCGAGATCGCCGCCGCGATGCTCGGCGCGCACGCGCAGGTGCTGTCCGCCGCCGAACTGTCCGTCGCGCTGCGCCTGGAGGGCGGTGCGACGCGCACCGACGTGCGCGAGTCGCTGTGGACGGACGGCAGCCTGGTGAAGACATACGGGCCACGCGGCACCGTCCATCTGCTGACGGCGGCCGATCTGCCGCTGTGGACCGGCGCACTGTCCGCGATCCCGGCCGGCGCGAGCCCGATGCCCGCCGCCGTACGGATGACGGCGGAGCAGACCGAGCAGGTCGTCGCGGCCGTCGGCGACGCTCTCACCGGCGCGGAGCTGACGATCGACGAGCTGACCGAGGCGATCGTCGAGCGCACCGGGTCCTGGGCCGCGGACCCGGTGATGGAAGCCTTCCAGGGCAAGTGGCCACGCTGGCGGCAGGCGATGCACACGGCCGCGCACCGCGGTGCGCTCCGTTTCGCGCCCAACCGCGGACGCAAGGCCACCTACACCAGCCCCGGCGTCACGCCGATGGACGGTCCCGCCGCGTCGGCGGAGCTCATACACCGCTATCTGTACGCGTACGGGCCCGCCACCCCTGCGCACTTCGCCAAGTGGCTGGCCGCGCCCAAGGGCTGGGCCGCAGAGGTGTTCGCCGTGACGGCGGGCGAGGGGAGGATCGAAGAGGTGGCGTTCGCGGGCGGCCGGGCGTGGGTGACGGCCGGCGACACCGAGTTCCCGGAAGAGCCGCCGCGGGGCGTGCGGCTGCTGCCGTACTTCGACGCGTACGCCATCGCCTCGCAACCGCGCGAGCTGCTCTTCCCCGGCCCGGCGTACGAGCGGGCGCTGGCGCGCGGGCAGGCCGGGAACTTCCCGGTGGTACTCGTCGACGGGATTGTCGCCGGGGTGTGGCACCAGCGGCGGTCCGGGCGGCGGATCGCGGTCACGGTGGAGCCGATCGGCGACGCACTGGGCACCGCCCGGCACCGCGACCTGGAGCAGCAGGCGGAGCGGGTCGGTGAAGTGCTGGAAGGACAGGTGGAGTTGACGGTCGGGAAGGTCACGGTCGGGCCGCACGCCTGAGTCGTAGCAGAGTGACGCCGTCACGCTGGGCGATGCGCTCATAGCCGTACTTGTGCTGCGCGGCGTCGAGTTCGGCCGCCTGCTGCTCGAGCGGGTAGGGCCAGTGCCCCGAAGGGTACGGCCAGGCCTCCGGCGCCCTGCTGTCATGGATGATCCACTCGGCGGTGGGGCGGGGCAGCCGCGTCCTGTCGTACTCGTACAGCCGCGCGTCGACCGGGAACGTCGGGAAGAGAACGACCTCGCACCGTGAAGTGAGCTGCGGAACAAGGCGGTTGGAGGCGGCGACGGTCGCCCCGTCCGGGATCCTTGCGAGCAGCGAGCGGGCCGCCTCGATATGGGGTGTCGAGCGCCACGTGGCCCGCTGGCCCAGCTGGGCGAGCGGGAACGACGGCAGCATGACGAGGGTCACGGCGAGCACGGTGATCAGCGAGGCGCGGACATGGCGGGCGGCGAGCGGATGGTCCGCGCCGCGCCACTGCCGCAGCGTGTCGATGAGGCCGACGAAGACAATGGGCATCAGGACGGCGCTGTAGTGGAAGGACGTTCCCCAGTGGAAGCCGATCCGCGACAGCATCCGCCAGGTCAGGGTGGGCACGGCGAGGATCGCGAGTGGTGAGCGCAGCGCAAGCAGCGCGGACGGGGCGAAGACCAGGATCACTGTCATCGCCTTGATGTCCGGGCGCAGCGCGTCGAGCGGGGCGAAGGCGATGGTGGACAGCAGCGAGCTGTGCGCGCCCTCGGTGAGATTGCCGCCGTGCGCATACTGGCCCGCCGGATTGAAGGCGGGCAGCAGGAGCTTGATCTCGACGGCCGAGGCGAGCAGACCGGCCGCGGCGGTGACGACGCCGAGACGGCGCGGGCCCTTCCAGGCGACGTAACAGCCGAGAGTGGCGAGCGTGAAGCCCAGGTCCTCCTTGATCAGGACGAGCGGAGCCGCCCAGGCGACGGCGGGACCCCAGCGGCGGCGGCCGAGAGCCTCCAGGGCGAAGGAGAGCAGCGGTACGGCGAGGACGACCTCATGGAAGTCGAAGGCGGCGGCTGAGGCGATGCCCCAGCTCAGCCCGTAGCCGACGGCGACGACATGCGCCGAGCGGCGCCCGAGCTCCCGCAGCGCCCAGCGGGCCGGCGGTACGACAGCGAGGGCGAGCAGCGCCGACTGGGCGAGGAGCAGACAGAGGGCCGACGGCCAGAGGCGGTAGAGCGGGGCGAGTACGGCGAGCGCGGGATGGAAATGGTCGCCGAGCAGATTGAAGTGGTCGCCGCGCAGGGGGACGATCGGCGGCCGCAGTTGGGAGTAGGCGCGTACGGCCTGCTCGAAGATACCGAGGTCGTAGCCGGTGGTGCGGAGCAGCATATGGCGGCGTACGGCGACGGTGGCGTAGAGCAGAAAGAGCGCCGCCGCCCAGCTCCAGGGGAGCAGGGCGGCGGGGAAACGGGCAGTGGGGCGCGATCGGGGTTTTGGCGCCGGAGCGGGGATGAGGGACCGCAGCACGCTTCGCCGAATCACCGCATTGTCAGAGGATGTCCGCATACGCCCCGATGCTAGATGGGCATCCTGACGCCGGACGTCTTGACCGCCTCGATGAGGAAGCGCGTCGTCGTGGCGATGAAAGGCCCCTCCGACCGCATCCGCTCAGGAGAAGTCCCAGCCGTCGACGGAGACGGCTTCCGCCTCGGCGACGAGCTCGTCGAACGTACGCGTCATGACAAGGCGTGCCCCGTGGTGCTGTCGACGTGGTCGGGGATCTCGCCGTCGTGCCGGTCACCCGTCGACTTCGTACCGGAAGGCTCGAACATGAGGATCGAGCCCCCGGGCGACGAGGGCTTGTGCTCGATGCCCTTCGGTACGACGAAGGTGTCGCCCTTGTGGAGCTCGACGGTGGACTCGGCCCCGTCGGCGGCGCGCAGCGCGATGTCGAAACGGCCGTCCAGGACGAGGAAGAACTCGTCGGTGTCCTCATGGACGTGCCAGATGTGCTCTCCGGCGGTGTGGGCGATCCGTACGTCGTAGTCGTTCATCCGGGCCACGATGCGGGGGCTGTAGACATCGTCGAAAGTGGCGAGGGCTTCGGTGAGGTTGACCGGCTTCGCGTCAAGGGAATCCATGCGAACGATTGTTGTGGGTGGGACGGGTCCGTGTCTTGTACGTATCTGCGCTCCGAGGCCTTGGGTCCTCTCAGCCCGCCGCGAGGCCGCCGAGCAGCAGCCCGGCAAGCGCGCCCACGATCATGAACGGCCCGAACGGGATCGCGGTCCTACGGTTCGCGCGCCGGAGGACCATCAGTCCGACCCCGTACAGCGAACCCAGCAGAAAGCCGGCGAATGCTCCGGTGAAGAGGACCGTCCAGCCGTACCAGCCGAGGGCGACGCCGAGCGAGAGGGCGAGTTTGACGTCGCCGAAACCCATGCCGTTCGGGTGGATCAGGAAGAGCACGAAGTAGGCGGCGCCGAGGACGAGTCCGCCGAGCAGCGCGGTTGGCCAGGAGCCGGCGTCGGCGGGGAGCAGCGCGGCGAGCCCGAGAAGCACGGCGGCCGCGGCGGCGAGCGGGAGGGTCAGCCGGTCGGGCAGGCGGTGGACGTTGCGGTCGACTTGGGCGAGAAGTACGGCGAAGGGCGCGAGCAGCAGCCAGACGGCCAGCTCGGGGCGGGGGCCGGTGGCGGCGGCGAGGGCGGCGCAGGAGAGAGCGGTGACGAGAGGGACAAGAGGGACTTGCAGGTGGCGTTGCTTCGTGGCCACCGCGGCGGCGCAGGGCGCGCATCGCGCACCACCGAGCCAGCCCTGCGCAGGCCCGGCGAAGGAGTGTCCGGCGGGGCAGGTGTCGCGCCACGTCTCCTCCGGCTGGACGGAGAGCCGGTATGCGGCGCGCGGGACGAGCAGCCCGGCGGTGGCACCCCAGAAGGCGGCGACGGCGATCAGCGTGGCGTACACGGCAGCGAGCGTAAGGGGCTCGGCGCCTCGGGTCATGGGCCCTGGGGCCCACTCCTGGTGATCCGGGGTTCATGGCCGGGCGCCGGGCGCTACGGTCTAGGGCCATGGGCCGAAGGCGTCAATGGCGGAATGGCACTGGGTCGTTGAGGATCGCCGAGCGGGACGGGGCGGCGGCGGAGCCGGTGATACCGCCGGTTTCGGAGAGTCCCGTGATTCCGGTGATTCCGGTGATTCAAGTGGAGATCGCGGCCTCGTACGGGACGCGGCGGCGCGGGCTGCTGGGGCGGGACGGTATCGAGGGCGCGATCCTGCTGACCCCGTGCAACAGCGTGCACACCTTCAGGATGCGTTTCACGATCGATGTGGCTTATCTGGACAAGGAGTTGAGGGTCGTGGACGTCCACACGATGAAGCCTGGCAGGCTCGGCAAGCCGCGGTTCGGCGCGCGCCATGTGCTGGAGTCGGAGGCAGGGGCGATGGCGGGCTGGGGCGTGCGCCCGGGCGTACAGCTCACGATCGAGCCCTGAAGCCGACCGTTCCGGCCGCTGTGGCTGCTACGGCCGCGTTGGCCGCTACTTGAGCTTGGCGATCTGGGCGGCGAGGAGAGCCGGCGGAATCGTCGGGGTCTGCGGCCCCTCGAGGTTCGCGGTGTAGAAGGTGGCCAGCGAGCCGCCGGAGCGTACGACCTGAAAGACCAGCGGTACGGAGTCGCCCTCGAAGTCGCCCGTCACCTGATAGGCGAACGCGTCGTCCCCGACCTTGGCGACAGGCAGCGACTTTACGCTCTTGTACGTCGACGGCCCCTCGCCGCCGCTCGCCTTGAAGCCGCCCTTGCACGCCTCGACGGCGGTCCGCAGCCGACTGAGCACCGTCGCCGCACCCTGCGCCCCATGGGCGGTGAGGAATTCGGAGACAGCGGGCCGGCCGTCCTTGGCGCCGGTGAGCTGCCGGTACACGGAGGCCTGGGCGACGGGCTCCGGCTTGCCGTTGATGGCAGCAGTGATGGGGATGCACGCGGTCTTGTCAGCGGTCTCACCCTGGAGCGGCGGAGGGTCCATCGGCCCGACGTTGAAGCCGGACACATCACCCTTGGCGAGGACCACCTTCTCCAAGTCGGCTTTGGAGATGTCCTTTTGGGGAGCGCGGGGAGCTTCGGGAGGGGGCGTCGCGGAGGCAGTGGCCTTCTGCGTCGGCGTCGGCGTCGGTTTCGAGGCGTGGGCGGCGTTGTCTCCGCTGTTCCCGCTCTTTCCGTCGCAGGCCGCCGTAAGCCCCGCCGCAAGGGCGAGGACCGCTGCCGCCGCTGCCGTGCGCTGCCGCCTCATCCGTGTCCCGTCCCGCCGGTGTGAATGGTGCCGTTGACGCACGCTAACAGCGGTGTTCGCGCCCTCGCATGGGCCCACGGACCCAATCGGCTGCCTCTACTGCCGTCTCTACGGCCGTCGTTCCGGCGCCGCTTTCAGCGCAGGCCAGCGTTCGAGCATGCGCCGCCGGACATCGGCGCTGAGCCGGCCGAGTACGCCCAGGGATTCGCTCCCGTCGGCCATCCGCGCCACGACCCCGAGCCGGTGCAGCAACCGCTCCCGCGCGCTCACCGTCCCCCACTCCCAGTCCTCGTCCAGAACCCGGGCCAGCTGGTCGACAGTCCCCCGGTGCGCGCGCTGGACCAGCGCGTCGCCCCGGATCAGCCACCCCGCGCAGGCATCGACGAGCTCGCCCTCGACTTCCGCACCGGTCGCCGCCCGCCAGGTGGTGCGGTACGCCGCCTCGGCTTCGGCCAGCAGCGGTTCGGGAGCGGCGGTCACACACCAGCAGGTGGGGAAGCCGATGCGGAGATAGGCGAGTTCCATGAGGCCATTGCCGAGGCAGGCCTGCTCGAAGTCGATGAAGCGTATGCCGTCTGGGGTGTGCAGATCATTGCCGGGGCACGGATCTCCGTGCAGCAGCGCACGCGGTCCGTTCAACTTGCCCAGTCTTGGCAGCAGTTGGTGAAGTTCGTCCTCGACACCGTCCGGAACCCCGGCACCGAGCGCCTGTGCGAAGCCGAGAAACGAGCCGACATCCCTCGTATCGGGCCCGACCCAAGCCGGCAACCCCTCCCCGCCCTCGCTCCCGCTCGCCGCCGCATGCAGGCGGGCGAGCCCAGCCCCGTACTCGACCTCCCACCCCTGGCGCGCCCGCCCGTTCTCCACGTACTCCAGGACGACCACCCGCTCGTCGGCGTCCACGCCGAGCACCCGCGGCACAACGGCCGGCCGGACCCGCGCGGCCAGCCGCAGCGCGGCCACCTCCCGCCCGTACCGCTCATCGGCCTCCGCGCCGGCCACCAGCTGCTTCACGACGGCAGGCGTACCGTCGCCCAGCTCGACCTGCCAGACGGCGGAACGCGGGCTGCTGTCGAGCAGCCGGGCCCTGCGCGGCGCACCCAATTCGGCCCGCAGCCGTTTCCCGAAGGGCACTCTCACCCTCAACTCCCTTCCAGAGGACGGTCAGCCCTTCCCCCCACGGGACGGCTCCGGCAACTGTTTCAGACCTGCGGGCCGCTTACATCGACCGCGCCAGCGCCTGCTTCTCCTCCCACAGCGGCTTCTCCGCCTCGGTCTTCGGCCGGATGACGGTACCCGTGCGCTCCAGCACCACCAGCGAGGCAAGCAACAGGCCCTTGATCAGGCCGTGTTGGACGGGGTGACGGGTCGAGAAGTAGACCTCGTGCAGGCCCTCGACGAAGCCCTGGAACGCCCTCGGGTCGATCTCGCACGTGTCCTGCTCGGACGGCGTGAGACCGGTCGGCACCTGCATCAGCTCCGCCGTGCTCTCGGCGAGAGCGAGGTACCACTTCGCGATGCGCAGGGCCGGATCCCAGACGGTTTCACCGGAGATTTCGAAGTAGTAGCTCATTCCGTGAACTCCAGCCTGATGTCCAGCCCGGGATTCTCGTCCCTGAGCTTCTGAATGCGCTGCTCGAGTGCGGCACGGAATCGAGGGTCGACCTTGGGATTCGTGAACCTGAATCCAATGGGGGCCTGTTCGTACCCCTCCATATGCTTACGGGCTTCCAGATACTTCGCAAGCTTTCCGTTCACCTGTTTGGTGAGCCACGACTCGTCACCGAAGAGTGCGCTCTTCTCTTCCCACAGGACTCCACCATCGATGTGGTCGATATCGGTAATCCTGTTTTTGGTCTTCGGATCGTACACGTCGTACTCGCGCTCACCGTCGAGCGGACCGCAGCCGGTCGGGTCCTCGTTGTGCACCAGAACGGGCGTCCGCCCGGCGAGCACGTAATAGGTGTGTGTCTGAGCGACGGTCAGGTCATGGGTCGTCCGGCGCTCGGTGTAGCGACGCGTGGTGAGCACCTTCAGGTCCGTGCCGTCCAGCGCGCGCAGCCCGTCTCCGGCCCTGATGTCGCCGGCGTCCGCCCAGCGCCGCTGCCCGGTAAGCCAGAAGGGGTGGGTGTCGGTCGCCTCGACCACTGCGGTACCGGACTTCGTACGCACGGTGAGCCGGGTGAACTCCTTGTCGTCGTAGGTGGTGATGGTGTTCGTCACGAGGCGCGTCGCGGTCTTCCCGGTGTACGGGTCGGTGGCCTCGACCCGGTCGCCGATGCGTACCTTCTCGATGGGCATGCGACGCCCATCGGCGAGCAGCACGGGCGTACCGGGCGGGAAGCTGTGCCGTGGGCACGTCTTCGGCTTGTCGTCCGGCTTCTTCTCGCCGTCCTTGGGTTTCTTTTTCTCGACGTCGAGCTTCTTCTTCGCGTCGGCGAGCTTCTTCTCGGCGTCGCTCACGCGTTTGCGGTTCTTGATGAGCCCCTTCAGCCCGTCGTACAGGTCTCCGCCGTGCTTCTTGAGCTTCCTGACGAGCCCGACGGCCTTCTTCCATTTCCATGGCGCGCCGTACTTCGCGGCGAGTTTCCCGACCGCGCCGCCGATAAGGCTGAGGAGCACATTGATGAGCGTCTCGGTACAGGCGCCCATGTCGCCTTTGGTGATGCAGTCGAGGGCGTCGGTGATGCCGAGTTCCTCGGCGAGGATCTTCGCGAGCTCCTTCGCGGCCTCGATCGCCTTGTCCTGGTCGGACTTCTCCGCGCTCTGGGCGTCCTGGAGCTCTTTCAGCGCCTTGTCGTAGTCGAGCTGGGTCTGTGTCTTCTGAGTGTCGCCGTCGTCGTCGGAAGCGGGCCGGCCATCTCCGCGATCGCCCGGGTCGGGATCGTCCTGGTCGCCCTGTGCCTGCGGGTCTTCCCCGCCGTCGACACCACAACTACCGCCGACCGCCTGGCAGATCTTGTTCCCGAGGGCCTTTCCCACCTCGGGCACACCGCCGGTCGCCACCAGCGCACCGATGATCGCGATCACCACTACGACCAGACCGATGTACTCCACCGCGGTCTGCCCCGACTGCGACTTCCGCAGCCCCAATGCCCGGGCATCCGTGCGCGGCAATAACCTACGCACCCACCGGCGAAGCTGACGCACAACCCCCATACGCGACATGCACACGACGCTAGGGCCGGGTGCGTGTGCAGTCGTGGGCCCCAGGACCCAAAGTCGGGCTCACCTTGTGCGGGCACAAGCAGTGGGCCCCGCCGCAGGGAGACTGCGACGGGGCCCACTGCGCGCTCACATCAGAGAAGTTGTAGGGCCTCGCACCTCGTGGCACTCGGCATCGCTCTGACCTGCGCTGTCTCACGGTCGGCGATCGGGCTGCCGAGCCACCCCGTCTCAGGGCGTTGGCATTTCCTCGGTTCGGGGCGCGGGCCGATAGCCGCTGACCTTGGTTGTTTGAGACCGTTCAAGGGCTGGAAGCAAAGCTCGCAGAGACGTCCAGCTCGAACGCCGAACCAGGGTGCGTCGAACTCCATCCCCGGGTCAGCGCGATGCGGATGTGGTTCGCGACGGCAGCGGGTAGAACGGCACGGCTTGCCTGCCGAGCCAGTTGCTGGGGTGTGGTTGATCTGTGCGGATGCGGCAGCTCTCAAGATGTGAGCGTTCGAGGGGAATCGTGGGTTTCCGGCCCGGGCCTCTTACGCCCAGGCCAGCCGCGCTCTCTGCGCCCAGTAGGCTTCGGCGGGCTCAGCCAGCCCGGCCAGCTGTTCGAGCTGATCGAGATTGAGGTGCAGGTCCGCCGCCGTGAGATTGCTGGTGAGTTGCTCGACCGTGGCCGCTCCGGACAGGACGATATCCGCCCAGGGTCGCGCGGCGACCGCTGCCAGGGCCAGGGCGTCGCACGACGCGCCCGCCTCGCGTGCGATCTTCCGCAGAGCGGTGGTGTCCGGCCACATGGCGTGCCGATCGGCCAGGCGGCCATTGGCCATGGCCTCTTTGACGATCACTCTTCGCCCGGTGGCGTGTGCCATGGCGAGCGCCGGGCCCACGGACGGTTCCATGAGGTTGTAGGTGGCCTGCACGCTGCCGAACAGCGCCTCGCCCCCCACCGTGATCTCGAGCGCCGCGCGGATGGCGTCCGCCTGGGCCGGTCCGCTGGTGGACAGCCCGATCGTCACACCCTCGGCGCCGAGCGCCGCCAGCCGCTCGTGCAGCGCGGGATCGGTCAGCGCCGGGCTGTCGGGGGTGACGGAGTGGATCTGGTAGAGGTTGAGCCGGGTGCCCAGCAGCGCGCGTGTCTCCGCGAGCTGCCGGTCGTATGTGGCGGCGCTGTGGTCCTTGACCTCGTGCACGTCGGCGTCGGTGTGCCAGCCTGCGGTGTAGGTGTAACCCCACTTGCTGCCGATCACCACGTCCTGCGCATCGGGACGCCCCTCCAGCCAGGTGGCGAGGAACTCCTCGGCCATGCCGTAGGAGCGGGCGGCGTCAACGTACCGCACGCCCCGCTCGTAGGCCGCGTCCAGCAGCCGGTGGGCGTGTGCTCGCAGCGCGTCGACTGAGCGTTCGGCGGGCAGGTCCGCCTTCCGCCCCAGGTTGATGTAGCCGGGACGGCCGACGGCGGCCAGGCCGAGGCCGAAGGGTGAAATCGGCGAGGCGATGGGGCGTTCAAGGGGCATGCGAGGTGTCCTCCGGTATCCGATCGGCGCGGTATGCGGGTCGTACCAGCCAGCGAGCAGTGGGGGTCTCGCACGCCGTCCGGGTTTCTGAGCTCCCCATGGCTGGGCGAGGGTCGCGATAGCGCTTACTCCTTGCTGGCCAAGCGGGCGCCATGACGGCGTGTCCGGAACGCGCGTTTGGCCAGTGTGCTCTCGTCGAGTTGCTCGGTCGTGCCGTAGTTGCGCCAGCCGGTGAGGCGCCCTTCCGCGTTGTACCTGGCTGACAGCCCGGGAGGGTCCATGTGATCTCCGTGTTCCCGGACCAGATTCTGGGGCAACATGACCACTGCTGTGATGCCTCGGGGGGATGGCCTGCGGAGCTGGACGCGGATGCCGTGGCGGCCGGAGAGCTGGCCGATGACGAACATCCCCATACGTCGCGCCACCGACACGTCGACGACTGGCGGGTTCAGGAGCTTCTCGTTGGCCTCCTCAAGGTCCTTTGCAGTCATGCCGATGCCGGTGTCCTGGATTTCGACTTTCGCGCCGCCGCCGGACAGCAGCCGGCTCGTGACGAGCACCTCGGTGTCCGGCGAGGAGAACGTGGTCGCGTTCTCCAGCAGCTCCGCGATGAGGTGAACGATGTCGTTCACTGCCCGGCCGTCGACGTCCGCAGTTACCAGTCCGCGTAGCTGCACACGTTGGTACTGCTCGACCTCACTGATGGCAGCCCTAAGGACATCCACGAGCCGGACCGGGGCGCTCCAGCGGCGGCCCGCCTCCTCGCCCGCGAGGACGAGTAGGTTCTCCCCGTTGCGGCGCATGCGGGTGGCCAGGTGGTCGAGTGTGAAGAGGCTGGCGAGCAGGTCGGGGTCCTGCTCTCCGTTCTCCAGATGGTCGATCAGCTCCAGCTGCCGTTCCACGAGGCTCTGGCTGCGCCGCGAGAGGTTGACGAACATCGCGTTGATGCGGCCTCGCAGCTGAGCTTGCTCGAACGCCAGCCGTACGGAGTCGCGATGGACGTCGTCGAACGCGCGGGCGACACCGCCGATCTCTTCGGTCGAGTTGATGCCCGTGGGCTCGACCTTGATGGCCTCCAATTGCGCGTCGCTGGAGCCCCGCAGCAGCCGGACCACCTCCGGCAGGCGACGTTCCGTGATATCGAGCGCGGAGGCGCGCAGGGTGTGCAGCGGGCCAACAATCGACTGCACGACGACGTGCGTCACACTCAGCGTGAGCAGGAGGATCAACAGCACGACGAGCGAGGCGATGAACACTGAGCGCTCGGCCTGGTGCTGCTCGCGCGAGCTCTCATCTTCGACCGATCCGACGAGCCGCTTCTCGACCAGACGCATCAGCTCTAGCTTGCGCGTCATGGTGTCGAACCACTCGCCGGCGTCGAGGCGGAGGCGGCTGGTGCCCTGCCGGGTGAGCGCCTGCTTCTGGAGCATCTCAGCCCTGTCGACGTCCCTTCCGCTGACGGTGCGATCGTAGAACTGACGCTGCGCCAGCGGCGCACCGGACTGGAACTCGCCGATCAACGCCTGTTGCTGTCGGCTGGCGAGGGTCAGGACCTGGGCCTCGTTCGAATCGAGGTGTCCCTCGGTCAGCGCCCCGCCGAGCAGGGCGCGTTGCTGGGAGGCTACCTCCATGGCCTGTGTGAAGGTCTCGAGCGCACCGGCCCTCGCGGCAAGGGCCTGGTGGGCGATGTCCGGCGTGAGAAGGTCAAGGGCGTCGGTGAGCTCGGCGATCAACGCCGTGTATGCGTTGACCACGGACAGCCAGCGCATTTTCGAGTGGGCTACCGTGTGGCGCAGTGATGCCACCTTCCCGCCAGCGGCGTCGAGCACCGCGAGCCGGGTAGCCGGAACGGAGTTCGTCCCGCGGCGGACATGGACGGCCTCGGCACGGACCCGGGCGAGTGCCGCGTCTACCTTGGAGCGCTGAGTGTCCAGTCGGCTCGTGTCGCCCGTGCGCCCGGCCGCAACGTAGAGCGCGGTGAGATCGCGTTCGTCCTCCAGCTCCTCCAACAGCCCCGTGCCCTTGTCGACGATACGGACGAGCTGACGGACGTTGTTGATGTCCTGTGCGTTCTGCACTGCGGATCCAATCCGCAGACCGCCGAGCACCAGCACGGTGATGATCGGGATGAGCACCACAGCCAGCAGTTGGGTCCGCACACTCCAGTTACTCGGGGCGAACGCCGCCTGGTTGTTGCCCCGGCGCGGGCGAGGCCCTCCACCTGCACGCCCGGGGCCCGGATCGGCACTTCCGTTGTCGGAACCGTTGCCCCTCGCCCCGGGGGGCTGCACCGGTTCCGTGTCGTGGCGATGCACCGCAGGTTGTGTTTGCACTTGCCCTCGCACCTTCTCCCCGCCATTGAACGTGCGCGATTCAGCGGGGCGCCCGCGCATCGCGGACGCCCCGCTCATCGCGCGAGTGCGCTTGTCGTGACGTCGATGAATGAGGCCATGGCCCCGTGCGTCCCCTGGCAGGTGCCTGCGGACGCGAACTACGCGTCGGTTTCGGAGCTGTTCGCGAACACTTCGTCGGCGGCGGTCGCTGTGGCGATCCGCTCAGCACCGGGGCTCAGCCGTCCGTCGTCTGTGCCCGCTGACCCGTAGGGCCTGGCATCGTCGGCGAGTTCGGCCGTGCCGGCGGCGAGGCCGCCTCGGCGCCGTGGGCCAACCGAACATGCAAGAGGGGTTACTGTCCGCGCCGGCCCAACGCCTGACCAACAAGACCAAGACTCATAGCGAGTCGCTACGGCACGTCCTTATCGCCATGTACGAGCGGGGGTACGCGGTCGAGACCAGGTACCGGCGGGTAGCGGTCGCTCGACCCGCCACGACGCCGCGACGGCTGTGCCGGGCCCCATCTCGGCGCCGGCCCGCCGGCTGGGCACGACCCTCATGACGCCGTCCCTGGGCCTGGCCGCTCGCTCTTCCGCTCGCCCGCCGAGCTGACGGTTGCGAGGGCAGACAGAATGAGTACGGTCGACGCCGCGCCGGGGTCCTCGTGGCCGATGGTGCGGGCGCCGAGATAGCTCGCGCGGCCCTTCCGGGCCTGCATTCCGGCGGTCTGCTTCAGGCCCCGCACGGCGGCGTCGTACGCCGCGCGGGTGGCCTTGGTCAGGTCGCCGCCGGCGGCGATGACGGCCTCGTAGGCGGTCACGGCCGGGCTGAGGGCGTCGATCATCGTCTTGTCGCCCTCGAGCGCCGCGCCGATCCGCTGGATGCCGGCGAGGGCAGCCGCCAACGCCGCCCCGAGTTGTGCCGCAGACACGTCCGGATCCTCGCCGAGGACACTCGCGGCCTGCCGGAACCCGGTGCCGTACAGCGGTCCCGAGGCGCCGCCGGTCTTGCTGATCAATGCCCGGCCGACGGTGGCGAGCACCGCACCGGGGGTGGATGGGTCGGTTTCGTCCAGCATTGCCACCGCCGCCTGCAGACCACGACGCATGTTGATGCCGTGATCGGCGTCGCCTACAGCGGAGTCTAGGTCGGTCAGATGATCGGCGTTGTCTGTCACCAGTCGGGCGGCCTCATGGATCCAGGCCCGGAACATGCTCGCGTCCATTCTCGTCCTTCTCCCTCGTGTGTCCGTGGTCGGTGTCCGGGGCCGCTCAGCGTCCCCAGCGCAGCGCGGGGGTCTCGACAGGGGCATCCCACAGATGGGTGAGCTGTGGCGTGAGCCGGCACACCGTGATCGTGCAACCGGCCATGTCCAGGCTGGTGATGTAGTTGCCGACCAGGTTGCGGGTGATCCACACACCATGGCCGGCGAGCCACTCGGCAACCGCGGCATACACCACGTACAGCTCGATCAGCGGGGTGCCGCCCAGACCGTTGACCATCACGAGTACTTCGCCTGAGAGCGGCATGTCGGCGTGGACGGCGTCCAACGCGACACCGACGATCTCCTTGGCGGAGACGAGCCTGCCGCGGGCGCGACCGGGTTCGCCGTGGATGCCGACGCCCAGCTCGATCTCGTCCTCGCCCAGCTCGAAACCGGGTTTGCCCGACGCGGGCACGGTGCACGGCGTGAGCGCCACCCCGAACGAACGGGTCCGGTCGTTGACCTCCTGGCCCAAAGCTGCGGTCGTGCCCAGGTCCGCGCCGAGCTCGGCGGCCGCACCGGCGATCTTCTCCACGAACACGGTCGCCCCGGTGCCCCGTCGGCCCGCCGTCCACGTGCTGTTCTCCACGGCGACATCGTCATTGACGACGACGCCCTCCACCCGCACGCCGTCGTCGGCGGCCAACTCGGCGGCCATCTGGAAGTTCAGCACGTCGCCGGTGTAGTTCTTCACGATGTGCAGTACCCCCGCCCCGCCGTCAACGGCCCGCGTGGCGGCGAGGATCTGGTCCGGCACGGGAGAGGTGAACACCTCACCGGGACAGGCCGCATCCAGCATTCCGTACCCGACGAACCCGCCGTGCAGCGGCTCGTGCCCGGACCCGCCACCGGACACGAGGCCGACCTTCCCGGCCCTCGGCCCGCCCGCGCGGACGATGTAGCGCTCGGATGTGTTGACCGTCAGCGAGGGGTGCGCGGCGGCCACGCCGACGAGGGCATCGGCAAGCACCTCATCGGGCGAGTTGATGAGCTTCTTCACGGTTGAGGCCCCTTCTCGACTGGATAAGAAACATCAGCGGAAATCGCGCCGTGTGCGCTGCTCGGGTCAGGGCAGCGACGGCTGGCAGCACTGCTCGACGAGTCGCCAGACCTCTTCGGGGGTTTCGCGGGTGAGGGCGATGGCGGCCAGAGAGGTGCAGGTGTCGTGGCGGAGCCGGCGGATGCGGGCGCGTACTTCGTCGAGGGCGGCGGGTGCGACGGAGAGGCTGTCGCAGCCGAGTCCGATGAGGAGGGGGGTGACGAGGGGGTGCGCTGCGGCGTCGCCGCAGACGGAGACCTGACGATTGTGGCGGTGTGCAGCCTTGACGACCCGGGCGATGGCGTCGAGTACGGCGGGGTGAGCGGCCATGGCGGGGGTGGCGGCGGGGTCGCGTCGGTCCAGGCCCAGGATCTGGCAGGTGAGGTCGTTGCTGCCGATGGAGAGGAAGGAGGCTTCGCGGGAGAGGTCGTCGGCTGCGGCGACGGCTTCCGGAAGCTCCACCATGATGCCCAAGGGTGGCGTCGGGACGCCGGCTTCGGCGGCTGCGGCCTGGAGAAGGGTGCGGCAGGCGCGTAGTTCGTCGATGCTCGCGACCATGGGGATCATGATGCGCAGGTCGGTGTCGGCTCCGGCGCTGAGCAGGCTGCGGAACTGGTCGGCGAAGGCGTCTGGTTGGGCGAGCATGAGGGGGAGGCCGCGGCCGATCCGCGCGCCCTGGAGGCGGGACAGGAACGGCGGGAGTTTGTCGTCGGCGAAGTCGAGGGTGCGGACGGTGACGACCTGTCCGGCGAGGTTGCGCAGGACGGGGACGAGGATGGCCGCGTGCTGGTTGCGGGTGGGCCAGGCGGGATGGTTGAGGAAGGGCAGCTCGGTGCGGAGCAGGCCGACACCTTCGGCGCCCGTGGTCAGGGCCGCGCGGGCCTCGGCCGGGGTGGCCACGTTGGCCCGCAGAACAACGCGATGGTGGTCGAGTGTCTCGGCGGGCAGGTGGCGCTCTTGGGCGAGGGCGAGGCGGCGGGTTCGGGCGGTCTCCATTGCGCGCAGGGCCCTGGTGCGTTGGTCGTCGTCGGGGTGGGCGACCGCGGTGGCTCGGTCGGCGTCGAGCAGGATCTCCTGCCCGTCCGGAAGCTCGAGCAGCTGGGGGTCGACGGCCAGCAGGAAGGGTATGCCCAGCGAGCGGGCAACGATCGCAGCGTGGGAATTCGGGCCGCCGGTCACGGAAATGGCGGCTGTCACCGTCCGGCCGGGTTCCAGCAGGTCGGCGGCGCCGATCTCGTGAGCGACCAGGACGAGGGGCTGGTCGGGTGCAGGGCTGGTGTCGCCGTGCAGGTGGGCCAGGACGCGGCGGCCGACCTGGCGGACGTCCGCGGCGCGTTCGGCAAGGGTCGGGTCGTCCAGGGCGGCGATGGTCCGCGCGTAGGTGTCGACGGCCTGCCGGACGGCGACGGGTACCGGCTCGCCGTCGTTCGCTCGTTTGACGGCCTGCTCGCGCAGGTCCTGGTCCTGCGCGATGTAGCCGTTGACCTCCATGATGTCGGCCTGTTCGTCCTTGCCCTGTTCGCGCAGCGATGTGGACAGGTCGAGCAGGCGGGCGGCGACGGCGTCGAAGGCGTCGGTGATCTGCTGCTCCGGGTTGCCGCCGGTGCGGTGCGGGAGCACCGAACTGGTGGGTGGCCGGTCGGTGCGGTGGAGGAAACCCAGGGCTATACCGGGTGCGGCGGTGTGCCCGGTGTAGGTGCGGCGGTCGGTCACCGGGCCACCACCGTCTCGGCGAGGGCGCGGAAGATGAGGGCGGTGGAGGTGGCGCCCGGGTCCTGGTGGCCGATGCTGCGGGCGCCGAGGTAGGAGGCGCGGCCCTTGCGCGCCTGCATCGGCGTGGTCGTGCGCATGCCCTTTTCGGCTGCGTCCGCCGCCGCGAGGGCTGCGGCGGCGAAGTCGGCTCCGGCGTCGGCCTGTTGCTGGAAGGTGGCCAGTGCGGGGGCGTAGGCGTCGATCATGGTCTTGTCGCCGGGTGCGGCGGCGCCGAGCTTCTGGACGCTCGCCAGGCCGGCGGCGAGTGCGGCGGCGAACTGCCGTGTGTCGGCGGTGGGTGTGTCCAGGGCTTTGCCGATGGCGCGGAAGGCGCCGCCGTAGAGCGGTCCGGAGGCTCCCCCGACGCTGGAGATCAGGGTGTTGCCCGTCTTGGCCAGCACTGACCCGGGGGTGTCTGCCTCGTAGTCGGCGAGTGCCGTGGTGGCGGCGGAGAAGCCGCGGTGCATATTGACGCCGTGGTCGGCATCGCCGATGGCCGAGTCGAGCTGGGTGAGGTGGTCCTTGTGCTTCTCCACCGCGGCGGCGATGGCCTGCACCCACGTGCGGGCGAGGTCGGTGTCCACGGAGTCTCCGTTCCTGGTTGGGGTGTTGCTGGCTGACGGTTGGGTGAGTCGGGGGCGGGGGCGGACGTGCGGGGGATGCGGTCCGGTGGAGCTGGCGCGGGAAGGCTCCGGCCCGGCCCTCGCGTATCGCGCGGCCCCGCCCCCGACTCGGCTCAGGTGCCCCAGCGCAGGGCCGGGGTGTTCACGGGTGCGTCCCACAGGGAGAGCATGTCGGCATCGGCCTTGCACAGGGTGAGGGAAACACCGGCCATGTCCAGGCTGGTTATGTAGTTGCCGACCAGGTTGCGGGCGATGACGATGCCCTTGTCCGCGAGTGCGGTGGCTACTTCGTTGAAGACGACGTACAGCTCGATGAGCGGGGTGCCGCCCAGGCCGTTGACCATGACGATGGTCTCGTCCCCGGCGGCCAGCGGCTGGTCGGCGAGGATCGCGTCGAGGGCGGTGGCCACGATGTCCTTGACGGGACGGTGCTTTTCCCTGCTGCGTCCGGGTTCGCCGTGGATGCCGACGCCGACCTCGATCTCGTCTTCGGGCAGGTCGAAGCCGGGCTTGCCGGAGGCGGGGGTGGTACAGGCGGACAGCGCGACGGCGAAGGACCGGGAGGCGCCGTTGACCCGCTTGGCCATCTCCGCGACGGCGGCGAGGTCGGCGCCCTGCTCGGCGAGAGCTCCGGCGATCTTCTCGACGAAGACGGTGGCCCCGGTGCCGCGACGTCCGGCAGTCCAGGTGGAGTCCTGGACGGCGACGTCGTCGTCGACCAGGACGGTCTCGACCGTGATGCCCTCCTCGGAGGCCAGTTCGGCGGCCATCTGGAAGTTCAGGACGTCACCGGTGTAGTTCTTCACGATGAACACCACGCCCGCGCCGCCGTCGACAGCCTGGGCCGCGGCCAGCATCTGACCGGGAACGGGCGAGGTGAACACCTCCCCGGGACAAGCGGCGTCCAGCATGCCGCGTCCCACGAAACCACCGTGCAGGGGCTCATGCCCGGACCCGCCACCGGAGATCAGGGCGACCTTGCCCGGCTTGGTGCCGCCCGCCCGGGCGATCACCTTGTTCTCCGCATCGACCGCCAGCGCGGAGTGCGCCGCGGCGATCCCGGCCAGCGCCTCGTCCAGGACCGCTTCGGGTGTGTTGATGAGCTTCTTCATGACAGGGCTCCTTCGGCAGCGGCGGGCTCGACGACCCGGTTCTCGGCTGCGGCTGCCTTGCGGTGGGAGTTGAGAGCGACATAGAGGAGGCCGGCAGCAACCGCGCCGAGCACCTCGGCGGCCAGATAGACAGGCAGCTGGTCCCAGTGGACCGTGCCCCCGAACAGCTCACCGGTGATCATCGGGCCGAGCGTCCTGGCCGGGTTGATGGATGCACCGGTGGCGGGCGCCACCGGAATGATGATCGCGAACACACCGAGGCCGATGGCCAGGCCCGCGAAGCCGCCGGCCGAGCGCCGGTCGATGGCGCCGAAGACGACGAAGGCGAGCAGGAACGTGCCCAACGCCTCGGCGAAGAAGGCCTGGCCGGTACCGACACCGGTGCCGTAGGCGGCGATACCCAGGCCGACATCGACTGCCTTCCTTCCGAGCACGCCGACTATCGCAAGCGACCCCAGCACGGCCCCGGCCACCTGGGCGGCGATGTAGCCGGGAACGTCCCGCCAGGGCATCTTCTTCGTGGCAGCGAGCGCCAGGGTGATGGCCGGGTTGATCTGGCAGCCGGATATGTGGCCGATCGCGTACACCATGGCGATGACGGCGGTGGCGAAGGCGAGCGAGATCATTCCCAGCTGCGCCATGGTGAACGGGGCGTCGCCGCCCACGATGAGCGTGGCGGGGACCGAACCGACGCCGATGAACACCAGCACCGCGGTGCCCAGCATCTCGGCGAGAAGCTTCTGTGGGTAAGTGTTTTCTTCCATGATGGCGCCCAGCGCCGAGCGGCGACTTGGGCGTCTCACCTCCTCCGCAAGGAGCGGGCTATGAAGGGAGGTGGCCGCCAGGTGGTCAGGGTCGGGAACAACCTGGCGGCCGGCCAGGGGGAAGCCGGGGAACTCAACATCCGGCTGCAATCAGTTCACTATGGATGAACGTTGTTCCGAAAATTAAGCCCACGTTTCCTACCTGTCAAGAGGTTCGGCAGCCATCGCGTTCCGTGGACGTTCCATGGACGCTCCGCGGACAAGGAGAAGGCCCCACGGCGGCGTGCCGAGGGGCCTGGATCAGAGGGCGGGCGCGGAAGGAGGACAGCCAGCGCCGGGCTGCGGGGGCAGGTCAGGTCATCGTGGCGCGCGCGGCCCCCCGGGGGGCGCCCAGGTCGCGGGAGAGGTTGCGGGCGGTCTCCCGGACAGCGACAGCAAGCTCCTGACGTGCCGATTCGTCCAGCAGGCGCTCGACAGGCCCGACGATGCCGATGGCGCCGACCACTTCGCCGGAGCGGTCGAAGACAGGTGATGCGATACCCGCGTCCCCGATGGCGGACTCCTGGTCCTCGATCGCGTACCCCGTCCTGAGGACCTCCTTCAGCTGGCCCGCCAACTCCTGCGGGTCGGTGATGCTGGCGCCGGTGAGTACCGCGGGCTCGCCCGCGAGCAGACCGTCCCGCCCGCCGGCCGGAACGAAGGCCACGATCGCCTTGCCCAGGGCGCAGGTGTTCCACGGGATGCTGGCGCCCACCTCGAGGATCTGCACGGCCCCTTCCGGCCGGAAGGCATGGTGCACCACCAGGACGTGGTCACCGGTGAGCACGGCCACCCACACCGCCTCGTTCGTTCGGTTCGCGAGCTGGTCCGCCCAGGTCAGCGAGCGGGTCCGCAGTTCCTGGGTGTCGAGGTAGGCGTTGCCCAGCTGCACCAGATTCGGGCCGAGCTGATACTTCGAGCTGTCCCGGTCCTGCGTCACCAGCCCCTCGGCCTCCAGGGTGCGCAGCAGCGCATGCACAGTGGGCTTGGCCACGCCCAGGCGGTCGGCCAGCTCGGTCACACCCAGCCGGGGCCCGGTGGACGCAAGCTCCCGCAGGATCTGCACCGCCCGCTGCACAGCCTGCACCATCGAAGATTTCTCCCTCGTTCAGTATTGATGAACAGTATTCCGAGATGTAGCGTCGCTGTTCATGAGAACACCTGTCGGCATAGTACTCGTGTCCCACAGCGCCGAGCTGGCCGCCGGCCTTCGCCTGCTGGTGGAGCAGATCGGCTCCGACACAGTCCCCCTCGCCACCGCCGGCGGAACCGACGACGGCCGCATCGGCACCAGCTACGACCTCGTCCTCGCCGCCATCCGGCACGCCGACCGTGGCGGGGGCGTCATCGTCCTGCCCGACCTCGGCAGCTCCGTCCTGACCGCCCGCACCGTCCTGGAAGACCATCCCCGTCCCGACGTGCTGATCGTCGACGCCCCCTTCGTCGAAGGCGCCGTCGCAGCAGTCGTCACCGCCGCATCCGGCGCCGACCTGAAGACCGTCGCCGACGCCGCCAAGGAGGCCCGCCATGTCCACAAACTCTGACACCACCGCCACGACCACCACGACCACGTCCAAGCACGAGACCGCCGTCGTACTGCCCGCCAACCTGCACGCCCGCCCCGCAGGCCAACTCGCCCGCACCGCAGCCGGATTCACCAGTGCCATACAGCTGGAGTACGCCGAACGGACGGTCAACCCCACCGGCGTCCTCGCCGTGATGGGCCTGGGCGCCACCGCCGGAACCACCGTGACCGTCCGCGCCGAAGGCCCCGACGCCGAACAGGCCGTCACGGCGCTGGCCGCGATCCTCGCCACCGCCGAATAAGCCGACCGCCGCCCCCGCAGCGGAACCACCCCCGTCTTCCGACATGAGCAGCAACAACCAATGGAGGTGGCCGAGGATGAGCATCCCGGCCATGAGCACGTCCGACATCGACGTAGCCCCGCCCCGGCGAACCGAGCATGTCAGCGCGCTGCCGCACATTGCTGAGGCCGTCTCCGCCGTACGCCGACGCGCACGCACCGTCCTCACCCAGTGGCACGTGCCCACCCCGACGGCGGACGACGCCCTCCTGGTGATCTCCGAGCTGGCCACCAACGCGATCGTCCACGCACTGCCCCCAGCAGTGCTGCGGCTGTCGATGCCGGGGAGCGGCGGCCGTCGGGCCCTCCGCATCGAGATCACGGACGCCGGGCCCCCAACCCGGCCGCGCCGGTCACCCGAAAGCCCGCAACCCGCCGAACAAGAACACGGCCGCGGGACCGGCATCATCGCCGCCCTTTCCACGCGCCTCGGCATATCCCACCACCCCGACGGGATCACCCGATGGGCCGAACTCCCCCTGGCACCTTGACCAAACTGGCAGTGCGGCCGCTGCAAGCCCATGAGGACCTCCCGGCCCGCACAGGAATGGCCGGACCCGTGCGGCTCTGAGACTCCCGGAGAGCACGCTGACCTGGTGTCCTGCGGCGCGCTCGACGAGGTGTGCAACGTCGATGTGGAGGTCCGTCTGCCGGACGGTTCCTGCTGGAGCGCGACAGTCTTCACCGTCGCTGAGGTCGAGCGGCTGATGGACCGGTGGTTCAGCAGGGGCGAGGCGTTGAACGGCCGATACTTCTGGTGCTCGGACGGCTTGATCGTCAAAGAGGCTGGGATCACCTCGATGGCCGAAGTCATTGTTGGTCTGCTCGACAACGGTGAGTTTCGGCAGGTTCTTCAGCGGCTGGACGATCCCATGTGATTCGTTCGTCGGTTGACCAGCATGCCTCCAGCTCAGGGCATTGGTGTGAAGTCTGCAGCCTGGTCGAGCAAGAACGGAGAGCCGGTCTCGGCCGGTCTCCAGCCCTGAGCCAGCGCCTCCTTGATGCTCGCGGCAACATGAGCCGGCCGAACGGGCTCTGCCTCAATGCCCAACCAGTTACCGGGGTGCGCCTGTCCAGTCGTGATCACCAACGTCGCGCCCGGACGGTCGGAGCTGGCGAGTTCAACTGCGTAAACCAAGGGTGTCCAGCAGAGACCTTGCATGTAGGAGGGCTTTCTGCGAATCCGCCAACGGTAGGTGATCCCGTCGACAGCGATCCGGCGGGATCCCGTCTTGTTCAGCGTCATCATGCTCGCTCTCTCCCATCGTGGACTGTAGTTCCCTTCCGCTGGGTCATCAGTGGATTTGTCTGGCAGCAGCGACGGTCCCGAGCTGTCGGGCGATGTCGGCCCACTCGTCGTCGGTCAGTAGGTGGGTGGAGTCGATGCGTCGTCGTCGCTGGTAGTTGATCGGGGCCGGCTGCGCGTCGAGGTGTTCCGCGATGTTGGTGAGCGCGGTCTGGATGCTTGGCCAGTGGCGGTGTTCCCGGAGCTGGTTGAGCATGCGGGAGGCCATGAAGCCGGCGGTGGCCTTGCCCAGGTGCCGGGCGACGACATCGATGGACTGACGGATTCCAGCTCAGCCGAGTGGTGCGACGGCCGGTCTGGGCCAGTGCCGCGTCCCCTGTCGCCTCGCCTTCGCTGAACAGACCCTTGTCGACGAGTCCGACTCCGATCATCAGCAGGGTCACGGGGAATTCGTTGGCGATCCATTTGAGGTGATTACTCACCTCGATGCCGCTGCCCGTCAGCCCGACGCGGCAGACCGGCCACCGCTCGTGCCCCTGGGCGGTGAACTCACCGTTCTCGGCGATCTCTCTGCGGTGGAACTCGCGGAGGAAGGCCAGCACCGACGTCGTCTTGCCCAGGCCCGGAAAGGCGTCGACGGCCACGGCACCCTTGGCCTTGTCACCGTCCTGCAGGTTGCTGTCGACGATGTCCCACAGATCCTCGTGGAGCTCGTTCAGCTGCGGGGTCTTGATCGGGCCGAGGTTGGCATGCCAGATCCGCCGCAAGCGGTCGTACTCTGCCCTCGCCTCCGTGCTCAACGCCCTGAGCTGGGCCCGCGTCAATAACTCGGGCCGGCCGCGTCGGGGGGCGTCGGCGAATGCCTTGAAGTCCTCCTTCTTCGACAGAGCCAAGTTGCCAGGTTCGGCAGTCCGGCAACAGGGCTCACGCATCCTCCAGGGCATCCGCGTAGAAGTCGCCCTCGTCAGTCAGGTCTTCCAGATCGGCGTCGTCGTCATCCCCTGTCTCGGCGACGACCGGCTCCGCTTCTGCCGTCTCGGACCGCCCCGCTTCCTGCCCCAAGGCCTTGCGTACGGACGGCAGTGAGGCGACCGACTCCGCCTCGTTCTCCGGCAGTTCGATACCGACCTGCTTCCGCGACAGTCGCAGGGCCATGCGCCGCTCGGCGATCGAGGTGCCAAGACCGAGGTTCCAGCGCTCCAGCAGGTCGGCGACGGCCAGCCTGCCAGCGATCACCGCCCGGGTGGCCCGGACCGAAGTCCGGGCCACCGAAACGAGTGAACCTTGCGACCTGGCAGTCTCAGAACTACGGCATATCTGCCATCTCTTGGCCATCTCTTCTGAGAATTGGCCAAGAAATCTGAGACCCTACAAGAAGTGATCCAGAACCAGGAGACTACGAAGCCGTGCCGCGCGGGAAGGAGACCTCCACGCGCCGGTTCTTCCTGCGGTTTTCCTCGGAGGTGTTCTCCGCGATCGGGAACTGCTCGCCGTATCCCCGGATCTCATAGGTGATGCCTACAGCGGCGAGTTCCTTGGAGAGAACCCCGTGCACCGCGTCGGCCCGCTGCTTGGAGAGCAGATCTCCGTGCGATGCCGACCCCAGATCGTCCGTGAAGCCGAACACCCGGACCTTCGTGGCGTTCTGTTTCTTGATCTCCTCGGCGATCGCCTTGATACGGGAGTTGGCGTCGCTGCTCAGTTCGGCGCTGTCCTTACCGAAGAGGACTTCGGCCTGCAGGCTGAACTTGACCTCGGAATTCGAATCCTCACGTTGCTGGTCGCCCGCCTCATCGCCGACGACCTGTTTGATCTCCAGAACCTTGCCCGGAGCGAGCGTCGCTCCGTCGACCATCTTGAGGTCGGGGTCGCTGACGTCGATCTTCCCCTTGTACACGGAGGTGGCCTTGGGGCGCGGTCCGTCGTCGGCGCCTGCCGACGGGACGGCAACAACAGTCAGAGCGAGGGCGATGGAGCCGATGAACACGGCCCTGCCGCGCACGAATCCTGAAAGGACTGGCATACCCTCACTCGCTTCCGAGCCGGAGCGTCACAGACTGGAAAGTAGGTAGCGAGAACGTCACCTGGTTCACGGTCTCGGGCGGCGCGGGGAACTGCATGAACACAGGGACAGTGGACTTGGCCTCGACACTGCTGAGAGTAGTCACGAGGGGGCGGTTCTCAGTGTCTCGCAGAACGTAGTAGCGCTTCTTCTCCTTGGAATCCACGAAAGTGGCCCCGGCAAGCGAACCGCCTCCGACAGCCTGAGCGATCTCCAACTCGGACCCACGCCAGTCCGTGGTGTCCTGGAAGTCCTGGTCCGTTGTGTTCCGGAGGTTTCCATTGATGGTGACGAAGCCACCCGAGTCCCGTACGGCGGCGGCGATATCCAGTTCGATCCCCTTTTCGCCCTTCAAGGTGGCGATAACCTTGTCCGGCTGAGGTTTGGCGCTGCCTGGATCCCCCTTGCCCCCCTGGTCGACGGCGCCTCCGTTGTCCGGGGTCGACTGGCCGGAGTCGGAGTCCTTGTCGGGCCTGTCACCGTCGCTGCCGCACGCGGCCAGCGCGAAGATCAGCGCCACCGCCGCGGTGACGGCCGCCGCCGCCCTGCGCGCCTGTGAGATCTGCCGCATGCTCATCACTGCATTCCTCTGCTAGTTGTCACTCGGTCAGTTCGCGTCGATCAGACGAACGGTGAAGAGGTCAGCCAGGTCCGGCACGCTACCGAGGTCGTCCGGGTCGATCAACGAAGCCATGCCGTCGCAGTCGAGCTTCGCGCCACTCAACGAGCATTCGGGCACGACGACGGCCCTGGCCTGTGCCTCGCCCTTCTTGTCCGCCGTGCCCGGGATCACCGAATCGCCGATGGTTTTCTTCGTTTCGACCCCGACGGTGAACCCCCAGTACTGCCCGTAATAGCCATGGCAGCCGGTACTGTCCGAGTCGTTCTTCTGCGCGTAGTCGTCGGCGATGGCGCACGCGGCGCCGGTTTCGAATCCCCTGCCGAGGATGAGCTCCGCCCAGTTCTCCGGCAGCTTCGGCCCGAGCAGCTCGTCCACGATCTGATCCCGGGCATCCCGGGCTGCGGCCAGCGCGGCGGCGTCGGCAGCACCCTGGGCACCGTTTCGCTGATCGGCGGACACGCCGACCACGAAATACGCGAACGCGAGGAAGAGCAGGCCCGCCACCACCGTGATGTAGATGGGGAAAGCCTGCCCTGCCTCGCGTTGCCTGCGGGTCACTCCAGCAAGCGTCAGCCGCCGGCCGTGCCGACAACCGTCTTGATCTTCTTGCCGATCGTCTCGCCGATGTCCTGCTTCATCGTCACGATGATTGCGATGATCGCGATGACCGCCACCAGCATGCCGATGTACTCGACCGAGGTCTGACCCTTGTCGGCCCTGCGGCTCATGCGCTCGATCGCTGTGTTCTTCCAGCCGCTCACACGAAGCTGCGTCGCAACGGCGGCCTTGAGCGCGAGGTCCTTCGACATGGTGTTCCCCTCCGGGTCCGGCCGGCCGCACACCGGCCGGTTCGTATGTCTCCTGAGCGCCTTCCGCGTTACCGGCTTCCTCCTGGCCGGTGCCGCTTTCGACACGAGAAACGTACGCCGGACCGATGGCTCCGACAGAGGGTCCCAGGGCCCAATCCAAGGCCCAAAGGGAAGACTGGGCCCGGACGTTCGGAAGCTGGGTCCGAAGGCCCGCATCGCGCATCGTGGCCCTGTCAGCCATGGCCGACCGCCCCCCTCGGCGCACCGCCGCCGCCGTATCCCCGTGCGGTGCCGAGCCATACCGCGATGGCTTCACTGCGGCTGGCGCTGTGCAGCTTGGCGAAGATGCGGTTGATGTGGTTCTTGACCGTCTTCTCGCTGATGAAGCAGGTGGCAGCGATCTGCTGATTGGTCATGCCCGACGCGATCAGGTCCATCACCTCCGCCTCCCTTGAGCTCAGCCCGAACTGCGGCCTGGATCCCGCCTGTTGGGTCGAGCCGTGGCCCGTTGCATGCCGCGCTTCCGAAGACTCTCCCACATTCGATTGCATACGCGAAGAGTCATGCAGCGACTGCAACGAGTTTGATACATAGGAGCCGGGCTGGTGACCGGAGTTGGGACTCCAGTGCGGATCCACTCGCGGCGCCTCAGTGTGTGCAGTCGCACCATCGCGTGTCTGCGGAGCGCCCGGACCCCCTCCGTACGGAGCACCGGTGGTGAACGCCTGCCCCAGCCCTTCCGGTAACGGATGCGGCTCCGCCGGCGCGGGTTCGCCCCGCATATGGGCCAGCAGGGCGGTGGCGGCGGTGGCCGTGAAGTAAGCCCTGCCCTGCCTTATGTCCTTCACGGCGTCGACGAGTTGGTCCGCGCTGAACTCCCCGTGGACCAGGTAGCCCCCCGCCCCCAGGCGCAGCGCCTCCTGCACGATCTCGCTCTCACGGCTGTACGTCAGCATCATCACCGGCGCGATACGCACCAGGTGAGGCAGCGCGGAGATCCCGTCGACGCCGGGCATCCGCACATCGAGCAGAACCACGTCCGGGCGGTGTTGCTGGGCCATCTCATAGGCCTGCCGTCCGTCGGCGGCCTCGGCGACGACCGCGATGTCCTCGCGGCCGGAGAGCAGTACTTGGAGCCCGGCCCGTACTACGGGGTTGTCATCGGCGACGACGACCCGCAACGGTGCAGGTGCCGCCGGAGTGGGAAGGGCGGGGAACCCTCCGGATGCCGCGGCCGGCGGGGGAAGTGGCACTTGGGCAGGAGTGTGCTCGGAGCGCATGGGTGTGCTGTGCGACGACGTGTGCTGGGACACGTGCGACCTCGGCGTCTGCTGTCCGGATGTGTACGACGAATCGTCCGGCATGGTGCGGCCTCCTTTCAGAGTGTGTGGGGACTGTTGTCGGTTGGGACCGGCCAGCTCGTGGGCGACGGGTGTACGGCGGCCGGCAGGCCGCTGGGCAGTAGGGCATTGACGGGGATCTCGAGGCGGACTTCGGTTCCTCTGGTCGCCCGTCCACGGCCGATGCGGATGCGGGCGCCGATTCCGGCCGCGCGCTCGACCATGCCGACGAGTCCGAAGTGACCCGCCTTTCTGAGGTCGTCGAGCGACGTACCTGGCGGCAGGCCGCGCCCGTCGTCGTAGACACTGATCCGTAAGGCTCCGTCCACGACGCCCACGGACACGTCGAGGCAGGTGGGTCGGGCGTGGCGATGGGCGTTCTCCATCGCTTCGGACGCGATGGTCAGCAGGTGGCGGGCGACGGCGTGCGGGACATCGGGGACGGTGGCGTCACCGAGGGTGCGCCAGGTGGCCCGCAGTCCGGTCTTCCGGGCGAAATCATCAGTACGGGCGCTGAGCTCGGCGACGACATCCACCCCGGCGGCGCCGAGGTCGGTCTGACGGCGCAGGTCGGAGAGCAGCTCACGGGACTCGGCGGCGGCACGGCGGGCGGATCTGGCGACCATGCCGGCCTGGTGCTTGACGGTGAGCGGGTCCATCCGGTCGGCGGAGGACGCCAGGCCGTCGGCGGCCATCGCGACGCCGTGCAGGGTCTTGGCGACAGAGTCGTGCATCTCCCGCGCCAGTCGGGCACGTTCACCTTCGACGGCCTCGGTCACCGCGAGCCGTGAGCGTACGTCGCTGAGCGCCTGGGTCGCCGTGCCGAAGCGGAGCATCAGCTGGCGCAGGCTGACTCCGACCGCGCCCAGCACGGCACACAGGCCCGGCAGCAGCGTGGAGCCGGCGATCGAGACCCTGAGCTCGGTGTTGGCTCCATAGGCGGCGAAGATGATCAGGATGGTCAGTGCGGCGAAGACACCGGCGCCTCGCCAGCCGTAGACAAGTCCCGCCAGCAGCGGCGTGCAGATGGTGACGTAGCTCAGCGGGCTGGCCGGGGTCGCGGTGATCAGCAGCAGCGCGCCGAAGAAGGCGTCGATGCCGAGCAGCCACGGGTGCCGCAGCAGCAGCGGGCCGAAGCGCTCCCAGTCGCGGAAGAGGACGTACGACCCCATGAAGGTGACCAGGATCGCGATGCCGACCAGGAGGGTCGGCCAGCCCGATGCCGTACCCATGATGGCCAACGGGGTGGCCAGCGCGATCATCGCCAGCCGGAATCCGAACACCTGTCGGCACATGGCCTGCAGCGCGCTCAGCTGAATTTTGAGCGCGGGTTCGGCCGGGGCGGCGTCGCCGGTTGCCACGCCGAGCACGCCGTCCGCCGTCACGATGCCGGCCGGTCCGGTGGACACCGGGTGAAGCACCATGTGCCTGTCCCCCTTCCTCGGGATCCGCTGCTCATCCGCCGATGCTCATGCCCGAGCCGAGGAACATGCCGGCTCCGATGAGCAGGATGGTGGCCGGGACCATGAGCATGGTCACGATGCCCGTCGCCTGCGGGACGGCCTTGGACGCTCTGCGGCGGGCGTTCTGGGCGTCCGTACGGCGCATGTCGTTGGCAATGGCGATCAGGGTGTCGACGATGGGCGCGCCGAGCTCCTCGCCCTGCTGGAGCGCGGTGACGAACTGGGCGACCTGCTCGGAGGCGTTGCGCTTGCGGAGCTGCTCGAAGGCGTCGCGACGGCTGACACCCATGTCCATCTGGCGCAGCGTGATCTTGAGTTCATCGGCCCATGGCCCCCGGTACCGTTCCGCCACCCGGTCGAGTGCCTGGCGGAAGCCGAGGCCTGCGGAGACGACGACCGCCAGCACATCGAGGAAGTCCGGGAGCGTGCGCTCGATGGCGGCCTTGCGCGCGCGGGTGGCCGCCCAGATTCCGACCTCCGCCCACCAAATGCCGAAAGCCACGAACAGCAGGGCGAGAAAAGGATGGGCGTTGATGAGCAGGGCGAACGCCCCCAACGCGCCGATGAATCCGTAGACGGCACGTCGGGCCGCATACCGGTCGACGGTCAGACCGCCCGGGTTGCCCGCCTTGTCGAGCCTCTCCCGCAGCTTGTTCACTCGCTTGGGGCCCATCATCCGCAGCACCGCGGGCGCATAGCGCATGCCGAGGCGGTCGATGCCGCTGCCCACGGCGCTGGTGCGGGTGGAGCCCACTTCGAGGGCGACAGCGAGATCCGTCGGCAGCTTGGCATCGGCGCGGTAGAGCCTGATCCCGTAGAAGATGCCGGTTACGCAGAGCCCTGCGGCGAGTGCGAGCAGCAGATCCATGGCGCCTCCTCAGACTTCGATCTTGGCCAGGCGACGGACGAGGAAGAAGCCGACGAGATACAGGCCCAGGGCGAGCAGGACGACCGCCTGCCCCAGCGTGTTGCCGGTGATCTTGTCCAGCGCGCCGTTCCAGACGCTGTCCATGAGCATCAGCATCGCGAGGCCCATCCCGGGGACGATGTAGGCGGTCAGCGTCACTTGAGAGAGCTGGGTCCTGACCTCGCGCCGGGTCTCCTTGCGCTCTTCCAGCGTCTCCGTGAGGTTGCGCAGGGAGCTGACGATGGCGCCACCGGAGCGGTTCGAGAGGACGAGGGTCGTGACAAGAACGACCAATTCGCGGGAGGGCAGCCGGTCCGCCAGCTCGCCGAGAGCGTCGTCGATGGAGTGGCCCAGAGCGAGGGCGTTGGCGACCTTGGCCAGTTCGTCTCCGGCCGGCTCATCCAGCTCTTCGGCGGCGAGGCTGATCGCCATCCGCAGGGCGAGGCCCGCCTGGGTGGCGTTGGCGATGATGCGGGAGAGCTCGGGCAGCTGGTTGATGAACTTCTCGATGCGCTTCTGGCGCTGCCAGTTGAGGAAGGCGAACGCGGACCAGAGCGCAATCAGTCCCGCGATCGGGCCGAAGAAGGAAGCGAGTATCGAGCTGGCGAGGAGCCAGAGCCCGGCGACGGCGGCGACCATGTAGACGAAGAACTCTCCCGGGGTGAGATCCAGGCCCGTGGCGGCGAGCCGTCGCTCGATCTTCTTGCCCAAGCCGGTCTGCTTCAGCCTGCGGTCCAAGCCCCTGAAGCGGCGCCGCCGCCCGGTCGTCGTGATCTGCTGCGTCGACGACAGGCGCTGTTCCAGCGCCGCGCGCTGGGCCTTGCCCGACGCGTAGGTATGGACGCCCGCGATCAGGAGCGCGCTGAAGAGCAGTGTGGCGCCGATCGTCAGCTGATCCAGTCGATTCATTTCCTGGCACCTACTCGCTACTTGGCTTCTCTGGAGGCGAGTTGTTCGTCGGACTGTGCGATACCGAAGGCCTGAGGGACGGGCTGACCGGCCATGTAGAGGCGGTCGGCGACCCGGCGGGTCAGCGGGTAGTACTCGAAGTGCCCGTGGATCTTTCCGTCGGCTTCCATCGGCTGGGCCAGGAAGCGGCACACCGAGACGATCTTGAAGGGCTCGCGACCGTGCGAGTCGAGAATCGCGATCTCGGTGATCTTCCGGGAGCCGTCGGCATGGCGGGTGAGCTGCACGATGACATCGAGGGCGGAGTTGATCTGGTCCTGCAGGGCGGCGAAGGGGACTTCCACCTCGGACATCGAGGCGAGGGTCTGCAGCCGCATCAGCGCGTCCTCGGCGCTGTTGGCGTGGACGGTGGCGAGAGAGCCGTCGTGACCGGTCGACATCGCCTGGAGCATGTCAAGTGTTTCGCCGCCGCGGACCTCGCCGACGATGATGCGATCCGGGCGCATACGCAGCGAGTTGCGTACGAGGTCGCGAATGGTGATCCGCCCCTTGCCCTCGACGTTCGGGGGGCGGGACTCCAGACGGATCACATGCGACTGCTGCAGCTGCAGCTCGGCCGAGTCCTCGATGGTGATGACACGCTCGCCCTCGGGAATCAGCCCGGACAGGGCGTTGAGCAGTGTGGTCTTTCCGGTGCCGGTGGCACCGGAAACGATGATGTTCATCTTTGACTGCACCAGCGCCGAAAGCAGATAGAGCATCGGCTCGTCGAGCGACTCGAGCCCGATCAGCTCCCGCAGGGTGAAGGCTCTGGGGAAGCGGCGGATGGTGAGGATGGCGCCGGTCAGCGACAGCGGAGGGATGATCACGTTGACGCGCTCGCCGCTGGGAAGGCGGGCGTCGACCATCGGATTCGACTCGTCCACCCGGCGGTTGACGGTGGAGACGATACGTTCGATGGTCTGCATCAACTGGTCGTTGGAGGCGAACCGCATCGAGAGCTGCTCGACCCGGCCACCGCGCTCCACATAGATCTGGTCCGGGCCGTTGACCATGATCTCGGAGACCGACGCATCCTCCAGAAGGGGTTCGAGGATTCCGAGGCCGAGGGCTTCGTCGACGACCCGCCGGATCAGCTGAGCGCGCTCGACGGTCGAGAGGACGGGACCTTCGCGGCTGATGATGTGGCCGAGTACGCGCTCCAGCCGGACGCGGCGCTCCACCGCGGCGAGCGCCGACATCTCCGCGAGATCGATCTCCTGAAGCAGCTTCGCCCGGTAGGTCGCGACGAGATGACCGTCTTCGCGGTTCCCGCCGTTCTCCTCGGGGGCGCCTCGGCGCTCCAGAAGGCTCATCAGTACTCCCACTCCTTCGCTGTGCGGGTCTGTTCGTCAGTCGCGCGGCATGATGGACGTACGTTTCACCGGGTCGAACGAGAAGCCCGGAATGACCGAGGGAATCCGAACGGTGGCCGTCGCCTTGGCGTCATCGGTGGAACCGCCGCTCATGTCGACGTCGGTGCCCTCTTGGAGGAGGTCGCTGACGGCTGCCTCGCCCGCCGCCTTGGCCGCGGCGTCATTGCTCTGAGATCCGATACGGGCGGCGGTGCGGGCTGCGGTGCCGGCCTGCTGCATGGCGTACGCGGCAAGACCGAACTGCAGCAGGCAGATCCCGATGAGAATCAGGATCGGCAGGAATCCGATGTACTCGACCGCGGTCGCGCCCCTGTCGTCTCTGCGCCTGGTCATCGGTTCAGCCCTCCAGCGGCGAACTGGCTTTGCCGGTCACCGTGCCGAACGAGAAGTCGATCAGGCCCGGTATGAGCACCGGGACCTTCACCCCGACGCTCGCCCGCATGGTGTTGTGCGCCAGATCCGGGCTGCAGTTCTCGCTGAACTCGTAGTCCGGGTCGGCCACGCCCAGGCGCGCGCCCTCGTTGCACTGTGCTGCCGTGTCCAGCTGTCCGTAGGTGACGCCTGCCTCGTGCGCCGCCCGGTCCGCGCCATTGCCCGCCAGGGTGTACGCGTATCCGAACAGCACGGCCTGCCAGAGCAGCACACACGTAATGAGAATGATCGGCAGCATGCCGATGAACTCGACGGCTATCTGGCCGCGGTCGCCTGCGAGTCCCCGTTTTCGGGCCCGCACGCCGACCCGTACATGCCTTCCGGGCCAGTTGGTTCTCATCCTCCTGCCCCTCACTTCCCGTCACTCGATGCGTCGCCACGTGAACGGCGTCCGAAAGCGAGCGACCCCCGGTCGTTCGCGGCCCTTCCGCCCCTGGCCCTGCCCTTGCCCTCGTTCTCCGCCGTTTGCACCAGGCCGAGCTCTCCGGCCAGGCCCCACAGCGCCTGTTTCACGGTGCTCTTGGCCTCCAGGTCCTGCATTCGGCCGGCGTCGACCGCGCCCTGGAGCTCCTTGAAGTTCGACGGGACGGCGATGGAGGCCACCCGGGTGCCGGTGATCCGTTCGATCAGCGCCGGCTGGATCTCGGTGTTGCGTATATGCCGGTTGACCAGAGTGACGGTCTCCTCCGCCTTGCGGATCTGGAGCCTGTCCCAGAGCCGGACCATGCGCTTGGCGCCGCGCACCGCGACCACGTCCGGGGTCGTCACCAGCACCGCCTTCTCCGCCATCTCGATGGCGGTCGCATTGGCGCTGCTCATCTGTGAGCCGCAGTCGATGACCACGACCTGGTAGCGCTGGCGCAGCGCGCTGACGACCTGTCGTGTCACCCGGTCGGTGACTTCCTCGCCGCGTTCGCCCTCGCCGGGAGCGAGCAGCAGGCCGAGCCCGGTCTCGTGGTGGAAGACCGCGTCCTGGAGCACACGGGGCGAGATGTCCTGGATGCCCGCCAGGTCCACGATGGAGCGACGGAACTGCACATCCAGATAGGAGGCGATGTCACCGGCCTGCAGATCCATGTCGACGAGTGCGGTGTGGTGGCCCGATGCCTGTGCCGCCAGAGCCAGTTGGACCGCGATCAGCGTGGTGCCGACGCCACCCTTGCCGCCCGCGATGGCGACGACTGTGCCACCCGGACCGGAGAAGACCTCCGTACCCTGCCCGAGGTGGCGGCGTACGCCGACGGACCAGCCGGCCGCCGCCTGGACCCGGGTGACCAGCTCCTCGTAACTCAGTGGCAGTCCGATCAGACCTCGCGCACCCGAATCCATGGCCGCCGAGAACAGCCCGGGGCTGGCATCGGTGGTGATGAGCACGACCCCGACCGCCGGAAAGCGCAGTGCCACTTCCCGGATCACCTCGAGTGCCGGTACCGGTCCGATCCGCTCGTGCACGAGGACGACCTCGGGCAGCTCGTCGATCGACTCGCCGGCCAGTCGGGCCAGTGTGTCGAGGAGCGTGGTCGAGTCGCCCACCGGGCTGGCCGGCTCCGCGTCCGGGAGCTGGCTGAGCAGGGTGGCGATGGATCGGGCGGCATCGGCGTCGCCGACGGCCGGGATGATTCGCGTGGTCATACAGCCCTCACTTGTTCTTGTCTTCGTCGAGGGTGTAGGTGCCGTCTCCCGGGCGCAGCGTGGTGGGGCTGCCATTGCCGAGAAGTGCCAGGCGGACGTGCTCGGCGAAGGACTCGGCGTAGGCCAGACGCTGGGCATCCGTGGTGTTGAGGGCGAAGGTGATCGGCACGGCTTGGGTGAGTCCGCTGCCCCGGTCGTCCTTGTCGGGCTTGAGGGCGGTGATCCGGCCGACGTCGATGACCTTGGCGTTGGGGACGATGATGCGGGACTGGTCCACGTCCCCTTCCTTCTTCCCGGCAAAGGTGGCGAAGATGTTCACCAGCGAACCCGGCGTGATCTTTCCTGCCACACCGGTGGCCGCGTCGATCATGATGGCGATCTCCTGCTCGCCATTGCCGACCGCGGGCTTCCTCACCATCATGTCGTCCTGCAGCAACGAGCCCTTCTTGAGCTGCGTGACAGCGATCTTGTCTTTCACCACCGCAAGATCGGTGACCGCATTCTGCGACAGCCAGCGTTTGGGCATGGAAATCTTCTCGAACTGCCCCGGCTCCAGAACCGTGTAAGGGGCCACGTCGGATTTGATCCGGTACGCCGTGACCTCGGGCCCGACCTTGGAATTCACATCACTGATGACGGACAGAACGCCGGCGAACACACCGAAGGCGCAGAGAACCGACAGGAGCAGAAGTATGACGCCACGGCGCTGACGTGAATTCATGGGCAGGAGAACCTCGTTCAGAAGCGTTGACGGAGTGGACAGAGTCGGGACTGTGCACGTACCTGAGCTGCTGCGGCTGGGCCGTTGAGGTGGGGCGTCCGGGGAGCAGCCCCAGCCGCCGGTTACGACCTCTGGTGCATGGGGGCCCCTTGGTTCAGGACACCAGGCGTGCGCGTTTGGTTCTCGGCAGGGGCGAGCGGCGCCGAGCAGAAGCCGCAGCGATCACCGATGAGTTCAATTCCGCACCAGGTGCACACCTCTCGCCGTACGGACGACACCAGTTGGTAGAGCACGGAGATATCGGGCAGGTAGGCGGCGAATTCGATCAGTCTGGACGTGCCCCACCAGCGAGGGGAGTCGGAAAGAAGTGCGGTCTCCTGCACTGCCTGCACCTGCCATGCCGGAGCCAGTGTCGAGGTCACCCACTCGGTCTGCAACTGTCCTTTGGCGAACAGCAGTTGCGTACTGAACTCGGGACCGGCGAGCTGACCCGTGCCAATCTTGATCAGCTGCGGGCCGGGGTTGGCGAGTACGGCGAACTGGGAGCCCGGAACCCAGGACTTGGCATGGGACTTCAGGCTCACCGGTACTCGGTCGAGCTTGGTGACGGAGTTGAGCAGCGCACCCGCGTAGATGTAGTGGGAGAGCAGGCGGGCGGCGGAGGCGACGATCCCCGCGCTGAAGTCGCAGATGGATAACTGACGTAGCTGGCGCCCCAGTACGGCCACGCCCAGCGGCGGCAGATCCAGCTTGAGGAGCGCGATCCGGTCGCTCTCCAGGACCGACCGGACGGTGTGCAGCCGGCGTTCGTGGGCGACGGGTATGGACGCGGGATAGAGCGCGATCACATAGCCGTGCTGCTCCAGCAGGACGGTCATGTCGGCAAGGGCGGCATCCAGGGGCTGAGCATCCGGCGCCTGCAGCAGAGCCGCAGTGGGGGTCTGGTGGTCGGTAGGCGGCAGCACCAGATCGGCGCTGGTGACAGCTATTGCGGTCGGCACGCTGGTTCCCCGTTCAGCTCCGGGCGCCGGGGTTCCGGCGACCGCAGATACCTACAGCTCCGTGCTTCTGCTTCAGCACTTTATCCACGTCATACGAGGCAGAGAACACCTTTCAGATCTCTGGGCCACAACCCGCACACGCTCCGCACAGGCGAAAACGGGCGAAGGCGTCAGAGGTTAACTCTCGTTTCACGGAAGTGAATTCATGCCGTAGCAGCTCTGTTTTGGGCCCGCCTTGGGTCTCCGGGCCCAAGCCGACCCGGCGCGCTCCTTCGTACGCTCCACATCCGATTCCTTGTGCGAGAGGCATGGGGCCACCGAGGGGGACGTCGGATGAGACGGCACCGAGAACGAAACCCGGCACGCGACCGGGGCACCACGGCCGTTGAGTACATCGGAATACTGGTGGTCCTCATCGCCCTGATCGCCGCGGTGACGACGCTGGACGTGGGCCGCGTGATCGGCGACAAGATCCGCTGTGTGATCACGGGCGGTTCCTGCAGTTCGGCTCCCAGGCCCGAAGCCAAACCCAGGACCGACGCCGACTACGAGCCCCCTCTCTGCCAGATCTCCTCCATCACCGACAAAGCCGGCGCAAAAGCCAAGATCCTCTTCATCGAGTGGGGCGAGGAGTACGGCTTCCAGCAACAGAGCTTCAAGGCCAACACCGACGTCAACGGCGACGGCGCCGTCGACGATCGTGATCAGCGGGTGATGATGACCTTCACCGACGCCGCCTCCGTCGCCGCCAAGAAGGACTGGAAACCCGGCGCCAAGATCGGGAAATTCGGCTCGGACAAGGTCGAGCTCGGCGCCGGGATCAAGGTCACCAACGGCGACACCTGGGTCTTCGACAGTGAGGCGGACGCGGCCGCCTTCCGTAAGGACCTCGAGGAGCTCAAGACGTACGAGCTCACCAATCGGCACGCCAACGCCCAGGGTGGCGGGCTCGGCAACAGCATCCTCTACTTCCTCGGCAAGGGGCCCCTCGCCGAGGAGGAGAAGCTGCGCAAGCGCATCGAGGAGAAGCTCGGCAACCGTCACATCAGTTACGGCAAGGTCGCGCTCGAGGCCAGTGCCGCCGGCGGGCTCAAGCTCTCCGCCGGCGACGAGAAGAAGCTCGGCGCGACCCTCGGCGGGTCCTTCAAGTTCACCCCCGAGGCGACCTGGACCGACAACGACTTCAACGGCACCAAGTCGTATACGTACAGCGCGTCGATCGAGTACGGGACCAAGGTCGGGTACGAGGCCGGGCCGCTCAGCGGTGAGTCGTCCGCGTCCACCACGCAGACCGGCACCATCACCGTCACCCACGACAAGAAGACCGGCAAGCTGCTGCGTATCGACATGACCCGCACCGTCGAGAAGGGCGGGACCAAGGACGGGGCGAAGGTCGGCGGCGACAACGGCAAGTCGGGCACGGACAAGCGGGGTGGCAGCGGCGGGGTCAAGGGCAGCGATCAGACCACCGGGATCGAGGTCGTCACCAACTCCATGACGTTCGCACCGGGGGCCGAGGGCGATGCCGGACGGGCGATCGCGCAGGACTGGCTGGACGGGAGCGGGCAGTACGGCGCGCCCTTCGCCTATATGTTCAACGCCCACGCCCCGACGCAACGGCCCGGTGCCGACGACAGATTCGGGCAGCTGCTCTTCGACGAGGGCCTGTCCAGCAAGACGACATACACAGGTCAGACGGAGGCGGCCGAGTACGGCTTCGAGCTGAATCTCGGGCTCAGCCTCGGCTTCTCGGTCTCCACCGAGAAGAAGGAGGAGACCCTCAATGCCGCCGAGTTCCTGGGCGCACCCCATGGGAACGGTCGTCACTATGTGCCGTACAGCTACTGCGCCAACTGACCAGCCCGAGGGAGCACCTGCGATGCGTAGCCGGAAGAAGACCGCCGCCGCGTGGCTGCTCGCAGCCACCCTGTTCGCCGCCGGATGCGGTACGGACAAGCCAGGCCGGGCCCCCGAGGACTGGGGCACGCTGCGGACACCTGCCCTCACCGTCGCCCATCCGCCCGCCTTCAAGCCGCAGAACGACGCGGAACGCAGCAAGCACAATGCGGCCGCCGCCACCCTCACCGCCGACGGCAGCGCAGTCGGCGTGATCACCGTGCAGCTGGACTTCACCGAGGCCGATACGGCGGAGGAGGCCGCGATCGGCGCGGAGGCGGGCATCGCGCTCGGCTCGAAGCTGCACGGGCAGCGGGACGTCAAGGTCACGGGCCCGGACGGCAAGGATGCGGAAGCCCGGCGCGTCGACTTCGAGTTCGTCCAGCAGGGGACGCGGATCAAGGGCGTGATCGTCGCCGGGCTGGACGCGCAGAAGAAGGCGTACGCCGTACGGATCGACGCGGCCGGGGGACGGCTCGCGGACGGCGACCTGAAGAAGATCATCAGCTCGATCACGGTCACGGCGCGATGACGCGATACGGCTGTCAGCGGGCGCACCAGGAGCGGCGTGGTGCGGCGTTTCTGGCGCTCGTACGGGCCTGGGCCGCCGGAGCCGTCGTCCTGGTCTTCACCGAGTACGCCCAGGCAACACTCGTTTACGACTACGTGGCGACGGGCCCGCGCCTGGAGACCTTCGGCGGCCGGCTGCTCCTGATCCATCTGCCGAACGCGCTCTGCATCGCCTCGGCGGCATGGGCGGCCGCGCGGGTCCACCACGAGCCGTACCGGGCCTCGACACCCCGGCACCTGACGGCGGCGTTCGCTGTACCGGTCGTGGCGCAGCTGCTCAACATGGCTGTGCAGTGGGAGGAGTTGGCGGCGGAGGGCCTTCTGCTGTCCAACGCGGTGCTGGTGGTGGGGTGCGTGGCGGGATACGCCGGGGACCGGCTGCAGGACGGGGACTGAGCACGGCCGTCCCGCACCCACGCCGGATGCTCGGTGCGCGTCCGTATACGAATCATCGCCAGAGGTCTTGACAACCTTATTGGTCTGGACCAGTTTGTACGCCCAACGGTGGCCACCGTTCCCTACCCCCTCCACACCCCCCAACTCCCCCACCGGAGGCAGCAAGTGGACCGCACCACACGCTCACGGAGATGGCTGGGTGCCGCCCTGGCGCTCGCCGTCGGAACCGGGCTTTCCCTCATGGGCATCGCCGGTACCGCAGAGGCCGCCGACATCAACGTCGCCAAGAACGCCGGCTTCGAGTCCGGGCTCACCAACTGGACCTGTTCCGGCGGCAGCGGCGTCACCGCCTCCTCCCCCGTACACGGCGGCGCCTCCGCGCTCAAGGCCACGCCTGCCGGGCAGGACAACGCAAAGTGCACGCAGACCGTCACGGTGAAGCCCAACTCGACGTACACCCTCAGCGCCTGGGTGCAGGGCGGCTACACCTACCTCGGCGCGAGCGGCACCGGCACGACGGACGTCTCCACCTGGACGCCGGACTCCGCCGGCTGGAAGCAGCTGTCCACCACCTTCACCACCGGCAGCAGCACCACCTCTGTGACGGTCTACACGCACGGCTGGTACGGGCAGGCCGCCTACTACGCCGACGACGTCTCCGTTTTCGGCCCCGACGCCGGCGGTGGCGGCGACCCCTCGCCGACCGTGCCCGCCGCCCCGGGCGGTCTCGCGGCCGGATCCGTGACCTCGTCCTCCGTGGCGCTGTCCTGGAACACCGTGTCCAACGCGACGGGCTACAACGTCTACCAGAACGGCACCAAGGTGCAGTCGGTCACCGGCGCTTCGGCGACCGCGACCGGGCTGAGCGCATCCACCTCGTACCATTTCCAGGTGACCGCGACCAACGCGGCCGGTGAGTCCGCCAAGTCCGCGGCGGTGACCGGTACCACCTCGGCCACCGGTGGTGGCGGAGGCGGCGGAGGCGGCGGATCGGTGCCCAAGCACGCGGTGACCGGCTACTGGCAGAACTTCAACAACGGTGCCACCGTCCAGAAGATCAGCGATGTGCCGGCCAACTACGACATCATCGCGGTCTCCTTCGCCGACGCGACCGGCACGCCCGGCGGTGTCACCTTCAATCTCGACTCGGCCGGGCTCGGCGGCTACACCGTCGACCAGTTCAAGGCAGACATCAAGGCCAAGCAGGCGGCCGGCAAGTCCGTGATCATCTCGATCGGCGGCCAGAACGGCACCGTCACGATCAACGACTCGGCCTCCGCCACGAACTTCGCCAACTCCGTCTACTCGATGATGCAGACATACGGCTTCGACGGCGTCGACATCGACCTGGAGAACGGCCTCAACTCGACGTACATGTCGCAGTCGCTGCGTTCGCTGTCGTCGAAGGCGGGCACCGGACTCGTCATCACGATGGCCCCGCAGACCATCGACATGCAGTCGACGTCGAACGAGTACTTCAAGACGGCGCTCAATATCAAGGACATCCTGACCGTCGTCAATATGCAGTACTACAACAGTGGTTCGATGCTCGGTTGCGACGGCAAGGTGTACTCGCAGGGCTCGGTGGACTTCCTCACCGCCCTCGCCTGCATCCAGCTGGAAGGCGGTCTCGCACCGGCCCAGGTGGGGCTCGGTCTGCCGGCCTCGACCAGTGGCGCGGGCAGCGGCTATGTCTCCCCGACGATCGTGAACAACGCGCTGGACTGCCTCGCCAGGGGCACGAACTGCGGCTCCTTCAAGCCGTCCAAGACATACCCCTCGCTGCGCGGCGCGATGACCTGGTCCACGAACTGGGACGCCACGTCGGGCAACGCCTGGTCCAACGCGGTGGGTCCGCATGTGCACGCCCTCCCGTAACCGCCGTTCCTGACTCCCTGGAAAAGCAGCGCCGCCGCTCCCCCGGCGGCGCTGCTGTACGTCGCCGCGCGTTGCTGTACGTTGCGCCTGTGAACGTGATGGGGGACGACTTCGGCATCAGCCGCCGCACTCTGCTGCGCGGCTCGCTCGGCTTGGTGGCCACAGTCGGCGTCGTCGGCGCGTGCAGCGCGGCGGAGGAGGACGGGCCGAAGAAGCGGGCCACGGCGTGGACGTTCGACGGCAGTGTCTACGGCGAGCTCACGGTCGACGGCGGCACGGTCTACGTCGCCACGGTAGGTCCCGACCTTCTGCACGCGCTGGACGCCGGGACCGGTGACACCCGCTGGAGTGCGAAGGGCGGCGAGTCGACCGGCACCGAACCCGACGTGGTCACGGTCGCGGGCGGCACGGCCTTCCGCGTGAGCCAGGACGGGCTGGTCCACGCGTACCGCACGAGCGACGGCAAGCGCCTGTGGCGTACCGGCCCGCTCGTCGAGGAAGGCGAGCCCGACCGGCCGTTCGTGCTCGGCAGTGTGCTCTGCGTCCAGCTGCGCGCGCGGACCGACGACGACGGCAAGATGCTGGAGCCGGGCGTGGTGTGCGGGATCGACACGGGCAGCGGCCGTGTCCTGTGGCGCAGCGACGCGTCCTGGCTCTTCACGCCCGACCCGAAGCGCGGTGTTCTCTTCAAGGAGACACCCGACGGCGTGGCCGCCTGCGACCCCGCCACGGGTCGGGTCCGCTGGCACGTCGCGGCAGCCCGCGGCGAGTACTCGCCGTCGTTCGCACTCGGCCCCGACGCAGTCCTCCTCGTCTCGGGCCCCAAGGGCAACACCCGTCTGTACGCGTACGACGCGGCCGACGGCACCCCGCGCTGGAACGTCCCGGCCCTGGACGGCACGATCACCGCGACCCCGGACGGCGGAACGGCCTACCTCCACGACGGCCGCGGCCATCTGCACGCACACGCCACCGCCGACGGCCGCCGGACCTGGACGGCGACAACCGCCCCTCACGCGCGCGACGAGGTGGTTCCGTACACCGGCACGGTGCTGCTCTCGTCCGGCGACCAGTACAACGGCGAGGACGGCCGGAGCATCGGCGACGACCGCCCCGGCTATGTCCTTGCGCACTCCGCCCTGACCGGCCGCCAACTGTGGCGCCAGGACCGCGAACAACCGTCGTGGACCCTCCCGGTCCCGGTCGGCCGGCTGGCCCTCGTCGGCCACGACACGGCCTGGTGGGCGTACGACATCGCCACCGGAGAACCGCAGTGGCGGGTGCCGTGCGACGGGGCGCTGGCGGACGACCCGGTGGTGCGGGACGGGATGCTGTACGGCCCGGACACCGAGGGCGTCCGGGCCGTACGGCTCTGATGTCGGCCGGGGTCAGCAGTACCCCCCGTTCCGATGTATCTCCAATTGGGCGAACGTGGCTGATTGTTGGTCTCATCCGCTTGACGATCGGCGGTGCCTGCCATGAACGTGCCCGCCCTCCCCACTGGTCCCGGAGCGTGACAGGCGTCACCAGGGACGCGTTCGGGTGATCACGCAAAGGGGTCCGACGTCTCGGCCCTTCCGCGCGGTAGCGTGCCGATGGCTGAAGCGCACTCTTGACCGGGTCATGCCAGCCCCTCAAGATGTGCGCACACACCCGCACCACGTGCGTCGCAACTGAGCAACCCCCCACACTCCCCACCCAGGAGACAGCATGCGACTTCGCCCACGCGGCGGCGGCAACGGAAAGCTGAGCGGCAGGAAGACCGCCACCCTCGCGGCCCTGCTGGCGCTCGCAGTAGCCGCACCGTTCACCGCCAACGCCTCGCCCACGAAAGCCGCCACCCCCGACGCGACATCCCCGGCCGCCGCCGGGGAGGAGCAGATCCTCCAGTACGAGATCCAGGGCCCGTCCACCGTCGCCGCCCGTACCGCCATCGCCGCCACCGGCGTCTCGGTCGACGAGGCCGACGCGCACTCCCTCGTCGTCAGCGCCACCGCCACCGAGGCGAAGCGGCTTCGCGCACTCGGATACAAGCTCGTCGCTCTGTCCGCTCCCCCGGCCAGAACCAGGAGCGGCGTGGCTGTCGAGCCGTTCGACTTCCCGTCGGCCGACTCGCGCTATCACAACTACGCCGAGGCGACCGCCGAGATCGATCAGCGGATCGCCAAGTACCCGGGCATCATGAGCAAGCGCGTCATCGGCAAGAGCTACCAGGGCCGGGACATCATCGCCGTCAAGGTCAGCGACAACGTCGCGACGGACGAGAACGAGCCCGAGGTGCTCTTCACCCACCACCAGCACGCGCGCGAGCACCTCACCGTCGAGATGGCGCTGTATCTGCTGCGCGAGCTCGGCGCGGGCTACGGCACCGACTCCCGGATCACCAACGCCGTGAACGGCCGCGAGATCTGGATCATCCCCGACGTCAACCCGGACGGCGGCGAGTACGACATCGCCACCGGCTCCTACCGCAGCTGGCGCAAGAACCGGCAGCCCAACTCCGGTTCCTCGTCGGTCGGTACGGACACCAACCGCAACTGGAACTACAAGTGGGGCTGCTGCGGCGGATCTTCCGGCTCCGCCGGATCCGAGACCTACCGCGGCGCGGGGGCCGAGTCCGCGCCCGAGGTCAAGGTGGTCGCCGACTTCGCCCGCAGCCGGGTCGTCGGCGGCAAGCAGCAGATCAAAACGGCCATCGACTTCCACACGTACAGCGAGCTGGTGCTCTGGCCGTTCGGCTACACCAACGCCGACACCGCCCCGGGGCTGACCCAGGACGACCGGGACGCCTTCGCCACGGTGGGCAGGAAGATGGCTGCGAGCAACGGCTACACCCCGGAGCAGTCGAGCGACCTCTACATCACGGACGGTTCGATCGACGACTGGCTGTGGGGCAACCAGAAGGTCTTCGCATACACCTTCGAGATGTACCCGACGGGCTTCGGCGGTGGCGGCTTCTACCCGCCCGACGAGGTGATCGAGCGCGAGACGAGCCGCAACCGGGACGCGGTGCTCCAGCTGCTGGAGAACTCGGACTGCATGTACCGCTCGATCGGCAAGGAACAGCAGTACTGCAAGAGCTGACGGATCTGCGGATCTGAAAGCCTGCACATCAGGGTGTCCCGGGACGGATGAAGTCCCGGGGCACCCTGCTCACATCCGTACGGTCAGACGACCAGACTCAGCGCCGCCGCCATCGCGAAGCCCGCGAGCGACAGCACCGACTCCAGCACCGTCCACGACTTGAGCGTGTCGCGCTCGGTGATGCCGAAGTACTTGGAGACGATCCAGAATCCGCCGTCGTTGACATGCGAGGCGAAGATCGAACCGGCCGAGATCGCCATGATGACCAGCGCCAGGAAGGCCTGTGAGTGGTCGCCGTTCTCGACCAGCGGCAGCACGATGCCGGCCGTGGTGACGATCGCGACCGTCGCCGAGCCCTGCGCCACGCGCAGCACCAGCGAGATCAGATAGGCGAGGACGATGACCGGCAGCCCGATGCCGTTGAAGGTGTCGGAGAGTGCCTGCGCGACACCGCTCGCCTTCAGTACGGCTCCGAAGACGCCGCCCGCACCGACGACGAGCAGGATGTTGCCGACCGGCTTCAGCGACGAAGTCGACACGGACTCCAGGGACTTGCGGGACCAGCCGCGCCTCAGGCCCAGCAGGTAGTACGCCAGCAGCAGCGCGATCGTCAGGGCGACGAAAGGGTGACCGAAGAACTCGATGACCGAGCGCAGCGTGGAGGGGTCCAGTGCTATGGAGGAGAACGTCGCGGCGAGGATCAGGAGCAGCGGCGTACCGATGATGGCCAGGACCGTGCCGAGGCCGACCGGGCGCTCCCGCGGGGTGCGGCCCGCGGCGGTCTGCTCGGCGCGCACGGCGGCCTTGGCTTCCTCCGCGGCCTCCAGCATGTCCTGCGGGACCTCGACGAACAGACGCTTGCCGATCCAGGCGGCGTAGCACCAGGCGGCGAGGACCGCCGGGAGGCCGACGACGATGCCCATCAGGATGACCCAGCCCAGTGAGACATGGAGCAGGCCGGCGGCGGCGACCGGGCCGGGGTGCGGCGGCAGGAAGGCGTGGGTCATCGACAGACCGGCCAGCAGCGGCATCGCGTAGAGAATAATCGACTTGCCGGAGCGCTTCGCGGCGGCGTACACGATCGGCGCGAGGACGAAGATGCCGACGTCGAAGAAGACCGGGATTCCGAAGATCAGGCCGGTGAGGCCCATGGCGAGAGGGGCGCGCTTCTCGCCGAAGAGGTTCAGCAGGCGCGAGCTCAACACCTCGGCGCCGCCCGACACTTCGAGAATCGCGCCGAGCATGGTGCCGAGACCGATGATGATCGCGACGTGTCCGAGGATGCCGCCCATGCCGGACTCGATGACCGAGACGGCGGCGGACTTCTGGACGGTGCCGAAGAGTTCGGTGACGGAGAGGCCGGCGGCCAGGCCGACGGCTATGGAGACGGCGAGGAGCGCGACGAACGGCTGCAGCCTGACCTTGATGATCAGGAGGAGAAGGAGCGCGATGCCGAGGGCGGCGACGGTCAGCAGACCGGCGGTGCCGTCGATGAGCAGGAGCAGACCGCCCGTGTGGGGTGGGGTCTCCGGTGGTGCGTCAGCGGCGAGCAGCATGGCGGGGGACCTCGTTGTTCGGGGGATTTTGGGTGTGGGGGATCACGGCGCGGCGCTCGGGGGGAGAGCGCCGCGCCGTGAAGAGCGGGGTGGTGCAAGATCAGCCGCAGGTCAGCCGAGGACTGCCAGGGCGTCGATCTCGATGAGCAGACCCTTGGGCAGGCCGACGTACACGGTCGTACGGGCGGAGGCGGCCTCCTTGAGGCCCTGCTCCTCGAAGTACGCGTTGTAGATCTCGTTCATCTCGGCGAAGTGGGCCACGTCCGTGAGGTAGATGCGGGTCATCATCACGTCGTCCCAGCTCGCGCCGCCCTCTTCGAGCACGGCCTTGACGTTGGCGAGGGTCTGGAGGGTCTGCTCGCGCAGGGTCGGGCCCGCGGGCGTCGGAGGCTGCCCCGCTACGGCGGGCAGGAAGCCGACCTGGCCCGCGACCTGGAGGATGTTGCCCTTGCGGACGCCGTGGGAGAACTTCGCGGGCGGTGCGGTGTGGGTGGCGGGGGTGATCGCGATCTTCTCGCTCATGGAGCTTCCTTGGGTGGGACGGCTTTGGAATCAGGTACAGCACCGGAGTACTCCCGGCTGATGGCGTCCGCGGTGCGGCGCAACAGAGGGAGAAGGGTGAGGAGTTCCTCTGCGGTGACGACGACATTCGGCGCGGAGACCGACATGGCCGCGACGACGCGGCCGTCCGCCCCGCGGATGGGGGCGCCGATGCAGTTGATGGACTCCTCGTGGCCGCCGAGGTCGGTGGCCCATCCCTGTTCGCGGACGACGGCGAGCTCCTTGAGGAACGCGGCGGGGTTCGGGATCGAACGGGATGTGTACATGGGGTAGTCGAGCTTCTCGGCGAGAGCGCGCCGCTCGGCCTCGGGGAGGTCGGCGAGCAGCAGTTTCGCCACCGCTGCGACGGTGATGGCGACGGGCTTGCCGATCCGGGAGTACATCCGGACGGGATAGCGGCTCTCGACCTTGTCGATGTAGAGGACCTCGCTCTCCTCGTACACGGCAAGGTGGACGGTATGCCCGCACTGCTCGTTGAGCTGTACGAGATGAGGGTGGGCGATCTCCCGTACATCAAGGTTCTCGACGGCTTCCTGGGCGAGCGCGAAGAGGCGGGCGCCGAGACGGTAGCGCTGGTCCTGCTGGCGGTAGACGAGTCCGTGCTCGTGAAGCGTACGGAGCAGGCGCAGGGCGGTGGACTTATGCACTCCGAGCCGGTCGGCGACCTGTCCGAGGTCGGCGGGTCCCTGCGCGAGCAGCGGCAGGATGCTCAGGGCGCGATCGACGGTCTGGCTCATGGCGTAGGTACCTCCTCATCCACGGCTGCGGTCCAGCCGGGGCCGAGGTGCAGTGTCTCCCAGCCGCGGGCGTCGAGTGCGACCAGCCGGTCGGCATACGCCCGCGTGGGCGGCATGGCGAGATCCGCGTCGGCGGTGAGCGTGGCGGCGGCCATGAGATGCCCGTGCCGCAGCCGGTGGTGGGCGGGGAGCCCGCGGAGGGTGGCGGAGAGAAACCCGGCGGCGAAGGCGTCGCCGGCGCCGACGTGGGCAACGACATCGACGCGGGGCGCGGGTGCGTGGGTGACGGTGTCGGGGGCGGGTCCGCTGCGCGGGGCCAGTGCCGGGCGGGCCGGAAAATCAGCCTCGCCGGCGTTTGAGGCGCGGGGCTCCTGGGGCGGAGCCCCCGGTTCGGGCAGGGGCGGGGAGGGGACGGGCTCCGCGTCCCGTACGTACGCCGTCGCCCCCTGCGCGCCCTGCTTCACGATCAGCACCTCCGGCTCCGGCAGCGCCGCGCGGACCGCCGGCGCGCCGCGCAGGCCCCACGCCGCCTCCGCCTCGTCCTCACCGACGAACACGAGGTCCGCGCCCCGCGCCAGGTCCAGGAGCACCAGCGGGTCCTCGGCCTCGCGCCACAGGTTCACGCGGTAGTTCACGTCGAACGAGACGAGCGCGCGGCCCGGCCTACGTGTCGTCAGCTCGCGTATCAGGGCGAGGCAGTCCGCCGAGAGCGCCGCCGTGATCCCGGACAGGTGCAGGATCCGCCCCGACCACACGTCCTCGTCCCGGACCGTCGACCGCGACATCGCCGACGCCGCGGATCCCGCCCTGTAGTAGAGGACCTCATGCGCATCGGCCGCGCGGTCGCCGGCCGTACGGAAGTAGATCCCCGTCGGCCGCTGCGGATCGCGCTGCACCGCCGACGTGTCGACGCCGTACGACGCGATCGCCGCGACCAGATGCTCACCGAAGCCGTCCGCGCCGACCCGCCCGACCCACTTCGCGCTGTGCCCGGACGCCGCCAGACCGCACGCCACGTTGGACTCGGCTCCGCCGATACCACGTACGAACGACGGCACATCGGCGAGGCGCCCCTGCCGCGTGGGCAGGAACGTGACCATGGACTCGCCAAGACAGACGACGTCGACGGGTCCCGGCACGGTCGCGGTCACAGTCGCTCAAGCTCCTCGCTGGTCGGTCGCCGGAGACTCCATTGACCCGGCGTGGCTCGGATGTTAGACAGCGATAAGCGAAGTGCGCAATGGGTGTTGCAAGGAATGCAACGCGACAGAATGCACGTACCGTACGGCAATCTCCCGAGGAGGCCCCATGGCTGCCGACGCCACCGACATCGCCGCCGGACGACTCGACCGGCTCGCCGACGAACCGGTCGACCACCGCTTCAAGGCCCTCCCCCCGGACGCCGAAGCCGCGGGCCTGACCGTCGGCGCCCTGGCGGCCGAGCGCCGCAACCTCTTCACCGGCGGCTTCACCACCCCCGTACTCGCCCTCTCCGCCGAGTCCGTCGAGCACAACCTCGCCCTCCTCGAGACGTACTCCGAGCGCCACGGCCTCGTCTTCGCCCCACACGGCAAGACCTCCATGTCGCCGCAGCTCTTCGCCCGCCAGCTGGAGCACGGCGCCTGGGGCATCACCGCCGCCGTCCCGCACCAGGCCCGCGTCTACCGCGCCTACGGGATCCAGCGCATCTTCCTCGCCAACGAGGTCGTCGACCCGGCCGCCCTGCGCTGGCTCGCGCACGAGCTGGACACCGACCCCGGCTTCCGCTTCATCTGTTACGTCGACTCCGTACGCGGAGTCGAGCTGATGGACGCGGCCCTCGGCGACGCCGGCGTCTCCCGCCCTCTCGACGTCGTCGTCGAACTCGGCGCCGGCGAAGGTGCCCGGACCGGAGCACGTACGGAAGCCGACTGCGCAGCCGTCGCCGACGCGGTCGCCGCCGCCGCAACCCTCCGCCTCGTCGGCGTCGCGGGTTACGAGGGCGAGGTACCGCAGGCCGACGGCGACCGCGTCCGCACCTGGGTGCGCCGCCTCACGGCACTCGCCGCCGACTTCGACAAGGCCGGCCGCTTCGCCGCCACCGAGGAGATCGTCGTCAGCGCGGGCGGCAGCGCCTGGTTCGACGCGGTCGCGGACGTCTTCGGCGAGATCCCCGAACTCTCCCTCCCCGTACTGAAGTTGCTGCGTTCCGGTGCGTACGTCTCGCACGACGACGGCCACTACCGCCACCTCACCCCGTTCAACCGCATCCCGCTGGAGGGCGCCCTCCAGCCCGCCTTCCGCCTCTGGGCCCAGGTCGTCTCCCGCCCCACCCCCGACCAGGCCTTCGTCAACGCGGGCAAGCGCGACGCGGCATACGACCTCGACCTCCCCGAGGCCCAGGTCGTCCGCGACGGCCGCACCGGCGAAATCCGCCCGGCGCACGGCATCACGGTCAGCGGACTGTCCGACCAGCACGGCTGGGTCCGCACGACCGCGGAGGCCGAGCTCGAGGTCGGCGACTGGGTCGGCATGGGCCTGTCCCACCCGTGCACGAGCTTCGACAAGTGGCAGCTGATCCCGCTGGTCGAGGCCGACGGCACGGTCACCGACTACATCCGCACGTTCTTCTGAGGGGCCGGGCCATGGACCTCGTCATCCGCGACGTACGCGTCATCGACGGCTCCGGCGGACCTTCGTACCGCGCCGATGTCGGCCTGGACGACGGCCGCATCGCCGCCGTACGCCGTGAGGGCGACCCCGCCCTGTCCGGGACCCGCGTCCTGGACGCGCACGGCCTCGCCCTGTCCCCCGGCTTCATCGACATGCATGCGCACAGCGATCTCGCGCTGCTCCGCGACCCCGCGCACGAGGCCAAGGCCGCCCAGGGCGTCACCCTCGAAGTGCTCGGCCAGGACGGCCTGTCGTACGCGCCGGTCGACGAAGCCACCCTCGCCGAAGTCCGCAAGGCGATCACCGGCTGGAACGGCGACGGCTGCGACGTCGACTTCGACTGGCGTACGGTCGGCGAGTACCTCGACCGGCTCGACCGGCAGGGCATCGCCGTCAACGCCGCGTACCTCATCCCGCAGGGCACGGTCCGGATGTACGCGGTGGGCTGGGACGACCGCCCCGCGACCCCCGCCGAGCTCGCCCGGATGAAGCAGCTCGTCGCCGAAGGCCTCGAACAGGGCGCGGTCGGCATGTCCTCCGGCCTCACCTACACGCCGGGCATGTACGCGGGCGACGCCGAACTCACCGAACTCTGCCGGGTGGTGGCGCGCTACGACGGCTACTACTGCCCGCACCACCGCTCGTACGGCGCCGGGGCTCTCCAGGCGTACGAGGAGATGGTCTCGCTCACCCGCGACGCCGGCTGCGCCCTCCATCTCGCGCACGCCACCATGAACTTCGGCGTGAACAAGGGCAGGGCTCCCGATCTCCTCGCGCTGCTGGACGACGCGCTGGCCGCCGGCGCGGACATCAGCCTGGACACCTACCCGTACACCCCCGGCTGCACCACGCTCGTCGCGATGCTGCCGAGCTGGGCGAGCGAGGGCGGCCCGGACGCGATCCTGGCGCGCCTGCGCGACGACTCCACCGCCGAGAAGATCCGCCACCACATGGAGGAGATCGGCGCGGACGGCTGCCACGGCGTACCCATCGAGTGGGACACCATCGAGATCTCGGGCGTGAGCGACCCGGGGCTCGCGAGCTGCGTCGGCAAGACGATCGCGCAGTCGGCGGCCCAGCGCGGCGAGGCCCCGTGGATCACCGCCCGGCGGCTGCTCATCAACGACCGGCTCGGCTCGACGATCCTCCAGCACGTCGGCCACGAGGAGAACGTCCGGGAGATCATGCGGCACCGGGTCCACACGGGCGGCAGCGACGGCATCCTCCAGGGCGACAAACCGCATCCGCGCGCGTACGGCACCTTCCCGCACTATCTGGGCCGGTACGCAAGGGAGTTGGGCATCCTCGGCCTGGAGGAGACGGTGGCCCACCTCACCTCCCGCCCGGCGGCCCGGCTGCGCCTGCCGGACCGCGGCCTGGTCCGCGAGGGATACCGCGCGGACCTGGTCCTCTTCGACCCGGACACGGTCGCGGCGGGCTCGACCTTCGAGTCCCCGCGTACGCTGCCGGTCGGCATCCCGCATGTGCTGATCGACGGCAGGTTCGTGATCGAGGACGGGCGCCGTACGGACGTGCTGGCCGGCCGCTCCATCCGCCGGACGGACCACCGACCCGCCCGGCTGCCGCCTAGCGCACGCCCTGCGTCCTGAACTGGATGCTGATGCGAGGCCCCACCGAGCGCGCCGTCTTCGGCACGGCATGCTCCCAGGTCCGCTGGCAGGAACCGCCCATCACGATGAGGTCGCCGTGCCCGAGCGGCCTGCGCACCGGGAGCCGGCCGCCGCCCCTGGGCCGCAGCACCAGATCGCGCGGGGCACCGACGGACACGATGGCGACCATGGTGTCCTCCCGGGACGCCCGCCCGGCCGTGTCGCCGTGCCAGGCCACGCTGTCGCGGCCGTCGCGGTAGTAGCAGAGTCCGGCCGTGACGAACGGCTCGCCGAGCTCGTCGGCGTAATGGGCGGAGAGGGCGGCGCGGGCCTCGTCCAGGACGGGGTGCGGCAGTGCGTCGCCCTCCCGGTAGTAGGCGAGCAGCCGGGGCACCGCCACCACCTGCTCGTACATCTGGCGCCGCTCGGCCCGCCACGGCACACCGGACGCCAGCTCCTCGAACAGCGCGTCCGCCCCGCCGAGCCATCCGGGCAGGACATCGATCCACGCCCCGTCCCCGAGCACGGTCCGCCGTACGTCCTTCAGCTGACTGGGACGGATCTCGTCGGTCTGGTCGAAGAGGGAACCCTGGAGGTGTGCTGCCATGCCTCCAGGGTACCTCGGTATTCGAACATATGAACGGATCACTCGAGGTGAGGGAAGCTCCCCGCCGCCGGGGCCCGGCCGGGGCCCCGTTCCGGGTCACGGCACGGCGAGCGTCACGGCACCACAGGCGTCACGGCACCACGGGCGTCACGGCACCACGGGCGTCACGGCACCACGGGCGTCACGGCACCGCAGGCGTCACGGCACCGCAGGCGTCACGGCACCACGGGCGTCACGGCACCGCAGGCGTCACGGCTTCGGCAGCGTGCAGCCCGGCCGCCCCAGGTCGATCTTGTTGTCGAGGCCGACGCACGGCACGATCCCGTACGTCTCCTGGCCGTAGTTGATGCCCGGGCGCACCGTCACCTTCCCGTTCTCGTCCACCTCGCACGGGTTGTTGTCGGTGCAGCGCTGGCCGTCCTCGTTGCCGGTGTTGTTCACCGCGACGACCTTGCCCGTGGCGTTGTCGACGACGGGCGAGCCGGACGTACCACCGATGGTGTTGCAGCTGGAGGTGTAGCGGACCGAGTCCTTCCAGGTCCACTCGCCTTCCTTGAGGCGGTACGCGAAGCCGTCGATGTTGCAGCTGTAGATCCGCTTCCAGTACCCGGACACGACCTTGATGGCGGTGCCCTGCACCGGGTGCTCGGCGTTGATCTCGAGCGCCTTGATGCCGTAGCTGCTCTGGATCTGGGCGTAGGTGCGGGTGAGTTGGTACAGCGAGATGTCGGTGTCCGTCATCGTCGCGTATGCGATCTTGCTGGCGCGCAGCGTGGCGACTCTGCTGCCCGCGGAGTTGAGAAGGCCGAAACTACGACTGGACGGCTGATCGACGATGACCTCACCGGCGGCCGGGAAGCCGCTCTCTATGCAGTGCCCGTTGGAGAGTACGAGGGCGGGGTCGTCGGGCTCCGATGCGGGCATCCGCACCACCGATCCGGAACAGTTGCTGAGCGCCACCGTTCCGGCGAAGTCGACTGCTTTGACGCCGACTTGGGGAACAGTGGAGGTGGCGGCCGGTGCCGCGTCCGCGGTGGTGACCGCGATCGCGGGTGCCGCGCCCGCCCCGAGGAGTGCCAGGGCGAGGAGCGCGCCGACGAGAGGCTTGTTCATGTGGGGGTCCCCTCTTGCGACTTCAGTGACCGAAGAGTCTTCGGTTTGTCATGCGCATTGTTGGCGCATTCACGTCGGCCGACAAGGTACGGAATCCGGTCAGCCGGGCGCGGACCGGCACCGGTGCACCCTCGCGCCGGCCCGCGTACTGACGACGAGTCACCGGCGCAGCCGGCTCGGACGCGCCGCTCCCCTTCCGCGGGCCGTTTTCCGGATCATCACGGCCTTGTGAGCGAAAACATCCCACTTAGCACCCTGCCGCCGGGACGAACCTCACCGACACGCGCGAAGGGGTCGAAAAACCGTTCCTGCTGTCCCCCCGCTCCGTACCCCGGCAGTGACTTCGCCCGCGGGCGCGCGTTTGCCGCTTATGGCAAGGACTACCGCGCCTGCTCGATGGCAGCGCGTCCAGACGCTCTCAGCCCCGAATCCGACGAGCCCGCCCGCAGGCGCCAGCCCGATCTACGAAGAGCTCGAACAGGAGTGGGCCGCCGCCGGCCGCACCCTGCCGGGCCGGCCTGACACCGAGTGGATCCGCCTCGCCCACTATCCGCCGCCGGCGGAGGGCGAAGCGGACGCCCGCCCCGGTCCCCCACCGCCGCGCAAGGGCTGGCTCCACGACCCGCACCCGGCCTGACGAGGTCACCGACCACGGACGGTCTGCGTCACCTCCGCCCCGGACATCGGCGGCGCGGAAGCGGCGCCCGGGCCGGCGCCCCGCCGCGCAGCCGCCTGCGCACCCGGGCGACGAGGTCGGCTCGACGGCCGGGCGAGGTCGGCTCGACGGCCTGGCGGCTAGCTCCGCCCGGCCGCCCGCCAGTCGTTCAGTCGGGCACGCCACCCGCGCGCGCCCCGGAACCGTGTGTCCACGCCCCCCGCCGCCCTCGCGCGCCGGCCCGCCTGCGCGGCGCGCAGCCGCAGAGCGGGCTCAAGACCGGACCGGGCCAGCAGCAGCCGCTGGTTGATGACGGCCCGCGGACGCCAGTGGCTCTTGTACGCCTCGTCGCCCCGCAGCAGGCTCAGAACCTGCCGGCCCGTGCGCGCCGCGAGCTCCGCGTCGTGTCGCAGCAGCATCGTCGCCACGTCCACCTTCTTCTCCCACAGCCCCGGGTGGGCGCCGTGCAGATAGCCGCCCGTCAGATACCCGGACTGCAGGGCCACATGGGCCGCCACCACCTCGCCGTCCAGCCGGAACTCGGTCAGCGCGGCCTCGCCGGCCCGCACCATGCGCTGCGTCGCCCGTGCCAGATGCTCCGCGAACCGCGGCTTGAGGTGTTCCTGGGCGCCCCCGCGCCCCCGCCACTGGAGTTCGTGCAGCCGCAGCAGATGGTCGACGGCCGCGGGCACCTCGTGCTCGGGCACCGCGTAGCTCTCGATCTTCAGCGCGTCGATCTCGCGCAGCTCGGCCTGCAGTCGCTGCGCCCGGTCGGTCGGCAGCCGCTTGACGAGCTCCTCGACCGGGACGGCCGGGAGCTCCAGGCAGACCGAGTCCGTGAGCCGCCGTCGCGCCCCCGTCCACGCCTCGTACAGCCGCTGGGCCGTCGCCCCCGGCCGTACCTCACGCAGTTCGATCACCGCGTGCCGTGCGGCGCGGTGCAGTCCCCGCTCGAGCCCCGTGATGGCGATCTCCGCGTGCTCGTCGTCGACGAGAACGTCGCCGAAGTCGGAGATTTGGCCTCCCATCGGGACAAGCAGCGGCATCGGACGATGTACGAGCATCAGGGGCGCGGCCGCGACGAGACGTCCGCCACGGCGCACCAGGACGACACGGAGCCGGCCGCCCCTCCCGTACGAGAGCCACCAGGAGAGCAGCCAGGCGTGGCTCTGGAAGGGCGTGGCCGTGGCGCACCGGCGCTGCAGCGCCTCCCACTCCGGGCGGAGCCCGGCGAAGTCGCGGGGATCGCGGCACAGCCTGACGGAAATGACCGTTCGCTCGCCGGCCATCACACCAGCTCCCGCTCGCCGGCGAGTACGGACTCGGTCGGCGGCATTGCCTGCAAACAGGCGGGCGGCGCCCACCAGTTGGGCAGTGGGGTGTCCCACGCGAGGAGTGCGCCGATTCGTTGCGACGGCGATCCGGGGGTGGCGGGCTCCTGCTCGGGCGAGTCGGTCATCGGCTTGCTCTCTCGGTCGAGGGGTGGTGTCCGGGGCGGGCGCGTACACCACGAAGGCGTCGGCGGGGAGCACCCGTTGCGCGCGGGTGGCGAGCCGCTGTCCGTGCTCGGCTGACGTCCTCCGGCGTCGCGAGGGCAGGCGGCGAGACGGCGTCCGGCAGGTCTGCAGCGCCGACGGGACCGCCGCGTGCACGGCGAACACGAGTCCGGGCCGGGGCAGTTCGGGCAGAGCGCAACGGTGAGGGCCGGCGTGAGTCCGTCGGCGACGAGCAGTCCCGCGGCGGAGCCGCGTCTGCCGAAGCTGCGTGAGCCGAAGCCGCGCGGGCCGAAGCTGCGCGGGCCGAAGCTGCGCGGGCCGAAGCTGCGCGGGCCGAACGGGGTGGCCCGGCCTGTCGCCTGGGCGATGTGGGACGTCGGCGCGCTCTCCGTGGTCATCACTGGGTGCGCTTCCTCGTCCTGGGCCGGGGCGAGCCCAGCAGTTCCTGATGCGGGAGTAGGTGGTGCAGCAGTTCCTGGTAGAGGCCCGAGACCGCTGCGGCGGTCTCCCGCACGTCGTATGTCGCCCGTGTGTGGGTCCGGGCCTGGTGGCCCAGCGATCGCCGCAGTTCCGGCGCGGTGAGCAGCGTCGTGAGCGCCGCCGCGAGGGCCGGCGGGTCCTCCGGCGGTACGAGTCCGAAGGCTTCGTGGCCGGGCGGCAGACTCTCGCCGGCCCCGCCGACGTCGGACAACACGACAGGAAGGCCGCAGGCCATCGCCTCCAGCGGGGCGAGCGCCACGCCCTCCCAGCGGGAGGGGAGCACGGCGACGTCCGCCGCGCGGAACCAGGGCCTGGTGTCCCGGCACACCCCGGCGAACACCACGTCCGGAGGGGCGAGTCGCATCAGCGCTTCCCGGTCGACCCCGTCCCCGACCAGCACCAGACGGGCGTCGGGCACGGCCGCGCTCACCTGCGGCCAGGCTTTCAGCAGGATGTCCTGGCCCTTCTGCCGGCAGAGCGGGCCGACGCAGACCACCAGGGGCGCGGCGGCCGGGATGTGGCTCAGCTGCGGCAGCGCGGCCCGCGCAGACGTGCTGCTCACCGTGTCGTCGGGGCTGAAGTGGCGCAGGTCGATGCCCATACGGACAACGGCCCAGCGGGCGGCGATTCCGGCCTGCTCCCCGGCCCTCCGCTCGGTCTCGCTGACGCACAGGGTCCGGGTGGTCCAACGGGTCCCGTACCGCTCCCACTTCAGCGCCAGTTCGGCGGCGCGCCCTTCCACCGCGTCGAAGGACCAGGCGTGCGGCTGGAAGACGGTCGGAACACGTCCGCGTACGGCGAGGCGGGCGGCGAGCCCTGCCTTGGCGCTGTGCGCGTGGACGAGATGGGGGCTGCTGCGGCGGATGAGGCCGGCTGCGGTAAGGACTTCCCTGACCAGCTGGAGGCCCGGGGCGCCTGCGGCGGCCCAGGTGTACACCCGGGCTCCGGCCGCCGCGGCGTCCGACGCGAGCGTCCCGCCGGGCGGGCAGGCCACGACAGTTCGGAAGCCTTCGGCGACCTGTGCCCTGACCAGGTCGGTGACGACGCGTGCGACTCCCCCGTCCACCGGCTGCACCAGGTGAAAAATCGTCAGTTGGCTCTTCTCACTCCAACTTCTCTGCAGCACGGGCGGCTCTCTTCGTACGCGGACTTCAGATGGCTCGGGCGAGCAGCGCCGCCGTGAAATTCAGCGGCGAGAATCTGCCGACACAAAGAGAACGCGGTGCCGTTCCAGCCCGTACGCCTTCCGTGCCGCTCGGAGAGCCGGAGCATTGGTTCGTCGCTGTTCGCTCCGGCGGCGCCGTTCCGGAGCATGTTCGTTCAACGTAACAAAGTAGGAGTGCACTTTGTCAGAAAGCTAGTTGGAAATCACGTAGGACTCGCCGGTACCGAAAGGCCAGAAGCCAGGGGTGCCTCCTGCGGTCGCGTGTCGTTACCCATGTCGACGGCGGCGAGAAACGCAGCCGGAGAACAGGAGTCGTAGAGATGAAGTACTCAAGGGTTGCTGCGATCATTGCCGGCTCCGTGGTGGCAATGGGGGCGGCATCTCCCGCGGTCGCCGCGACGACGCCCATGCCCCCCACGACCCTCAAGGCCGGCCTTGACCAGGCCCTTGGCCAGACACTGCCGAGCAGCGACGAGTCCATGGTGGCCAAGGTCGCCGACACGGCGATCGACATGAACAACGTCAAGGGCGACGCCCCTCAGCAGGCTCTGAAGAGCACGGGCGCGGTCACCCCGATGCTGGGCGGCATCCAGCTGGGCGGCTGAACGGGCCGTCTGCGGCAGCATGTTCGGGAGGGGGTGCGACCGTCGGCGGTCGCACCCCCTCCCGCTTATGCACAGCTCAGAACAGCGAGAGGGTGGCGCCACCGATCGGCAACGGTGGCGCCACCCTCGTGTGGCGAAGCGCGGGGGTCAGCCGTTGGAGGCGGCGTTTCCGGAGGCCGAGTTGAGGAGGCCGACCACGTTGACGGTGTTGCCCGCGACGTTCACCGGGACGTGTACCGGAGCCTGGACCAGGTTGCCGGAGACCACGCCCGGCGATTCGTTGGCGGTGCCGTTCGCCTTGGAGTCGGCGAACGCGGAACCGGAGGCGGCACCGGCGGCGAGACCAGCGGTGACCAGCACCAGGGCGGCCTTCTTGGCAGTCTTCATGGAAATAGCACCTTCTGCTCGATGTTCTGCCCACAATCAGGGCTCACACAGATCGAAACGGGTTCCCCATAGAGATGACACGGCCGATGATGCTGGTACCCCTGTTCAGCCCAATTACCCTACGAGCGCGCCAATGCGGGCCATGTGAGTGAGCCCGCAGAAACGATCCTCACGAGTCCAGAGGTCGCTCAACATGCCCTGGGCAGGCAGCGTCCGTTCCGTGTTGTACGGACACCTGGCCGGTCGCCGCGATTTTCATATTGTTTTCATCGCCTGATTGCGCGCCGAGTGCCCCCGCGGCGCCTTGATCAGGAATTGTCCGGCTGTGCGGAATTAATTCGGCAAAAGGGTGAATCCGGGGCCGGGTGGCCGTCCCGGAGTGATGGAATGGCGGAGCAGAACGTGTACGGGATCCATCCGGGTAAATACCTCCAGCCGGCGGCGCATTGCGCCGTGGAGCAGTCATGCCACCTGTTGGCATGGCGCATCCGGGTTCGCTCGGCGATCTGCCTCGCCCGGCGGAGGACCTCTCGAAGGCCCTCCGCCGGCATTTAAAACGGGTCACATATGACACAATTGCGGCATTCGAGTGAACGCACGGAACCAAACCCTTCGAACAGAGTTGATCAGCCCGCCCCCGAGCGCCATACGTTCGAGCGGGCACTTATTCAGGGAAACAAAAGTTCCAATAAGGCAGAAAAGGCATACCGAGAAGCAAGAAAAACATTATCGCAAAGAATCTTCCCGGCAGTACGATAACTCTGCCGTGCTGCATACGAGTGACTTTTCGAGTTGGCGGCCATATTGAGGCTTCTTGACGGGAATCGAATCGTTACTAGTCCTGCAGGGGTGTTCATGAACAGGGAACTGGAAGCGCAGCGCGAAGGTCGGGCTTGCGTACAGCACCACTGCTGAAAGGATCAAAACGATGAAGCACACGAAGGCTGCAGTGGTTGTCGCCGGCATCGTCATGGCCATGGGCAGCGCTGCCCCCGCCATGGCGGACGCGGGGGCCGATGGCACCGCCAAGGAGTCCCCCGGTGTCGTGTCGGGCAACGTCATCCAGATTCCGGTCCACGTGCCGGTCAACGTCTGCGGCAACACCGTCAACGTGATCGGCCTGCTGAACCCGGCCATGGGCAACACCTGCTCCAACGACTGACATTCTCCACAAAGCGGCACCGAGGGGCACGAAAGTGCGCCTCGGTGCCGCTTTTCTCTGATGGCTGGTTCCGGCGTATCGACGAGAGGCCGATAACGGCCCTAGCCAGCCCCCGCTTGGCTACCTACCATTCCACTCGATCCGGCTCTTCGAGAAGCACCCGGAAATGCTTGAAGGGTTGACATGGTCACGGCTAGCCATGGTCACTTCCGGATGGACCCCTCACATTTCCCCGATGGGAGAATCATGTCCCGTGCACTTTTAGCGGGTGGCGCGACAGCGGCAATTCTCGCTTCGTTGCTGGCCTCTCAGAACGCTTCCGCCGTTAGCATCACGCCCCCGGACAAAATCACGATCGACATCGCGACAGTCAACGGATCGGGCTGTCGCCCGGGGTCCGCCGCGGTCGCCGTGTCCGAGGACAGCACCGCCTTCACCGTGACCTACAGCGAGTACCTCGCGAAGGTGGGCGTGGGTGCGAACCCGACCGACTTCCGGAAGAACTGCCAGCTCAACCTGGTCGTGCATGTCCCACAAGGCTTCACATACGCGATCGCCAGCGCCGACTACCGCGGCTTCGCGAGCCTGCAGTCCGGCGCCACCGCGATGCAGAAGGCGTCGTACTACTTCCAGGGCTCGCCGGACACAGCGGCCAGAAATCACCCCTTCCGGGGCCCCCTCGACGACAACTGGAATGCGACCGACTCCACGGAATGGGGGCAGTTGGTCTGGGCGGCGTGCGGCGTGAAGCGCAACTTCAACATCAACACTGAAGTGCGGGTCAACGCGGGGACATCGGATCCGAAGAAGACGACCAGCTTCATGACCATGGACTCGACGGACGGTGCCATCAACACCATCTACCGGCTGGCCTGGAAGGAGTGCGACGAGCCCTGACAGGACTGTGCTGAGGTTCTGCGCTCGGACCGGCCGCCCTTCGGTGGCCGGTCCGAGCGCGCGCTTGTAAATCGGTTGCCCCCCGTGTGGCCGTCTGCTGCACTACCCGGGTAACAGCCCGATCGACCCAGGAGACGGTAATGCGCACTGCGTTCATGTCCACCCAGAAGGTAATTTCCACCTGCCTAGAGGACATGACACTTCGTGCGAACGCTGAACTTGGGAATTCTGGCGCATGTCGACGCCGGTAAGACGAGCCTGACCGAGCGGCTGCTCCACTCCGCCGGTGTCATCGACAAGATCGGCCGCGTCGATGACGGCAATACGCAGACCGATTCCCTGGCGCTGGAACGGCAACGCGGCATTACGATCAAGTCCGCCGTCGTGTCGTTCGCCATCGATGACGTCACGGTCAATCTGATCGACACACCCGGTCACCCGGATTTCATCGCCGAGGTGGAACGGGTGCTGAGCGTGCTCGACGGTGCCGTACTGGTCGTCTCCGCCGTGGAGGGCGTGCAGGCGCAGACCCGCGTACTGATGCGGACACTGCGGCGCCTGCGCATTCCCACGCTCATCTTCGTGAACAAGATCGACCGCAGTGGTGCGCGCGACGGACGCGTACTGCGGAGCATCTCCGAGAAGCTGACCCCGGCGGTCATCCCGATGGGATCGGCCGGCGGACTGGGCACCCACGACGCGCACTACGCGCCATACACCGCCGCCGACACCGGCTTCACCTCCGGGCTGGTCGATCTGCTCGCCGACCACAGCGATGCGTTTCTGGCCGCGTACGTCGACGACGAGACGGCAGTCAGTTACGGACAACTCCGCGGCGAGCTGGCGTCGCAGACCCGGCAGGCTCTGGTGCATCCGGTGTTCTTCGGTTCGGCGGTCACAGGCGCGGGCGTGGATTCGCTGATCGCCGGTATCAGGGAGCTGCTGCCCGCGACCGAAGGCGACGCCTGCGGCCCGGTTTCGGGCACAGTCTTCAAGGTCGAACGCGGTTCGGCCGGCGAGAAGATCGCGTACGTCCGCATGTTCTCGGGAGCGGTACACACGCGGGACCGGCTGCGCTTCCGCGGGGACGACGAGGGGAGGGTCACCGCGATCAGCGTTTTCGACCGCGGCTCAGCCGTCCGGCGCGCGTCGGTCGGCGCAGGGCAGATCGGCAAGCTGTGGGGTCTCGGCGCTGTCCGGATCGGCGACGCGATCGGCGCCTCGCAAACCCCGGCCCGGACCCCGGGCCCGGCCCCGGCCCCGGCCCCGGCCCCGGAAGATCAGCATTTCGCCCCGCCGACCCTGGAAACGGTCGTGGTCCCCTGCCGCCCCGCCGACAAAGGCGCGTTGCACCTCGCGCTCACCCAACTCGCCGAGCAGGACCCGCTGATCAATCTGCGGCAGGACGACATTCGGCGAGAGGTATCCGTCTCGCTCTATGGCGAGGTCCAGAAGGAGGTCATCCAGGCAACGCTGGCGGACGACTTCGGTATCGACGTCACCTTCCGCGAGACGACGACCATCTGCATGGAACGGCCGTTCGGCACCGGCACGGCAGTCGAGATCATCGACAAGGAGCCCAATCCGTTTCTCGCGACCGTCGGTCTGCGCATCGATCCGGCGCCGGCCGGCAGCGGCGTCGCATTCCGGCTGGAGGTCGAGCTCGGGTCGATGCCGTTCTCGCTCATGAAGGCGGTGGAGGACACCGTGAAAGAGACGCTGTACCAAGGGATTTACGGATGGGAGGTCACCGACTGCACGGTCACGATGACGCACTCCGGATACTGGCCGCGGCAGAGCCACGCCCACGGCACCTTCGACAAGAGCATGTCGAGCACGGCCGGGGACTTCCGCAATCTGACACCGCTGGTTCTGATGAGCGCGCTCCAGGAGGCGGGCACCAGGGTGTACGAGCCGGTGCACCGCTTCCACCTCGAGGTCCCTGCGGACACGTTCGGACCGGTCCTGCCCGTACTGGCCCGGCTGCGTGCCGTGCCACAAGCACCGGCGATGCGGGGTCCTTCGTACGTGGTGGAGGGCGAGATCCCGGCGGCCGGGGTGCACGAGCTGGAGCAACAACTACCGGCGCTGACACGCGGCGAGGGCGTGCTGGAATGCGCCTTCGACCGGTACCAGCCCGTCACCGGCACAATCCCGGCCCGTCGGCGGACCGACCACGATCCGCTCAACCGCCGGGAGTACCTGCTGCGCGTGGTGCGGCGGGTCGGCGGGCGTCGGGAGGACGCGTGATCTCCGAGAGTGGCCGGGGTGTCCTGAGGCCAAGGGCCGGGTCCTCGCGAGTCCAGGCTGATCGAGTGGCAGGCCCGCCGGTCAGGGTCAGCCGAAGCCGACCCGCTCCAGCCAGAAGTCGAGCAGCGTCCCGTCGCCGAGGATCTCGATGCCGTCGGCGCGGGCCGGCCGTCTGCGGTACACGACCAGCAGCAGGTCGGTCAGCGAGCCGCGCACCGCCACCGCGGCCTTCTCGTGCGTGCGGCGCCAGGCGATCGCGTCGCCGGTGAGGTCCACCAACCACTCCGCCGCCGCCTCCGGCGCGGTGTCCGTAGCGTGGAAGTGGAGCGTGCGGCCGGGGCCGAGGAGCTCGCGCTGCTCGGGGTGGTACTCGAAGATCTGTGGCAGCGAGCCGAGCTCCATCCACTCGTCCAGGGCGTCAATACCGACCTCCTCGTCGACGGCGAACCCCGCGCCGGCGGCCAAGGCCGCGTCGGCCCGGTGGATGACCGTCTCGTGCGCAAAGCGGCGGGCGTAGAACTTCGCCGTCTCTCCGGGGACCGGCGTCCACAGCTCCGCGTCGGGCCCGGCGGCGCGCAGTGCGTCCGCCAGCCGCGCGGCGCCCTCGGCGAGCCAGGGGCCGAGTACGGCCGGATCCTCGTCGGTGTACGCGGAGAGGTCGCGGAAGTGTTCGTCGGAAAGGGGGGACGCCGCCCGGGTCCGTACGATCGCCTCGGCCCAGCGGAGGCCGCCGCCGAGATGCCGCAGCAGCTGGCCGGTGTTCCAGCCCGGGCAGGAGGGCACGGGGACGGTCAGGTCCGCGTCCTCGATGGTGGACCTCAACAGCTCGGTCTGCGCGACGATTTCGTCGCAGTAGCGGTCATGGCTCAGAAGGCTCATGACACGACGGTAGGGCGCACCGCGGACAGCCGGACGGAGACTCGGCAATGACTCGGCGAGAGCTCGCGCCGGAGCCGTACGGCAGTCACAGGTCAATGCGAAGGAAACAGCGAAGGTGACGCGGACAACACCGAACCGATTCCCTCTCGCCCCCGCGACCCAATCCGCAGGTGTCCGGCCCGTCCGGGTGGCCCTTTCGAAGGGACGGAGCCGCTCTCACCGAGAGATACACCAAACCGGACATTCGCGTCCCCTCCCCGTGGCCGAAAACACGGGGCGATCAGCGTTACGCGCCCGTAAGCTCGCAGACATGCAGGTGATCCAGTCGACGAAGCTCGCCAACGTCTGTTACGAAATCCGGGGCCCGGTCCTCGAGGAGGCGATGCGGCTGGAGGCAGCAGGTCATCGCATCCTCAAGCTCAACACCGGCAACCCCGCCGCCTTCGGTTTCGAGTGCCCGCCCGAGATCCTCGAGGACATCCTCCGCAACCTCGGCGACGCGCACGGCTACGGCGATGCGAAGGGGCTGTTGTCCGCACGCCGAGCGGTGATGCAGCACTACCAGACCAAGGGCATCGACCTGGACGTCGAGGACATCTACCTCGGCAACGGTGTCTCCGAGTTGATCCAGATGTCGATGCAGGCGCTGCTCGACGACGGCGACGAAGTACTCGTACCGGCGCCGGACTATCCGCTGTGGACCGCCTCCGTCTCGCTCGCCGGCGGCACCGCCGTGCACTACCGGTGCGACGAGCAGGCCGACTGGATGCCCGACCTCGCCGACATCGAGCGGAAGATCACCGACCGCACCAAGGCGATCGTGATCATCAACCCGAACAACCCCACGGGTGCGGTGTACGGCGACGAGATGCTGCGCGGCCTCACCGAGATCGCCCGTCGGCACAACCTGGTCGTCTGCTCCGACGAGATCTACGACAAGATCCTCTACGACGGCGCCACGCACACGCCGACCGCTGCGATCGCCCCGGACCTGATGGTCCTCACCTTCAACGGGCTCTCCAAGAACTACCGGGTGGCGGGCTACCGCTCCGGCTGGATGGCCGTCTGCGGCCCGAAGGCGCACGCCTCCTCGTACATCGAGGGCCTGACGATCCTGGCAAATATGCGCCTGTGCGCCAACATGCCCTCGCAGCACGCGGTCGCCACCGCGCTCGGCGGCCGGCAGTCGATCGAGGACCTGGTGCTGCCGGGCGGGCGGATCCTGGAGCAGCGGGATGTCGCGTACGACCTGCTCACCCAGATCCCGGGCGTGACCTGCGTCAAGCCGAAGGGCGCGCTCTATCTGTTCCCGCGCCTCGACCCCAGGGTCTACAAGGTCAAGGACGACCGGCAGATGGTGCTCGATCTGCTGCGGACCGAGAAAATCATGGTCGTGCACGGTACGGGCTTCAACTGGCCGGAGCCCGATCACTTCCGGATCGTGACGCTGCCGGCGGCGAACGACCTGGCGGACGCGGTGACGCGGATCGGGACGTTCCTGGACGGCTACAGCCAGCCCTGAGCCAATCCCTAGCAAAAAATCACGACCCGACTCAACTTTAGACAGAATCCAAGCTAGGATGGTCTCCTGACATTGAGCAGGAGGCCATCCCCATGTACGAGCCGATTCGCACCAGGTCACTCCACTCGATGGCCGACGATGCCGAGTACCCGCACCGCAGCCGCGAGGAAGAGCTGGACATCCAGCTCGCCGGGCATCTGTCCGCGCTGCTCGCCGTCACCGACGAGCTCGGTCTCGATACGGCCGCCGAGCGCATCGCGTCCCAGATCTCCCGCCTGCGCGGCGCCCCGCCGGCCCGCCACGCGGGCCTGAGCGGCGCCGATCCTGCGGCCCTGCACCGCCGTGCGCACGCTCTCGCGGGCCGCGCGCTCGTCGTCGCGGCATCCCGCGCCGACACTGCCGCCGCCATCCTCTCCGCCGAGCGGATGGACGCGCACACCGCCGCGCTGACCGAACTGCATCTGGTCGGCGCCCACTGACGGCCCCGGTTCACGGGCCGCGGAGGCGCGTGGGCCGGGTGCCACCCACTGCCCGACGCCTCAACGCCGGAGCCTCCCTCCCCACCGCGGGAAGGGAGGCTCCGGCGTGTCGGCGAACAAGCGCGCCCGCCTCGAGCGGGAACCACGGGCCGCCGGCGGGCGCGGATCATGTGTCGACGCGAGCGTGGAGGTCCCGGTCACGTGCCGGTGGGGCGGGCCCGTACGTGCATGCGCTCGCCCTGCGCCCCGAACAGGCTGAGGAACTCGACGGGTTGGGGTCCGGCGTTGGCGAAGCCGTGAGGAGTACGGGTGTCGAATTCGGCGGCCTCGCCCGCGGTGAGGACGATGTCGTGCTCACCCAGGGCCAGCAGAAGTCGGCCGGACAGAACGTAGAGCCAGTCGTAGCCCTCGTGCGTCCGCTGGTCGGGCCGTACGCCCGACGCCTTGCTGACGGGGAGGATCTGCTTGTAGGCGTGCAGACCGCCGAGATGGCGGGTCAGTGGCACAAAGGTCTGGCCGTGCCGGGTGAAGGGGCGCGGGTGGATACGGGGATCGCCGGTGGGCGGCGCGCCGACCAGTTCGTCCAGTTGCACGGCGAACGCCTTGGCCAGCGGGAGCAGGAGCTCCAGGGTCGGTTTGCGCTTGCCCGACTCCAGTCGCGAGAGGGTGCTGAGCGAGATACCGGTCGTCTCGCTCAGCTGGGCCAGGGTGGTGCCGCGGTCGTGCCGCAGGGCCCGCAGCCGCGGGCCAACAGCGGTCAGCACGCCGGGAATGTCGTCGTCGGCCATCTCACCATTTGCCGCCTCGGCAAGAAAGTTTGTCAAGTCGGCCGGCGCTGACGCCAAGGAGACCGGCTGGGCTGTTGCCGCCCGTCGAGAAAGGCCCGGCCCCCGGTGCCGTGAGGGGGCTCCGGGGGCCGGGGACGCGGCGGACCTGTGTGACCCCACAGGTCAGGGCGGGTGTCGGATTGATCCGCCGCGACGTTTCTTCAGCTGTTCAGCCTTCAGCTGTGCTCAGCCGAGACGGGCGACCAGCGAGCGGTACTCGTCCCACAGCTCCTTCGGCGTGTGGTCGCCGAAGGTGTTGAGGTGCTCGGGGATCAGAGCGGCCTCCTCGCGCCACACCTCCTTGTCGACCTTGAGGAGGAAGTCGAGGTCGGCCTCCGGCAGTTCGAGGCCCTCCGTGTCGAGTGCCTCACGCGTCGGCAGGATGCCGATCGGCGTCTCGACGCCCTCGGCCTTGCCCTCCAGACGCTCCACGATCCACTTCAGTACGCGGCTGTTCTCGCCGAAGCCCGGCCACACGAACTTGCCCGCGTCGTTCTTGCGGAACCAGTTCACGTAGTAGATCTTCGGCAGCTTCGCCTGGTCCTTGTCCGCGCCGACCTTGACCCAGTGGGCCATGTAGTCGCCCATGTTGTAGCCGCAGAACGGCAGCATCGCGAACGGGTCGCGGCGCAGCTCGCCGACCTTGCCCTCGGCGGCCGCGGTCTTCTCGGAGGCGACGTTCGCACCGAGGAAGACCCCGTGGTTCCAGTCGAAGGACTCGGTCACCAGCGGGACGGCGGAGGCGCGGCGGCCGCCGAAGAGGATTGCCGAGATCGGCACACCCTTCGGGTCCTCCCACTCCGGCGCGGCGATCGGGCACTGCGAGGCGGGCACGGTGAAGCGGGCGTTCGGGTGGGCGGCCGGGGTCTCGGACTCCGGCGTCCAGTCGTTGCCCTTCCAGTCGATGAGGTGTGCCGGAGTCTCCTCCGTCATCCCCTCCCACCAGATGTCGTTGTCGTCGGTCAGCGCGACGTTGGTGAAGACGGCGTTGCCCCACAAGGTCTTCATGGCGTTGGCGTTGGTGTGCTCACCGGTGCCGGGCGCGACGCCGAAGAAACCGGCCTCCGGGTTGATCGCGTACAGCCGGCCGTCCTCGCCGAACCGCATCCACGCGATGTCGTCGCCGATCGTCTCGACGGTCCAGCCGGAGATCGTGGGCTCGAGCATCGCGAGGTTGGTCTTGCCGCAGGCGGACGGGAAGGCCGCCGCGACGTATTTCGACTCGCCCTGCGGCGGGGTGAGCTTGAGGATCAGCATGTGCTCGGCGAGCCAGCCCTCGTCGCGCGCCATGACGGACGCGATGCGCAGCGCGTAGCACTTCTTGCCGAGCAGGGCGTTGCCGCCGTAGCCGGAGCCGTACGACCAGATCTCACGGGTCTCCGGGAAGTGCGAGATGTACTTGGTGGAGTTGCAGGGCCACGGCACATCGGCCTGGCCCTCGGCGAGCGGGGCGCCGAGGGTGTGGACGGCCTTGACGAAGAAGCCGTCGGTGCCGAGCTCGTCCAGCACCGGCCGGCCCATGCGCGTCATCGTGCGCATGGAGACGGCGACGTACGCGGAGTCGGTGATCTCGACGCCGATCGCGGACAGCGGCGAGCCCAGCGGTCCCATGCAGAACGGCACGACGTACATGGTCCGCCCGCGCATCGAGCCGCGGAAGATGCCCTGCTCGCCCGCGAAGATGTCCTTCATCTCCGCGGGAGCCTTCCAGTGGTTCGTCGGGCCCGCGTCCTCCTCCTTCTCGGAGCAGATGAAGGTGCGGTCCTCCACCCGGGCGACATCACTCGGGTCGGACGCGGCGTAGTACGAGTTCGGGCGCTTGATCGGGTCCAGCTTCTTGAACGTGCCCTTGGCGACGAGCTCCTCGGACAGGCGCTCGTACTCGGCCTCGGATCCGTCACACCAGACGACGCTGTCCGGCTCCGTGATTGCTGCGATCTCGTCGACCCAGTCGACGAGCTCCTGGTGGTTGGTGGGGACGGTGCCGGGAGCCGCGATGTCGCGCGCCACGATCGCTCCTAAGTGAGGGGTTTGAAGGTTGTTGCCCCGTGGGGGCTGCGACCCGGATGCTTCGTAGCCCGCTCATCCGGTGCCGACCGCACTCATCTGATGATCGGTGTCCTGTGCGCATATGTCCAGAGGACCTCTCACGTGAGCATCACCACTCATCACTCAAAACCTGCAAACCGGAGGTGAGACCTGAGCTGCGAACCCGAAGCCGCGAACCCGGAGCGGGCTCGGGCCAACCGCTGTGAGCCTGGCGCGAAGCGCGCGTTACCTACGGTTGCGTAGGTACCATCCTCGACATGACCTCTGCCGCGCCCGAAGTGACCGAGATAGAGCCGACCCCGGTGAAACCGAGGCTGCGCGGCTGGCTGCACGCCGGAATGTTTCCCGCCGTACTCGTCGCGGGGCTGGTGCTCACGGCACTCGCCGATTCCACCCGCGCCCGGGTGGCCTGCGCGATCTACGTCTTCACAGCGTGCCTGCTTTTCGGCGTCAGCGCGATCTACCACCGTGGCACTTGGGGCCCGCGCGGCGAAGCCGTACTGCGCCGGCTCGACCACGCCAATATCTTCCTGATCATCGCGGGCACCTACACACCGCTGACGATGCTCCTCCTCCCCGATTCCAGCGGCCGGACGCTGCTGTGGGCGGTCTGGGTGGCGGCCGTGGCGGGAATAGCCTTCCGGGTCTTCTGGGTCGGCGCCCCGCGCTGGCTCTACACCCCCTGCTACATCGCGATGGGGTGGGCGGCGGTCTTCTTCCTGCCCGAATTCATGCGCGCCGGCGGAATCGCCGTGCTCGTCCTTGTGATCGTCGGCGGGCTGCTCTACAGCGCGGGCGGCGTGATCTACGGAATCAAGCGGCCGAACCCGTCACCGGGCTGGTTCGGCTTCCACGAGGTCTTCCACTCCCTCACCCTCGCGGCGTTCGTCGTGCACTACGTGGGCATCTCGATGGTCGCCTACCAGCACTCGTAACCCCTCTCACCCCTTCCGGGCGCTCCTTCCGACCACTCTTCCGGCCCTGGCCGTGGCATCGCCGCCACGGCCCATTTTCTTGACACCGGCCGCCTTTCGACAGTTGGCGTCATTTGGCATCAACTCTCCGTACGATGACCACGCGGACGTGACTCCCGCCCCGGTCGATACAGGACAATGACGAACATGGCCGCCACCACACGTACCCCCTCGCGCGACTCGTCCGTCGCCAATGCGCAGCCACAGCCGGGTCTGCGCGAGCGGAAGAAGCTCAAGACGCGGATCGCCATCCGCAGGGCGACGTACGGTCTCATCGCCGAGCAGGGGTACGAGGCGACCACCATCGAGCAGATCGCGGAAGCCGCGGAGGTCTCGCCCTCCACGGTCTTCCGCTACTTCCCGACCAAGGAAGACATCGTCCTCACCGACGAGTACGACCCGCTCATGGAAGCGGCGCTGCGGGCCAGGCCGGCCGGCGAGGACCCGCTGGAGTCGATCCGGCATGTGACGACGCACGCCCTGCGGACCTTCATCCATGAGGAGCGCGAGGAGGTCATCCAGCGCACCAGGCTGATGGTGGAGGTCCCGGCGATCCGGGCCAGGATGACCGAGACCATGGCCACCACCTCGGAGCTGCTGGTCCAGGCGCTGGCCGACCGCACCGGCCGCGACCGCGACGACCTGGACGTACGGATCTTCGCAGCGGCGGTGCTCGGGGCGCTGCGCGAGGTGATGCTGCACTGGGCCGCGCGCGACCACCAGGACGATCTGATCGAGCTGGTGGACCGCGCGCTGACCACGATCAAGGGCGGGCTGAAGCTCTAGCTCCAGCTCCAGGGACTCCGCCCCACCCCCGCGCCTCAAACGCCGGCGAGGCCTGTTCCGGCCCCGCGCCGGCGTCAATGGCCGGCCCGGTCCCCCTTCCCGCAGGCAAGTCCGTCCCTGTTCGGGTCGAGCCCCAGGGGATCGTCCTTGCCGTTGACCTTCAAGCGGCCGTAGTCATGCGCTGAAAGCCACTGACACCGCGCCGCCGTGCTCGCCTTCACCGTCCGCGGGAAGACCGTAGGAACACATACTCCGGCCGCCCCGTAGTGCCGGTCGCAGCCCGCAACCTGCGGGCTCACCGATACCGAACTCCGCTTCTTCTGCGCCTTCCTGGGCGCCGCCGCCGGCGCGTCCGCGAAGTCGTGGACATGCGCGGACGGCGCGTCCGCGGCAAGCGCCGCCGGGCCCCCGAGATGCACCCACTGGGCGAGAGACGGAATGCCGTTCGCGTCGACCGCGAAGAGCATGTACCAGCCGGGCGGCGCCAGATTCGGGTTGCTGGTGACATTGAGGTCGATGTTGTTGCCGTCGACGGTCATCGGCAGATCCACGAACCGCTGGTTGGGGTCGGAGGAGTGCGTCACCGCCGCCGGACGGATCAGCTCCGCCTTGGCGATGGGCCGGTCGACCGTGATCCGCTGCGTGTCCCCGTACGTCCACTGCCCGTCGATCACCGAAGTGATCCTCGGCCGGGCGCCCTTGAGCAGGTACGGCGGGGTGTAGACCGACACATTGTGGTTGTACGTGCCGTTGCCCGGGTTGTCGCCGACGGACATCACCCGCCCGTCCGGCAGCAGGAAGGACCCTGAGTGATACGTACGCGGGATCGGGTCGGTCGCCAGGCCCTGCTCGTACGTATTGCTCACCGGGTCGAAGAACGACGCCTCGTACACCGGATCAGCCCGGTCGTGCAGTCCGCCGCCCGTCTCCAGCACCTTTCCGTCCGGCAGCAGCACGGCGGAGACGAACATCTTGCCCTCGGCGCCCGACTGCGGCCGCTTGCCCTGTCCCTGGTCCACCTGGCCCTGCGGCAGCAACGGCCCGTTCGTGTACGCAGGGTTGGAGCTCTTCAGATCGATGATGTCGGTGAGACGGCCTGCCACCGGATTGCTCTCGTTGTTGCCGCCGCCCATCGTCAGGACCCGCTGGTCCTGGGCCGGCGGCAGCAGCACACTCGCCGACTCGTCGCGCTGGTCCTTGTTCTGCAGACCGGGCACATCGGTGATCGTGTTGGCGGTGTAGTCGTAGATCGAGGCGCCGGAACCCTGCGTTCCCTTGCCGAAGACATGGCTGCCGGAGTAGAAGAGCCGGCCGTCCTGCATCAGGATCATCGACGGATACAGACCCCAGTACGACCAGGTCTGGTTGACCTCGTTCATCGGCAGCCACTTGTTCTGCGCCGCCGAGAACTTCTCGGCCGTCACATTGCCGGTGGAGTCCTCCTTCAGACCGCCGAAGGAGATGACGTCGCCATTGCCGAGGACCGTCGCCGACGGATACCAGTGTCCGCCGTTCATGTCGTTCGTCCTGGTGTACGTCTCGGTCGCCGGGTCGAAGATGTACGAGTCCTTCAGCCCCTGGTAGCCGATCCTGCCGTCGGCCGACGGATAGCCCTTGTTGCCGCTCATCACCAGGACCTTGCCGTCCTGCAGCTGCACATGGCCGGAACAGAACATGTCCACCGGTGTGGGGATGGTCCTGAAGGTGCCGTTCGCCGGGTCGTAGACGGCCGAGGTGAAGGTGCCCGCCTCGAACTGCGCCTGGTCGTTCCCGGAACCCGCGATGACCAGCACCTTGCCGTTGTGCAGGACGACGGAGTGCATGGAACGCACCGGGTTCTGCACCGGCAGGACCTCCCAGCGGCCCTTGGCGCACTCCTCCGGTGTCGCCGTGCACTGGGGCTCGGGAGCGGGCGCGGTCACTTCCTCCATGACGTAGTCGTCGGTGGTGACCGAGCCGGTGCCGTAGACCGACACACCCCAGGTGATCTGGTCGGTGTGCGGCGGCACGGCGGGCGTCCGGACCTCGGCGCGCTCGTAACTGCCGCTCATCGGGAGGGTTTTGAGGTCCGTCCAGTACTGCCAGCCCAGCGTCGTGTCGTGCCGGAAGAGGGTGACGGACGTGTCGGGAGTGGTGCTCTTGTACCAGAGCGAGAGGTCGTACTGGCTCTCCGGTTTCACCTTGGGCGCGCATGTCGCGTCCTCGGTGATCATCGCCTTGCGGTCGCCGTCCACGCGGCGGCTCAGCGAGACCTTCATCGCCTTGCTGCCGGAGTGCGCGTCGGCCACGGTCTCGAAGGTGAAGTCGTTGTCGCCCCAGCCGGACTTCTCCCAGCAGGCGGGCATGTCCGCCGTACCGGCCGAACCGGCCGCCTCGAAACCGGGGTTGGTGATCAGGTTGGCTCCGGCGGAGGCGGGCTGCGGAGCGGATATCAGCAGCGCGGCGGTCATTGCGCCGACGCCCAGCAGTGCGGCCGGGCGCCGGCGCCCTCTCCGGATCGTTGATGGCATGAGCAGGTCCCTTTCTGTGCTGTCCTCGGCCGGACGGGCCTGAAGGAAGGCCCGTCCGGCGATCGAGGACGAACTACTGGCTCCGGGCGGTCCGGACACGGCCCTTGCGCGGCAGGTACACCAGCGCCTCCGTCGCCGCGAAACGCAGGACGAACGTGGTCAGCAGCGCCAACGTGGTCGCGGGCAGCACGGCCATCTGCAGATTGCCCACGAACAGCGCGATCAGCGGAATGCGCAGCAGAAGATCGGCGTTGGCGAGCAGCGCGAAGCGCCCGACCCGGTCCGCCCAGTGCCGATGGCCGCGCCGGTCCCGGAACAGCAGCACCTCGATGAGCAGGAAGTTCCATACGACGCCGAACTGATTGGCCACGATCTCGGCCGGCAGATAGTGCATTCCGGCGGCCGTCAGCAGTTGCAGCCCGAGCAGATTCGGTACGAAGCCGGTGAGACCGATCAGCCCGAAAGCCAGCATCCGCGCCGCCGGCGAGGCCGTACGAAGCGCCACCAGATGCCCGAGAAACCTCAGCCCTTCCTTCGCGGTCGACTTGGACTCGCCCGCGAATCTGTCCTGGAAGACAAACGGCACCTCCGCGACCTTCTCGGGACGGCACCGTACGGCCAGCTCCAGCAGGATCTTGTAACCGAGCGGCTTCAGCACATCGGCTGTCACCACATTTCGGCGGATCGCGAAGAAGCCGCTCATCGGGTCGCTGATCCCGCGCAGCCGACGCGGGAAGAGCCCCTTGGCCAGCCAGGTCGCACCGCGCGAGACGGCGATGCGGTAGCCGCCGGCGAGGCCCGCGCGGCTGCCGCCGCGGATATAGCGGCTGGCGACGACGAGATCGGCGCCCGACCGCTCACCCGCCGCCACCAGTTCGGGCACCAGCGCGGGCGGATGCTGGAGGTCGGCGTCCATGACGACAATCCAGTCGGAGCCCGCGGACTTCATGCCCTCGACGACGGCGCCGCCGAGCCCGCCGACCGGCGTTTCGCGGTGCAGCACCGCGACCGGAAACGGGCAGTCCTGCGCGGCGCTGCGGATCACGTCCGGGGTGTCGTCCGTGGAGTCGTCGACGAAGACGACCTCGCAGGGCAGCCGGGACGGCACCGAATCGGTGAGCCGGTGCAGCAGCTCCCGTACATTTCCGGACTCGTTGAAGGTGGGGATGATGATGGTGACGGCACCGGGCTCGGCGAGCTGGGCGCCGCTGAGTTCCGGATTGCCGAGTTCCTCTGCGCCTGTACGGGGTGTGGTCATCGGGCGCCTCCAGCGATACGGCGGATCTCGATCCGGTCCTCGCCGTCGCCGAAGACGGCGACCGGCTTCGAATGCTCCAGTGCCGCCTTGACGTTGGGCAGATCGACGGCGTCACGCCGGACGGTCGGCGACGACACCACATAGTCGAGGTCCCGCCAGCCACGCGGCATCGTCTTCGTCACCGCCGGGTCGAGGTCGGCCTTGTAGAACCAGATGGCGCCGGTGCCGGGCTCGAAACCGTCGTGCACCAGGTCCAGCCAGAGCGCGTCGTCGACCAGGACCCGGGTCGACGCGGGGTCGGGCACCTCGTCCTGGAGCCAGGAAGCGGCGGCCCGGTAGGGGCCGTTGGCGTCGACGGTCAGGGCGGCGCGGTTGCCGTCGTACCAGCGCGGCACGACGTAGGCGGCCGCGGCGACGGCGAGGAGCCCGGCCACGACGTGGCGAACCACCGGGGCTCCGCCCCGGATCCCGCGCCTCAAACGCAGGCGGGGCTGATTTTCGGCCCGTCCGGCGCTTGAGGACTGTGGGTCTGCGGGCGAAGCCCCCAGCGGGCGCCGCAGGATCGCATGCGCCACACTCGCGGCGCCCCCTGCCAGGACGATCGCCAGGAACGGCAGCGCCTGGATGACGTACATCGCCGGCAGATAGCCGGAAGGGCGCATCGCGACCAGCGCGAGGATCGCCACCACCAGCGAAGGTCCGGCGAGCGCCCGCGCGGTGACCGACCAGCGCAGCGTGACCAGCAGCAGCGCCGCGCCCGCGAGACCGCCGAGCGGCAGCACCCGGTCGTAGTAGAGCCAGGACCGGAAGACGCCGTGCGAACCGGAGCCCGCGTCGAAGATCGAACCGGAGCCCGCGCGCCCCATCTGGTACGTGATCCCGTCGATCAGCGACACATGGCCGGGCCCCGGGAACAGCTCATTGTTGAGCAGCGCGAAAAGCGGATACGACAGGCCTATCAGCGCGCATGCCGTTATCGCTCCGGTCACCGCGAACTTACGGGTGTCGCGATGGCTGTGCCGCCACATCGTCACCAGCAGCGCCGGCAGCACCACCAGCATCGTCTCCTTGGTGAGTACGGAGGTCGCCGCGGCGAGACCGGCGGCGAAGTGGTGCCACAGATGGCGGCTCGGGGACGCGGCCAGGCAGAACGCCAGCAGCATCCACATCACCGCGATGTTGTCCAGGAAGATCTCGCGCTGCAGAACCACGGACAGCGGTGAAAGACCGAAGAGCAGCATGGCAAGACCGGCCGCCCAGCGCGGCAGGAACAGCCTGCGCGCCAGTACGTAGAGGAGCACCGCGCACGCCGCGCTGACCAGCAGCATCGCGAAGCGCATCGATGCCACGGTCATCGTCTCCGGCGCGATCAGCGAAGGCAGCCAGGTGAGGAACGCGATCTGGATCCAGCCGAGCGGCGGATGGTCGTACCAGTACGTGTAGTGCGCGAGCCCGTCGCCCTGCTGCACCGCCCAGGCCTGTGCGAGATAGGTGCCCTCGTCGTCGCTGAGCGTCGGGAAGTGCGTGATGTTCCAGCCCTGGACGAGCAGGATCGCGACCAGCAGCCCGGCGCAGAGCAGCAGATCGGGGCGCGAGCTGCGGAACCGTATGACGGGCCGTATATAGCCCGGCGCCTCCGGCCCGGACTCCACGCCGGACTCCGCGCCGGAGGACGGGTCGGCGGACGGGTCGGCGGACGGGTCGGCGGAAGTGTCAGGCGCCGGCGGAAGTGTCGTGGTCACCGGTGGGCGTCCTCTCGGGTCTCGGTGAGATGCGCGCCGACATGACTGGTCAGCTCCCACTCGTTGCGGCCGCGCTGCTCCCGCCAGACGGCGCGCATCGCGGCACCGGCCAACAGGACCTGGTAGAAGGGGCCGCCGACGATGAGCTTGAGGTAGTGGACGGCGCGGACGCGCAGCCCGTACTGCTTGCCGAAGTCGTGCAGTCCGACGATCTCGAAGACAAAGGTGACCATCGCCGTGATCAGCGGCAGGAAGGTCACGATGGCGATGCCGACAGGGACGTCGAGAAAGAGCGCGACAGCGGCGTTCACCGGAATGATCACGCCCGAGAACGCCTGCAGGAACGGCGTCATCAGGGTGTAGCGGGCGAGCATCCGCTGCCCGCGTCCCGGCAGCTGCTTCCAGTCCTTCTTCCGGTAGACCTGCAGAAAGCCCTGGTTCCAGCGGGTGCGCTGCTTGAGCAGACTCATCAGGGTGCCGGGGGTCTCCTCGCGGGTGACCATGTCACTGTCGTACGCGACAACGACCTTCTTGCCTACGGAGGAGAGGCGTACGCCCAGGTCACAGTCCTCGGCAAGGCAGTTCGGGTCCCAGCCGTCCGCCTCACGAAGCACCTTCGTACGGACGAAGACGGTATTGCCGCCGAGCGGAATGAAACCCTTCTGGGCGTGCAGATGGAGACGGGAGCGGAACCAGAAGAAGTACTCCAGGCAGTTGCGCAGGCTGTACCAGCTGGAGTGGAAATTGATCAGCTGTACGCCACCCTGGACGACATCCGCGCCCGTGGAGGTGAAGGCGTGGTCGACATGGGCGAGCAGCTCGGGATGCACCTGGTCCTCGGCGTCGAAGACGCCCACAATGTCGCCGCGGCAGTGCGGCAGCGCCGTGTTGAGGGCCTTGGGCTTGTTCTTCACCTCGTGGGTGTCGGTGATCACGCGCACCCGGACGGGGTCACGGGCGGCGGAGCGCTCGGCGACCGCGGCGGTCTCCGGATCGTCATGCCCGACGATCACGATGATCTCGAAGTTGGAGTGGCCGGACTCCAGCAGCCGCTCGATCGTGTGCTCCAGCACGGCCTGCTCGTGCCGCGCCGGCAGCAGCAGGGAGAACGAGAGCCCGACACCGCCGTGGGGCCGGTCGAACCGGGTCGCCGCGAGCGTCTCGGGCGTACGCCAGGCATGCATCTGCCACCACAGCGTGAATGCCGCCATCCAGAAAAGCGCCACGGAAATGGCAGCAATGAACACCGATATGAGCACCGAAAGGTCCCCCCTTGGACCTGCGCCCCGGCAGCAGGACCCGCCTGGCCGGCGACACATCTGTTGCAGACCCGGCGCGGCACTCCCCAGTACACACGCCCGGCTACTCCTCGTGCCGAGGACCCTATAGGCGGAAGGTTAAAGTCCGGTGTTCGACTGATAAAAACTGGTGTTCCATTGTCAATTGGCGAGATTTCGGGCAAGTGCGGATGCGTCCGTGACAGGCGCGTCACAGGTAAAGTTCCGGCAGACGTACGCCGCCGGGCGACCGCCCACCAGCGGCCTGTCCCTCAGCAGCGGAAACTCCTCACTGTCCGCCTCCCCCGCCGCGACCACCGCACCCGGTGCCGGCGCCAGCAGCGCCGTACGGTGCAACTCCCGTGTCGCCGGGTCGTCCTGGGGCCCGACGACGGCCACCTCGCGCGGCCCGTCCAGCAGGGCCTCCGCCACCGCGAGCCCCCAGCCGATGAACCGCGGAGCACGCGGACCGAGCGCCTTCACCACACCCAACGCACCTTCGGCGGCGGCGCGATGAGCCGCCGAGCCGGTGTGCGCGGCATACGACAGCAGCGCTCCGGCCGCGGCCGACCAGCCGGACGGGGTCGCACTGTCCGTCGGATCCTGCGGCCGGCGGATCAGCCGCTCCGCGTCATGCGCGGTGTCGTACAACTCCCCGCCCTCGCCGACGAACTGGTCGACGACGATGTCCAGCAGGAACCCCGCGAACTCCAGCCACACCCCTTCACCGCTCACCGCCGCCAGCACCAGGAAGCCCTCCGCGACATCCGCGTAGTCCTCCAACACGCCGGCGTTTGCGCCAACTTGACCATCCTTGGAGGTACGGGCCAGCCGCGCACCGCTGTCCATGTGCAGCCGCACCAGCAGATCGGCCGCCTCGGTCGCCCGCTCGATCAGATCCGGCCGCTCGAAATACGCCCCGACCTCCGCCAGCGCGGCGATCGCCAGCCCGTTCCACGCGGCGACCACCTTGTCGTCCCGTCCGGGCCGGGCCCGCTGCGCACGCGCCGCCAGCAGCCGTTCCCTGATTTCCACATCCGCTTCGCCGTCCGGGAGTTGAAGGACCGAGGCGCCCTCCTCGAAGGTCCCTTCCTCCGTCACGCCGAAGAACTCGGCGGCCCGCCGACCGTCCTCGCCCCCCAGCACCTCGCGCAGCTGCTCCGGCGTCCATACGTAGAACGCGCCCTCGACGTGCTTGCCCGTACCGTCTTCGCTGTCGGCGTCGAGCGCGGAGGCGAAACCGCCTTCGGCCGTACGCAGCTCCCGCACCATGAAGTCCGCGGTCTCCAGCGCCACCCGCCGGGCCAGCTCGGAACCGGTCGCCCGCCACAGATGCGCGTACACCCGGCACAGCAGCGCATTGTCGTAGAGCATCTTCTCGAAGTGGGGCACGACCCACTCGCGGTCCACCGAGTACCGCGCGAAACCGCCGCCGAGCTGGTCGTACATCCCGCCGCGCGCCATCGCCTCACCTGTGTCGGCGGCCATCTGCAGCGCGCCCTCGGCGCCGGTGCGCGCGTAGTGCCGCAGCAGGAACTCCACGGCCATCGACGGCGGGAACTTCGGCGCACCGCCGAAGCCGCCGTGCCGCTCGTCGTAGTCGCGGGTCAGTCCGAGGAGCGCCTGCGCCAGCTCCTCCTCGCCGGGCACACCGTCCCCGCCGTACGCGAGCGACCGCCCGGCCAGATCACGGACGAACTTCCCCGCAACCTCACCGACCTCCTCCCGCCGCTCGCCCCAGGCGGCCGAGACCCCCTCCAGGACCTGCCGGAAGGAGGGCATGCCGTGCCGGGGCTCGGGCGGGAAGTACGTACCGAAGTAGAAGGGCGCGGCGTCCGCGGTGAGGAAGACGGTCATGGGCCAGCCGCCCTGCCCGGTGGCGGCCTGCACGGCCTCCATATAGACGGCATCGACGTCGGGGCGCTCCTCGCGGTCGACCTTGATGTTGACGAAGTGCTCGTTCACATACGCCGCGGTCGCGTCGTCCTCGAAGGACTCGTGAGCCATGACATGACACCAGTGGCAGCTCGAATAGCCGACGCTGAGCAGCACAGGCACACCGCGCCTGCGCGCCTCCTCGAAGGCTTCGCCCGACCACGGCCACCAGTCGACCGGATTGTCGGCGTGCTGCAGAAGGTAGGGGGAGGTCTCATGGGCAAGACGGTTCGGCATACAGTCCATCCTCTCTCAGGTGCGGTTGATCGTCAGACTCCCTCGCGCTGACGCGCCGCACGCAGGACACTTGTCGCCGGAACGGAAGTGGAACGGAAACCAGGGCTCTCGGAGGGGGACGCACATGCGGGACAGCCATCGGGCCGAAGCCGAGCGGCTGTTGGTACGCGCCGTCGAGGAAGAGGTACGGCGTTCGGGCGGGCGGTCGGACTCGGGTGTGCTGCTGGCACGCGGTCGGGCCGCCCTGGACACCATGGCGGCCAATGCGGGCGAGGAGTACGCCGCGTACGAGCAGGCGCTGGCGGAGGCGGAGGTCGGGCAGCAGCCTCTGGCCGAGAGCTTCAGCCGGAAGAACGTCTCGACTGCCGTGCTGGTGACGGCCGTTGCGGCGGTTGCCGCGATCGGTGCGGACATCGCGCTGGGTACGGCGACGGGCACCGCGCTCGGTGCCGGGGCCGTGGTCGCGGTGGCCGGGGCCGCGACCACCGTCGCCAAGGTGACGGCGTCGCACTGGCCGGCCGCGCACCGCAGAGCCGGGGCGCTGGGCCAGCCGGGCGGTGCCGAGCAGCTGCGGCTGCAGTGGCTGACCGCGCTGGAGGTACGGGGCATCCGCCCGTTCCTTGATCAGCAGCGGATGCTGGCCTCCTCCACCCGTGCGGCGAAGAAGGCGACCGGGGTGCCGCAGCTGCGCGGTACGGACCGGAGTGCGGCGGCGCGCCGGAGGTCGGTGCTGGAGCAGTCGTTCGGTCATCTGCCGGAACCGGAGGGTCCGTTCGCGGGCCGCCGGGACGAGATGACGCAGATCGCGCAGTGGGTGCATGCCGCCCGTGCGTCGACGGAGACCAAGCCGACGGTCGTGGTGCTGTACGGGGCAGCGGGCGCGGGGCGTACGACGCTCGCCGTGCGGGCCTCCCATCATCTGAAGGACCAGTTCCGCGGTGCGTGCATCGTCGATCTGCGCGGTGACAGCGAGCAGCCGCTCTCGACGCGCGATGCGCTGCTGCATCTGCTGAACCGGCTGGGTGCGCCGCGCGAGCAGTTGCTGTTCCGGGAGCGGTCGTCGGCGGAGCAGCAGGTGCGGCGGCTGAGCGAGCTGTACCACCAGCATGTGACGGGTCTGCCGGTGACGGTGGTGCTGGACGATGCGAGCGATGCGGCGCAGGTGCGGACGCTGGTGCCGGAGCGTTCGGACAGTCTGGTGCTGGTGACGGCGCGCAGGCGGCTCGAGCTGCCGGACGACATTCCGGCGTGGGTGCATCAGCTGCCGGTCCAGGCGCTGGACGCGGCGGGTGCGGAGGAACTGCTGCGGGCGTCGGCGGAGGATACTTCAACGGGGCCGTACGACGCCCAATCGGCGGACCAGGTACGGGAGTTGTGCGGCGGGCTGCCGCTGGCGCTGCGTATCGCGGGTTCGTCGCTCGGCACGCGCACCGCTCATCAGCTGGCGGCGGATCTTGGTGCGTACGGTCCGGTGGATCCGGTCGAGCGGGCGTTGTGGCTGCGCTACACCGACCAGTCCGAGCAGGCGCGGCGGCTGCTGCGCCGGCTCGCGCTGGCCGGGCGGGCGTCGCTGGGCGCGGCCGCGGCGGCGGCGCTGCTGGCCACGGACGAGCAGGAGTCGCAGCGGCTGCTGTCGGAGCTGGCCGGTGCGGGCCTGATAGATCATGTACGGGCCAGCCGTTTCCGGCTGCACGATGTCGTGCGGTCCTTCGCGCGGGCCAGGCTGCTGGACGAGGAGGAGGCGGCGGAGCGTACGGCGGCTCAGGAGCGGCTGATCCAGAACTACGCGGATCTGGCCGGCGCCGTGATCCGGATGGTGGACGGCAAGATGTCCACGCGTGCGGGCCAGTTCGGGGCGCACGGCTTCTCCTCGCTGGACGCGGCGCTGCGCTGGCTGGACGACGAGTCGAGCTTCATCACCTCGGCGCTGCGGCATGCCGAGGGTGTGAACCAGCAGGCTGTGCTCAATCTGCTGGGTGCGCTCTGCGACTACTGCCTGTTGCGCGGCGATCTGTACCGGCTCGGTGAGATCAGCGAGCTGTCGCAGGCCGTCGACCAGGGGCTGCTGGAGCGTTCCGTACGGTGGCGTACCGGCATCGCGGCCCGCCAGCTCGGCGAGCTCGACAAGGCGCGTACGACGCTGTCCTCGGTCGTCGGCCTCTACCGCGAGGCGCAGAACGACTCGGGCACGGCGCTCGCGCTCTGTTCACTCGGCATCACGCTGCACCATCAGGGCAATCTGACCGAGGCTGCGGCGAAGCTGAACGAGGCGATCGAGCTGCAGTCCTCGGACGAGCAGGCCGAGGACCGGGCGTGGTCGCTGCACGCACTGGCCGCGGTGGAGCGCGACCGGGCCAATATCAACCAGGCACTGGATCTGCTGGCGACGGCTCTGCGGCTGCACCGGGAGGGCGAGTCGCTGCACGGCGAGGCGTGGACGCATTTCCAGCTGGGCCAGGTGTGTCTGCGGATGGGGGATGTGCCGCGCGCGGAGGAGGAATTGCGTACGGCTCTGGATTCCTACGGCCGTACCCGCGACGGCCGCGGCGAGGCCTGGGCGATGACCCAGCTGGCCCGTGCCCGTCTGGTGGACGGCGATCCGGCCCCGGCGGTGGACCAGCTGCGCCAGGCGCTGTCGCGTCACCGGGACAACGAGGACGCGCGCGGTGAGGCGTGGACGCTGTACTACCTGGGCCAGGCGCTGGAGGAGTGCGGCGACCGCGATCAGGCGGTACGTGAACTGGAGCGGGCCCGCACGATGTTCTCGCGGATGCGCGATGTGTACGGCCTGGCCTGTGCCCGGCATCACTCCGGCCGGGTGACGCGGGACCAGCGGGCGGCCCAGACCGGGAATCTGCGCAACTCCGGCTTCGCCCGCCAGCTCCTGGTGGACGCCCGCGCCGACTTCCAGCGCATCGGTGTCGCGCACGGCGAGGCGTGGACGTGTCTGGAACTGGCGCTGATCGACGGCGGCAACAGCCGTCCGGCTCAGGCGCTGGCGCTGTGCGACGAGGCGGCGGCTCTGTTCACCTCGTACGAGGACCATCGCGGCGCGGACTGGGCGCGCTTCCTGCGCTGCACACTGCTGCCGTTCGCCTCACCGGGCGGCATCGAGGTCGGCACGGTGGTGGCCCAGGAGGAGCTGGCCGAGCTGATGGGGGCGACGCACCCATCGCGCGACGGCAAGCTGGAGGACTGCGCGGAGGCTCTGACGGTGATGCTGGAGCGGGGCGTGCACCTGGAGGACGGCTGGCAGGCGTGGCATCTGGGGATGGTGCCGAACCGGCATGCGCGGGAGGTGATGGGCGTACCGGTGACTGCGGCGAAGTAGACGGCGCCCTGGTGGGGCTGGCCCTTGCCGGGGCACTGCCCCGGACCCCGCGCCTCAATCGCAGGCGAGGCTTGGTTTCCGCCGGAAATCCAAGCCCGTCCGGCGATTGAGGACACGCCCCGAAGGCGTACCGGGGTCCAGGCGTGGGGCCCATGGTTTCGGGAAGGGGCGGGCTGGGGGGCTAGCCCGCCGCAGGCGCCCCACCCCCGTCACACCGCGGCAGGGCCCGACTTGCCCTTGCCGCCCCTGGGGGCGTCGGCCGCCGGTTCCGGGGCCTCCTCGAAGTCGACCTTGCCCATGTGGCGGTTCATCGACTTCATCAGCAGCCACACGCCCACGGCCAGCGCCGCGAAGACGATGAAGCCGAGGACGCCCGGGGTGACCTTGTTGTCGTCGACCTCCTTGGCGAGAGGGACGAGATGCGTCAGTGCGAGGTTTGCGCTTGCGCTCATATCAGGCATTGTCGCGGATGCCCGCGAAGAGGTCGTCCTCGGGGAGGGAGGTATCGACGAGAGACTTGGCGAGCTCGTACTCCTCCGTCGGCCAGACCTTCTTCTGGATGTCCATGGGGACGCGGAACCAGCCGCCGTCCGGGTCGATCTGCGTCGCGTGCGCGATCAGCGCCTTGTCACGGATCTCGAAGAAGTCGGCACACGGAACGTACGTGGTCAGCGTGCGCTCGGCGCGCTGGAACTCCTTCCAGCGCTCCAGCCACTCGCCGTACGGGGACTCCATGCCGCGCTCGAGCAGCGCCTCGTGCAGCGCGACCGTACGGGGACGGTTGAAGCCCTGGTTGTAGTAGAGCTTCTGCGGCTGCCAGACCGGGCCGAACTCGGACTCCGGGAACTTCTCGGCGTCGCCCGCTCCGTCGAAGGCCACCATCGAGATCTTGTGGGTCATGATGTGGTCGGGGTGCGGGTATCCGCCGTTCTCGTCGTACGTCGTAACGACATGCGGGCGGAAGGTGCGGATGGACTTCACCAGTCGGCCGGCGGCCGTCTCCACGTCCTCCAGGGCGAAGCAGCCCTGGGGAAGCGGCGGCAGCGGGTCGCCCTCCGGCAGACCGGAATCGACAAAGCCGAGCCACTCCTGGCTGACGCCGAGGATCTCCCGCGCCTCGTCCATCTCCTTCTTGCGCACTTCGTGAATGTGCTCCTCGATGTACGCGTCGCCCTGGAGCTTCGGATTGAGGATGGAGCCGCGCTCGCCTCCCGTGCAGGTCAAGACCAGCACGTCCACCCCCTCGGACACATACTTGGCCATCGTGGCCGCACCCTTGCTCGACTCGTCGTCGGGGTGGGCGTGAACGGCCATCAGTCGCAGCTGCTCAGTCAAGACTCGATCCTCATTGATTCGTCGCGAAATACCAGCGCTGTCCCGCAGGGACGTCGGTACGGGGCAGCCGTCGGGTGGCGGGCGGCAGGCTTCTATAGTGACCGAATCGGGGGCCGGAAAATTCCGGCCGCCCGCCCCGGAAGGAATGATCATGGCTGCGGTGCGCGAACAGCTCCCGGAGAGCCGCTACGGCCGCTCGGCGGACGAGCGCGCCGACCGCAAACTCAAGATCGTGGGCGCGGTCCTGGGGGTCGCGCTGCTCGGGATGATCGGCTGGTTCGGTTACGACTACATCGCCGGCCAGAAGATCAGCGCCGAGGTGATCAAGTTCGACGTCACCTCCGACTCCGAGGTCCAGGTGCACCTGGAGGTGCGCAAGGACAAGGAAGCGACCGGCACCTGTACGCTGCGTTCCCGCGCGAAGGACGGCGACGAGGTCGGGCGGCTGGACGTCGCCGTGGACCAGCGGGGCCGGAAGCGGATCGACCAGGTCGTGAAAGTGCGCACAACGGCGCGTGCCACCAGTGCCGAGCTGGTGGAGTGCACCGCCCGCTGAGCCGCCGGCCGGCCGTTTCACTGACGGCGGGTCTCGTCGCTGACCTGCGTTGATGTAATTCTGATGGCATTCGTCCTCCCCCTTCCGCCACGAAATTGTTAGGCTCGTGGTTTCGCCCACCCGGGGAGGCACATCCTTTGGGTAGGGCGATGCTTTGTATTCCCAGTACCTACGAGGAGCACCTGTGACCCAGACCAGCGAGAACGTCACCTGGCTCACCCAGGAGGCGTACAACCAGCTGAAGGCCGAGCTGGAGTACCTGTCTGGTCCTGCGCGCACGGAGATCGCCACCAAGATCGCCGCTGCGCGTGAGGAAGGCGACCTGCGCGAGAACGGCGGGTACCACGCGGCCAAGGAGGAGCAGGGCAAGCAGGAGCTCCGAGTGCGCCAGCTGACCCAGCTCCTGGAGCACGCCAAGGTCGGCGAGGCGCCTGCCGTCGCGGACGGCGTGGTCGCGCCCGGCACGGTCGTGACGATCGCCTTCGACGGCGACGAGGACGACACGACGACCTTCCTGCTCGCCTCGCGGGAGTACGCGAGCGCGGACATCGAGACGTACTCGCCGCAGTCCCCGCTGGGCTCCGGCGTGAACGGCAAGAAGGTCGGCGAGAACGCGGAGTACGAGCTGCCCAACGGCAAGACGGCCTCGGTGAAGATCCTCGAGGCCAAGCCGTACACGGGCTGAGACAGGAGGAACACCGGAGGGGCCGGACCGCCGCATGCGGTCCGGCCCCTCCCGTGTTTCAGGACCCTCCGGTGTTTCAGGACCCTCCGGTGTTTCGGGACCTTCCGGTGTTTCACCTGGTGTCAGCGTCCGGTCTCACGCGGTTGCCGAGCGGTACTTGCGCACCGACAGCGTCCGGAAGACCACGACGATCAGGACCGACCAGAGCATCGAGGCCAGGACGGGGTGCGCCATCGGCCAGGCGTCGGACGGCGAGGCACCGGGGTTGCCGAACAGCTCACGGCAGGCCTGGACCGTGGCGCTGAAGGGGTTCCACTCGGCGACGGGCTGCAGCCAGCCGGGCAGATTGCTGGATTGCACGAACGCGTTCGAGATGAAGGTGACCGGGAAGAGCCAGATCAGACCGCCGGAGGTGGCCGCCTCGGGCGTCCGGACCGAGAGCCCGATCAGTGCGCCGATCCAGGAGAAGGCGTAACCCAGCAGAAGCAGCAGCGCGAACGCGCCGAGCGCCTTGAGAATGCCTTCGTGGATCCGCCAGCCGACCAGCAGAGCGACGATCGCGAGGACGACGACGGTCAGCGCGGTCTGGACGAGGTCCGCGAGCGTACGACCGGTGAGAACCGCGCCGCGGGCCATCGGCAGCGAGCGGAACCGGTCGATGAGGCCCTTGTGCATATCGTCGGCGATGCCCGCGCCCGCGCCCGCCGTGGCGAAGGTGACGGTCTGGGCGAAGATGCCGGCCATCAGGAACTCGCGGTAGACGTCGGGGTCCGTGGTGCCGCCGACGTTCATGGAGCCGCCGAAGACATAGCTGAACAGCACCACGAACATGATCGGCTGGATCATCCCGAAGATGATCATCTCCGGGATGCGGGTCATCCGGATCAGATTGCGCTTGGCGACGACGAGTGAGTCGTTGACGGACTGGACGATGCCGCCGCGGGGCCTCGGTGCCGCCGGCTTCAGGGCTTCGGTAGTGGTGGTCACTTCGCGCTCTCCTTCCGGGACTTCTTGACCTTGCCCGCCACGGCGTCCTCGGGTTCGCCGTTCTCCTCGTTCTGGAGCTCGGCGGCATGGCCGGTGAGCGAGATGAAGACGTCGTCGAGGGTGGGGCGGCGCAGACCGATGTCGTCGATCTCGACGCCCCGGGTGTCCAGTTCCCGGATGACCTCGGCGAGCAGCTTCGCGCCGCCGGTGACCGGGACGGTGAGCTTGCGGGTGTGGTCGGCGACGGCGACATCGCCCTTGCCGAGGCCGAGCAGGACCTCGCGGGCGGGGGCGATCTGGTCACGCTCGTGCACGACGACCTCGACGCGCTCGCCGCCCGTCTGGGCCTTGAGCTGGTCGGCGGTGCCGCGGGCGATGACCTTGCCGTGGTCGATGACGCAGATGTCGTCGGCCAGGTGGTCGGCCTCTTCGAGGTACTGGGTGGTGAGCAGCAGCGTCGTACCGCCGCCGACCAGTTCCTGGATGACCTCCCACAGCTGCATCCGGTTGCGCGGGTCGAGCCCGGTGGTGGGCTCGTCCATGAACATCACGGGCGGGGAGACGACCAGGGCCGCGGCGAGGTCGAGCCGGCGGCGCATACCGCCGGAGTACGTCTTGGCCGGGCGGTCGGCGGCGTCCGCGAGGTTGAAACGGTCGAGCAGCTGGACCGCCCGTGCCTTCGCGTCGCGCGCGCTCATCTGGTAGAGCTGGCCGACCATCTGGAGGTTCTCACGGCCAGTCAGATACTCGTCGACCGCGGCGAACTGGCCGGAGAGGCCGATGCAGCGGCGGACTTCGTTCGGGTGCTTCAGGACGTCGATACCGGCGACGACTGCCTTGCCGCTGTCGGGCTGCAGCAAGGTGGTCAGTACGCGCACGGCGGTGGTCTTGCCGGCTCCGTTGGGGCCGAGAAGACCCAGGACCGTGCCTTCCGGGACGTCGAGATCTACACCGTCCAGAGCCCTTACTTCGCCGAAGGTCTTGACCAGACCTTCGGCGTATATGGCGCCTGGCATATGGGTTCTCCCAAGGTGGTGACAGGTGGGTGGGTTCTTGGTGCGAAAACACGGACGTGTACGTCTTCCAGCGCCCGGCGGGAGTATGGCAGGCCCTCACCGTAACGCGATACATCGCGACACTCAAGACTGTGTCGCGAGGCATTGATGTCTGAGGCCACGTCCCGGGACGTGTCCCGAGGCGATGTCCCGAGGCGATGTCCCGAGGCGATGTCCCGAGGCGATGTCCCGAGGCGATTCGCGAGAAGTGACGGCGAGCGCGTGCCCCCAGCTCAGCCCGTGATCGTGAAACCCGCCTCGCGCAGCGCCGTCGTGACCTCTTCGCAGTGCTCCGGGCCCTTCGTCTCCAGCTGCAACTCCACCTCCACCTCCGTGAGCCCGAGCCGCGGATCGGTCCGTACATGACTCACGTCAAGCACGTTAGCGTCGACCACTGACAACGCCGCCAGAAGTGCGGCAAGCGCTCCCGGCCGATCCGTCAGACGCACCCGCAGCGAGAGATAGCGGCCCGCCGCCGCCATGCCGTGCCGCAGGATGCGCTGCATCAGCAGCGGGTCCACATTGCCGCCCGACAGCAGGGCGACAACCGGCCCCTGGAACGACCGCGGGTCACTCAGCAGCGCCGCCACCGGACTCGCCCCGGCAGGCTCGACAACGAGCTTGGCCCGCTCCAGGCAGAGCAGCAGCGCGCTGGAGAGCGCATCCTCGCTGACCGTACGGACCTCGTCGACGAGATCGCCAATGATTTTGAACGGAACGTCGCCGGGCCGGCCCACCTTGATGCCGTCCGCCATCGTCGTCGGCGAATCGATCGACACCGGATGCCCGGCGGACAGTGACGGCGGGTACGCCGCCGCGCCTTCCGCCTGCACACCGATCAGCTTCACATCGGGACGCAGCGCCTTCACCGCCACCGCGATACCGGCCGCGAGCCCGCCGCCGCCGATACCGATGACGATCGTCCGCACCTCCGGGCACTGCTCGAGGATCTCCAGACCCACCGTGCCCTGCCCGGCGATGATGTCCGGGTGGTCGAAGGGGTGGATGAAGACCGCGCCCGTATCACGCGCGTACTCCTGCGCCGCGGCCAGAGTCTCGTCGATGACCTGACCGTGCAGCCTCACCTCGGCTCCGTACTCCCTGGTCGCTGCGACCTTCGGCAGCGGCGCTCCCATCGGCATGAACACGGTGGAATGCACGCCGAGCAGCGAGGACGCCAGCGCCACACCCTGCGCGTGGTTGCCGGCGGAGGCGGCCACGACGCCCGCCGCGCGCTCCTCCGGGGAGAGGCCGGCGATCCGTACGTACGCGCCGCGCAGTTTGAACGAACCGGTGCGCTGAAGGTTCTCGCACTTGAGGTGGACGGGCGCGCCCACCAGCCGCGACAGATGCCTGCTGCCCTCCATCGCGGTGGTCCTCGCGACCCCCGAGAGCATCTTCTGTGCACCGCGGATGTCGTCGAGAATGACGGGACGCAAGGTGCCAGACGTACTGAAGCTCATGACGCCCAGTCTCGCAGCTCATCGACCCGACGGCTGCCCGGATCCCGTGCTTCCCCACTGGTTTGTGCAGCGCTGGTACGCACCGGGTGAAGGCCGCGTACTCTGTCCCCCACCAACCGACCACCGCACGAGAGAGCCCCCTAGCCATGCCCACCTCTCAGGACATGACGACTCATCTCGACCCCGGCCTCCTCGATGCCCTCCAGCACCAGGTCGCCGTCTTCGCACGCCGCGCGGAACAGACCCGGCTCGGCGGAGTCGGCCAGGTCCGCAACTCCATGGACCGCGCCGCCTATCTGCTTCTCAACCGGCTCGACCTGGAAGGCCCGATGGGCGTCAAGGCGCTGGCCGCGGGGATGGGCATCGACTCGTCGACCGTCACCCGCCAGGTGGCGCCGCTCGTCGACACCGGCCTGGTCAAGCGCACCTCGCACCCGGAGGACGGCCGTGCGGTCGTGCTCCAGCTGTCCCCGCGCGGCCAGGCCAGGCTCGAAGAGGTCCGCTCCTCGCGGCGCGAGCTGATGGCCCAGGTGACGGAGGGCTGGACGGAGACGGAGCGTGAGTCGTTCTGCACTCTGCTCACCCGCTTCAACTCCGCGCTCTCCGCACGCCAGTCCGGCCTGCCGCCCGTGGACACGGAGACGCCGCCGACCTCTTGACCCCGGTAGCGCATCTGCCTCTATATGAGGAGGTGAGCGAGCGGCAGACGGCCCAGAGACGTCGCCGGGCCCGGGAGTTCGAGGCATTCGTCGCGGGCGCGGCCGGCCGACTGCTGCACGCGGCCACGCTGCTCACCGCGGAGGCGCCCGGCGTCAATCCGCACGCGCAGCAGTTGCTGACCGCCGCGCTGGCCCATACGTACGCCGAGTGGGACCGGCTGCGCGGCGAGGACCCGTACGACCGCACCCGCCAGGAACTCGCCGCCCGCTTCGCACGCAGCGGCTGGCGCTACCACAAGGCGCACGGCGGCGTACTGGAACGCCTCACCTCGCAGGAGCGCCTGATTCTGGTGCTGCGCCTGTACGAAGGGGTGGCCGAGGAGCAGACGGCGGCGCTGATCGGACTCCCGGTGGAACGGGTCCGCGCGATCTGCACGCGCGCGATCGCGACGATGCGCAGCGCTCCGCCGGCGCCGCCGCGCGCCCCGGTGCAGGCGGTGTCATGAGCCGCCCGGACCGCAAGGAGGACGAGGTCCGGCGGATGCTGGAGACCCGGCATCCGCCGGTCCCGGCCGATCTGGCGGCCCGTGCCGCGGAACACGGCACCCGCCTGCTGCGCCGCCACCGGGCGCTGCGCCGCGCGGCCTGGCTGCTGCTGGTGGCGGCGGCGATCGCGTTCGCGGTCTGGGCGGCGACGGCGGAGCCGTGGGTCACGCCGCCGACGAAGACGACTCCTCCGCTGGAGGGCTGGTAAGTCGCCTTTCGTGGCATATGTCTGCCCTGTACGGATCTATGCTGGAAGAAGCGGCGTACAGACCGACCGAGGAGGTCGCCATGACGAGAAAAGTTGCCGACTGTCGCAAGTTCCCCAGTGAGACGAACTGCTCCCTCACCATCACCGGTGAGGAAGAGGAAGTCGTACGGGCCGCCAGTGAACACGCGGTCTCCGTCCACGGGCACACGGACAGTCTGGAGCTGCGCGGGCAGATCCGCGAGACCCTCGAGGACGAGAAGGTCAGCGCCTGACGTCGTTCGCCGGACGGGCTCGGTCGAGCCCGTCCGGCGTTGCGGACCCACCGGCTGCCGGACGGACCGGCTGCCGGACGGACGCGGTCAGCCCAGCGCCTGCTTCAGGTCCGCCAGCAGGTCGTCGCCCGACTCGATGCCCACCGACAGGCGCACCAGGTCTCCCGGGACCTCCAGCGCCGAACCCACCACCGACGCGTGCGTCATCCGGCCCGGGTGCTCGATGAGGGACTCGACGCCGCCCAGGGACTCGCCCAGCGTGAAGAGCTTCGCGCGGTTGCAGACCTCGACAGCCGCCTCCTCGCCGCCCGCGATCCGGAACGAGACCATGCCGCCGAACGCCTTCATCTGCTTCGCGGCGATCTCGTGCCCCGGGTGCTCCGGCAGCCCCGGGTAGAGGACCTTCGTGACCTTGGGATGCTTGGTGAGCATCTCGGCGACGCGGCCGGCGTTCTCGCTGTGCCGGTCCATACGGACGGGCAGGGTCTTGATGCCGCGCAGCACCAGCCACGCGTCGAACGGGCCCGCCACCGCGCCCATCGCGTTCTGGTGGTACGCCAGTTCCTCGCCGACCCCCTTGTCCGCCGCGATCAGCGCACCGCCGACGACGTCCGAGTGCCCGCCCATGTACTTGGTGAGGGAGTGCACGACGATGTCCGCGCCGAGCGCGATCGGCTGCTGCAGGTAGGGGCTGGCGAAGGTGTTGTCGACGACGAGCTTCGCGCCCGCGCCGCGCGCCACGTCCGCCACGGCCGCAATGTCGGTGATGCCGAGCAGCGGGTTGGATGGCGTCTCGACCCAGATCACCTTCGTCTTCGGGGTGACCGCGGCACGTACCGCCGCCGGGTCGGAGGTGTCGGCCACCGACCACTCCACGCCCCAGCGCGAGACGACCTTCGCGAAGAGCCGGAAGGTGCCGCCGTACGCGTCGTTCGGGATCACCACATGGTCGCCCGGCGCCAGCAGCGTACGCAGCAGGCAGTCCTCCGCCGCGAGTCCGGACGCGAAGGCGAGCCCGCGCCGGCCGCCTTCGATGGCCGCCAGGTTCTCCTCCAGCGCGGTCCGCGTCGGGTTGGCGCTGCGGCTGTACTCGTAGCCACCGCGGAGTCCGCCCACGCCGTCCTGCTTGTAGGTGGACACCTGGTAGATGGGCGGGACGACCGCGCCGGTCAGCGGATCCGCGGTGTTGCCCGCGTGGATGGCAAGGGTCTCGAAGCTGTGCGAACTGTGCTGGTCACTCATGGGGCCGAGCGTAGTCCCCGCCGGGGCCCCGGACGTGGCCCGGCCCGGCCTCTGTCCGGATCACCGACCTCTGTCCGGAACACCCGACCCCTGTCCGGAACAATGGGGTCATGGAGATTCTCTGGTTCCTGATCGCGATGGGTCTGCTGGCCGCGGCCTTCGGTCCCTACCTGCTGCGCCGCCGCTCCGGCATCCGCCAGGTCGCGCCCGGCTCGCCCGACGCCGCCGACCCGGACACCTACGGATTTGTGCGCCAGGAGGAGCTGGACATCCGGCTGCCGGGACCTGACCAGGACCTCCTCGACGTACTCGATGTCGTCCAGCGCACCCAGGAGTGGCGGGCCGCCGCCCAGCTGCTGGCCGGCACCCCGAAGGAGGGCGAGGTGCGCTGGCAGCGCGTCCAGGCCTTCGCCGGCGCCGCGTCGCTGGAGCTCCAGCAGCGGCCTGGCGTCGGCGGCGCGTGGCTGCGCGCCTGGCGCACCGAGTCCCCGAAGGACGCGGGCGCCGCGCAGGTGCACGCCGAGTTCCTGCTGCAGCAGGCCTGGCGGTCCTCGACCGCCGGGACGGACGACTTCCGGATCATCCTGGAGGAGGCCCGTGCGGTCTGCGGCGAGGCGGCACTGCTCGCGCCCGGCGACCCGATCCCGTACATCGTCGAACTCGCCGTCGCGCGCGGACTCGGCTACTCCCCCGAACAGTTCGACCAGGTGTGGGCAAAGGTCATCGACCGCGCGCCGGAGCACATGGGGGCGCATCTGGCCGCGCTGCACTACTGGTGCGAGAAGTGGCACGGCTCGCGCGAGGAGGCGGACCACTTCGCGACAACGGCCGCGGCACGCGCCCCGCAGGGCTCGCTCCTTGCCGCTCTCCCGCTCTTCGCGGTGTACGAGCACATCCCGGACGTGGTTCTGGTCCAGGGCTTCTATGAGAGCGCGGTGGTCACGAAGGCGGTGGAGGGCGCGCTCTTCGCGGTGCATTCCGCCCGCGCCGACGACCCGATGCTCGCGCACGTACGCCACCTGCTGATCCTCTTCCTCGTACGTTCGGAGAGGTGGGCGGAGGCGATGAACCAGCTCGTGCGGGTGGACGGCCACATCGGCGCGCTGCCGTGGACGCACAGCGGCGACCCGGCGGCGGAGTACACGGTCTACCGGGCGCTGGCGGTGGCCGGGTACGAGGCGAACGGCGGCAGCCCGGCGACGCTGCCGCGCTGACGCGGCGGGACGCGTCGGCGGCAGTTCGACGACAGGTCGAGGCACTTCCCGACCCGGCGAAGGCGTACATCGCGGCCCGCGAGGAAGGGGTCCGCAAGGCAGCAGGCTGAGGAATGCCTGACGGGGTCCGTACGTTCCACTCTACGGACCCCACACCCTGAGGAGCCCCGCATGTTCCTGTCCCGCCGCACCCCCGAGCTCCCCACCCCCGACCAGGCTCTACGCGGCCGCCCCGACCCCGAATTCTCCGTCCCCGACCGCCACACGGTGCTGGGCAACCCGCTACTGGGCCCGTATCCGGAGGACCTGGAGATCGCGGACTTCGGCCTGGGCTGTTTCTGGGGCGCGGAGCGCAAGTTCTGGCAGACGGAAGGCGTCTGGACGACCTTGGTCGGCTACCAGGGCGGCTACACGCCGAACCCGGCATACGAAGAGGTCTGCTCGGGCCTGACGGGCCACACGGAGGCGATACGCGTCGTCTTCGACCCGAAGGTCGTGTCGTACGCGGAGCTGCTGAAGCTGTTCTGGGAGTCCCACAACCCGACGCAGGGCTTCCGCCAGGGCAATGACGTGGGCACGCAGTACCGCTCGGCGATCTACACGCACTCCGATTCCCAGGCGCAGGCCGCGGCGGCATCGCGGGAGGCGTACCAGAAGGTCCTGACGGGATCGGGATACGGCACGATCACGACGGAACTGCTCCCTGCGGAGGGGCGCCCGTTCTGGCCTGCCGAGGGATATCACCAGCAGTACCTGGACAAGAACCCGGCGGGGTACTGCGGGATCGGCGGGACGGGCGTCAGCTGTCCGATCGGCGTCGCCAAGGCTGACGGCTGAACGATCACTGGTGAGCTTCGGGACCTACGCCCGCACGGTGCGGAATGAGCAGCTGCCCCCGTCCAGACGCCATGCGGCCCTCAGATGTGCCGTCGGGCACTACTGTCCGCTCGGCTTCAACGCGACGTGGGCATACGTGACGGCCACGGCACGCCCTTCGCCCGACATCCGGCGCGACACCTCAGCGCTGCTGCGCGCGCTCGATGCCTTGGACACAAGCCGCTCGGTCTGGCTTCAGGACACGGAGGCCTTCGCGTCCACTCGCCAAACCGAGAAGGCCGCGGGCCGCCGATCACCCCGCCCGGCGGACATGGCGCGCTTTGTCATGCCCCAGTGGCCCAGCCGAACGACGCCTTCGCGACTGGGTCTGGTGGCTGCCGTGGCGAACCGCCAGACATGGTTCCGCGCGCTTCCGTTCCCGGACGAGACCCTGTCCAGCGATGTCCAAGCGTCCCGCCTGGCTGCGGTACGCACGAGCCTCGACAACTCCGCGGCAGAGTATCTCGCGCAACTCGGCCGCCTGGACAGCACGGGACGCCACTCTCTCAGCACGGCAGTGCAAACCCTGCACCAGACTGTGCATCCGGGCTACTCGCCCCTGAACACGTACGTGCTCCCATGGCTACGATTCGCCAACCTGCTCAACTACGTGGCAAGGACACAGCATGACCTCTGAGTGCTGCCACCAGCAGTATCTTGACCGCAACATTAACGGCTACTGCGGGATCGGCGGGACTGGGGTTTCTTGCCCGATCGGCGTAGCAAAGGCTGATGGGTGAGCTCCGGCTTCACCCCCGAGCTGTTGGCGGGGTTGTGGCAGGAACGGCGGCCGTCGGGTCTGCCCGTCGCCCACACGTTCCGCAGTACGTACGCGGACCGCTGGGTGCGCTTCCACAGCCTCCCCGAATCGAAGCGCTACCCGGAATCCGAGGACGAATACGCGATCGTGCTCGAGACCGTGGTCGTGCGCCCTGAAGGGCACGCTGTGGGCTCGACGCCGCTGAGCTGCCGGGCCCGGGCTGCGGGTGGCGCTCGCGCCGGGGCCGGGACCTCGAACGCCGGGACCGACCAGGGCCGCTCAACGCACCGGGAAGCCGCAGGAGTAGCCCTGCTCCTTGAGCCAGGGGAGGATCCGGCGCAGGGCCTCGACGGTCTGGGAACGGTCGCCGCCCGCGTCGTGGAAGAGGAGCGTCGGCCCCTTGGGCAGCTCCCGCTCGACGGTGGCGACGATGGCGTCCGTGCCCGGTCGTTCGAAGTCCTTGGTGTCCACGTTCCAGCCCAGCGGGCGCATCCCCCGGGAAGCGGCGAGCTTGCGGCTGTGAGGGGTGAAGGCCCCGCCGGGCGCCCGGTAGTACATCGGCCGTACACCTCCGGACGCCTCGGTGATCATGCGTTCGGCGTCGCGTATCTGCTGCGACTGGTAGGCCTGGGACTTCTTGTCCATGGTGGTGTCGTGCGACACCGAGTGGTTGCACAGCCGGTGCCCGGCCGCGACCACGTTCTTCACGAGGTCCGGGTGGGCCTGCGCCTGCATCCCCACCATGCAGAACGTGGCCTTCACCCCGTACTCCCGCAGCACGTCCAGCACTTGAGGGGTCCACACAGGGTCGGGGCCGTCGTCGATGGTGATGTTGACGCCGCGCGTCCCCTTGTCCGAGGCGTGCGCGATGGTCACCGCGACCTGCTTGACGTCACTGCCCGGCGTCGCCGAGGCGGCCGCCTTGGGCGACGAGCCGCCCACCGCACCGGCCTGCGCGGTCCACACCGAGGCACCGGTGGTGAGCACCGTCACCCCGAGCGCCGCCCCCACCAGCTTGCCGTACCAGCCCCGCCCGCCGCCGTGCCGTGCCATGTCCGCCCCGCTTTCGCGCAGTCCCTCGCCGATCCCCGGTCACATTGCGACCACCTGGCATGACGAGGGACGGCGGCCACGGGATGCGTCCGTTACCGTTCACGGACAATCTCGGGGGAGTTCGCGGACAACGCGGCCGGCAGCGGCCAGAACCGGTGGCTCCCCAGCAACAAAGCGGGGCCCTGACACCAGCAGTGCCTTTCGAGCTGTACGTGGGGCAAGGGCCCTTGAGGCGAAGCGACTCGGCTACAGCCTCGGGCATCGCATCAGCGGCGCGAATTTCCGGACGACGCCGAGCGGTGCACCAACCGCCATCGCCGATGTGGACCTCAGTGTGCGCGCAGCAGCGGCAGCCCAGAAGCAACCTGGTGCCTCAATCCGAACATCTCGCACAAGACTGCAGAGGCGTGCATCTTGCAGCCTGGAGAATCTCTGACGTCGCGTGTACAACTGCTCGATGCGGGGGGCGTACCACTTTCACCCACGCCGGGCATGAGGCTTGTGATCACCTTCGGTTTCCGCGACGCGGATGGCCAGTGGTGGAAGCGAGACATCGCCCCCCGCAGCACTGCGAGACGCGTCCGGTCGCCTGACTCGGGTCAAGGAAGCAACGGTGCAAGCGAGCTGGGCCACCAGCAGTACCTGGACAAGAACCCGGCGGGGTACTGCGGGATCGGCGGCACGGGCGTCAGCTGTCCGATCGGCGTGGCCAAGGCGGATGGCTGAGGCCCTCCCTCTGGACGTCGCGGCGACGCTGGACGCGCTGCTGACCGGCTCGGATCCGGTGAGCGGCGCGCTGCGTGCTCAGCTTCCGTACGCGCGGGTGGTGGGCAGGTGCGGCTGCGGCTGCGGCTGCGGCTGCGGCTGCGGCTGCGGCTGCGGCTGCGCGACGGTCGACCTGGCCGTGGACGATGCGGCGGTCCCACCGGCCCCCGCTCACGGCAATCCGGCCGCGGACGCCTGGTACGCCGAACCGGAGGACGCCGGAGCGATGGTCTTCACGAAGGACGGCTACCTCTCGCTGCTGGAGATCTACTCGACGTCCAGCGAGCCGATCACCACATGGCCGGAGCCCCACTACGTCGAGCGCTGAGCACGCCCGCGAACCCCATCGGTGTGGCTCCCACCGACGGATGCCCATGTAGAGCCCGGCCCGGCATCCTCGCGAGCGGCCAACTGGTGCCACTCATGGCCGCACCCGCCGACGCAGTAACGCTCACGCCGACGGGTGTCCGCGATGGCGAACAGCGCGACCAGCAGACGAAACGCCCTGGCACGGTCGTAGGGAGGCAGGTCGGCCATGTTCAGCCGCCAGCGCGTCAGCATCACGGCCGGCGTGTAGGTCGGGCGCAGCCCAGAGCGCGCGATGGCCTCCTCGGCATCTGTCTCAACGGCGCGTGCCTGAACGCAGAACTGCACCAACTCTGTGAGAACCAAACGCTGTTCGTCCTCCGCGAGAGCGGCGAACCACGCCGCGCCTTCCGACACCGGCCGAATCCCCTGCGCAAGCTCATTAAGAACGATCTGACGCTCGTGCACGCTCTCCACCCCCTCCGACGGAACAACGCGTGCGCCCTCGCGCCCTCCCCGATTGAACCAGGGCCCTCCCCTGAGCCCGAGGAAATATCGCAGCCGACCGAGCCTGAACGCGGTCCGACCGGCCGTGGTGTCGTCGGCGTGTGCGAGCCACGGCTCCGCAGCCCGCGGCCAGGGCCGTGGGCCACCCATGGTGCTGGCGCGCACACGGCCTGTCGCCGGGTTCACCGCACCGCGGGGGCCTCGATGGCGAGGACACGATCGCGCAGGACGGGGAGTTCGGAGCGGATACGGGCGACCTCGGCCATGTCGACATCCACCGTCACCGTCTCCTCCGCGGTGCGGGCCTCGCCCAGGACGGTTCCCCAGGGGTCGATGACCATGCTGTGCCCGCCCTGCCGCATGCCGCCATGGGCCCCCACGGCGGAACAGGCCAGGAGGAAGACCTGCTCCTCCAGGGCCCTCGTGCGGGTAAGAAGCTGCCAGTGGCTGAGTCGAGCCGCGGGCCATGCCGCGGGCACCACGATCAGCTCCGCGCCCGCTGACGATTGAGCGGACCATCACCCGCAGCGGCAAGACCTTCGCCCCCGACAACACCCCGTGGGAGCAGGCGCACGAGCCGACCGTCTACCGGACCGAGGCCACCGGCACGACCGGCTCACTACTCGAACTTGGTGAAGGCGAAGCGCTCTTCGGCGTCGACCGCGTACTGATCTATCCTTCGGACTGGAGGAGGCAATGGACGGATACGGCTTGGCCGCCCTCTTCTTGCCCGACTCGACCGGATATCACGACGGGGCAGAAGTCCCCCTCGCCGTGGCGTTGGAACTGCTACGGGCCATGCTGCGCGACAACGGGGCCTGGTGCCGCCTCGAAGTGCAGGACAAGTTCTTCACGCACGTCGGATGGGACCAGTACGTCTATGTCGGCAGCACCAAGCCTTGCAGACGTGCGATGGCCTATGCCAGTGAGCTTGGCTTGTTCGCGGAGCGACTCGACGCTTCTCCTTATGACCCGTCGTTCGACGACGAGCCTGGCGAGCAGCGCCCCGCCGACGACGCGTTCTGGGACCGACTGTCCTGGTGCATCTCCACAGGCGAAGCAGCCATCTTGGAGGAGGGCTACGTTCAAAACGCCTCCCGATGGCATCGCCTCACCCCGGCGAATCTCGACGCGGTCCGCGCCCGTCTCGCGCCTCGTGCGCAGTTGACCGTGTGGCCGGACCTGTCCACCGACATCGACGCCGTACGAGACGCCCTCCCGGAGGAAGGCACTATCGAGCTTGTCTGGGAGGACGAGGCCGGGCGGATCACAAGCACCTTCGCCGATGAGAAGTCGTACGAGGAACTGGCTGCCCCCCTCGCCGACGCCCGCGCAGCAGCGGTGCTGCCTCTGGCCCTCGATGAGCGCCACCCGCTGTTCGCTGCCGTCCTACCCGATCGCGACGGTGTCCTGAGAGCACGCTGGAGGACTCAACAGACGCCAAGCGACGTCCGGTGGCCCCAGATCAAAGCCTTGCACCGCGGTCAGGCCTGCTCCGGCGTCGTCACTTCGATCGCCGACCTCGGCGCGCTCGTCGACATCAGCGGTCTCGAAGGGGTGGTAACCGTCCCCGAGTTCTCCGGGAAGCAGCAATTCGAGCACCCGGGCGAGATCGTCGAAGTCGGTCAGGAAGTCACCGTCGAAATCATCGACATCGACATGGTGCGCGAACGAGTCGCGCTGTCGTGAAGGCAAGGCAAGACGTTCCTCACCAGCAACCTTCAGCAGCACCGGATCAGCCTCTCGCGTAACCGTGCGCCCACTCCGACACCTGCAGGACGGACCCGCGCGGCGGCGACGGGGATTCCCGGCCCCTCATCTCGACCGAGGCACCTCGGTCGAGATAGGCGGTGTCAACAGCAGTTGAAGCCACCACGTCAAGCATCAACCGGGACCGGACAAAGCCGACAGGCCGCGATCGGTCCAAAACTTCTTCACTTACTCAAGGCGCCGCGCAAGCGCGGCGCGCGCCGCGGCCCCCGGCCGCGGGCTTGCCTTTGTCTTCGCCCGGCTGCCCCCGGCCGGGCGGCGGCGCACCGAGCGCGGACGCGAAGCCGTCGGAGAAACGGCCGGCACGGGGCTGGGGCGTCTCTGCCGCTAGCATCCGGGTTGGGGGTGAGCCATGAAATTTGGCGTCTGCATTGTGCTGCTTGCGCTAGCAGCACAATCGGCGTGGAGCGCTGTGCGTGTTTGGCGGGAGCCCGCCATGGCCCGGAGTGAGGCCGAGACCTGGCAGCGCCTGGGCGACAGGGGGGCTTGGGCAGTCACCCGGGGCGTCGTTGCTGTGGCCTCCTTCTTCGGGTGCCTGGCCCTAATGGTGATCACAGCCATCGTCGCTGACTCGCGGGAGGAGCTGTATGGCCCGCTGTCAGCAGCTAGCAGCGTCTTCCTGGCCATGATGCTCGGATGCGGCCTCGTCCTCACCTGTATCGCGATCTTTAACAGGCCGCGGTTCCTCGTCCCGCCCTACCTCCGGGACAAACGGCGCCTGTAGCGATCACATAGACCCGCGGTCGCGCTGATGCCCACTGCTGACATCAGCGCCTGACACCAACAGCAGCACACATCGACGGTTACGACCGATCATCGACGACCGCCGAGGCCGGTGAACCGGCTCCATCTCCTGGCCTAGCAAGGGTGCGTGACCGACCTGACAAGGATGAGGCAGCGAGGTCAAAGCTGACCGCCGGTTGCCCTCTCAGTTGGCAAGCCCCTGCTTATGCAGGGCGGCACTGGCCCGAAAGCGGATCCGGCCGCAACGATCACGATCTTCATCCGAGGCTTCTGGGCCGCAGCAGCAATGCCCTGCCAGCCAGCGGAGGTCACTGGGAGCGAGCCAGAGGGCGACCCGCCCCATCTCGTGCTCTCTCTGCGGATCAGTCGGATCAGTCGGATCAACAGCAGTCATGACCACAGAGGCTATCCGTGCCCCTATCGTGCACGTTCGACCGGGGAGCCACGGGGAACACCGGGCGCCAGCGGTGCCAGGACATGCCAACGGCCCCTGCCCGATCGAGCAGGTCAGAGGCCGTTCACCTGCGGTGGGTGTGGGATTTGAACCCACGGCGACATCGCTGCCACAACGGTTTTCAAGATCGTGTGGCGCAGGCCAAATCCTGTCGACGCAACCCCCAAGCTCTGAACTTGCCGCTCACGAAGACGCCGACACCGATGGACAGAGCGATCAGCAGGGCCGAGGGCCCAGTCCCGAGCCCCACAGGCCGCCTGGCAGCCACCGACACTGTGGACATGATCATCGTGAGGGTCATTGCTGATCCGGCGAGGAAGATCGCAATCTCGGTCCACCACATCGCCCGTGTTGGTTGAGTCGCCACGGCGTCGTTGTACACCCCCAAGCCGGTGCTGTACAGCAGCGCAGTACCGCAACCACCCCGACCGCTACCGGCTGACAGCGCCCTCCAGAGACCTCGAATGGCCTGAATGACCGCAGGCCACGATGCGGCTAGAGCTACGGATCAGATGTTCGCCGTGCCACAGCCGCGCCAGATCAGGCGGGGAGCCACGAGGAACAGGGGGCGCCGACGGTGCGTGCAGCCCGTGTCTGTCGAAGTCGACATGCCCCAGATCGGCACCCAACTCGCCCCACCACGCTCCTAAAGCGGGGGTCGCAGTTCAGATTCTCCTCCCGGGCCGCAGCTTTGCCATGTCAATCGCCATGCCACTCCGGCGCCACGGCTCGGGCGGCCTTCTCGCACTCAGTCAAAGCGGTGCCATGGCCAGCTCGCCGATCGCCCGCAAGCCAACCTGCGCAGCCAGCCAAGGCGCACGTTCGGCCTCGACCTGTTTGACGTGGACGAACACGGTGTGAACGTCAGCGGGCTCATTCAGGTACAGGTCATGGGCATGGGCCGCCAATGTGACGTACGCGCCCCTGGTCCCGCCCCGGCCGAGATTGACTTCTGGCGCTGCCGGCCATCCATCGAAGTCCCAGCGGACCATCGCTGAAGCGCTTCCCGCGGCAGCCAGGAACACTTCCGCCATGTGGATCGGCCGAGACCAGTCCGACAGGAATACCGGTAGGTGGTCAGCGGCGGTTCCGCCCTCGCGGGAAGAACCTGGCCTGTCGGATCCGTACGCCCACCAGTCAGCCTCTGGTACAACTTCGGCCAGCCTCTTCAACTCCCCCGGTGTCCGAGCGACAGCCTGCAAGTCCACCTCGACGCTACTGGTGTCAGCCAGCTCCAGAAGCTGCCGGACCACTCGGAGCGCCTCAGCCAGGTCCCCGGTCCTTAGGATCGGCTGTGCGTACGAATTCGACATGCGCGCAGTGTGCCAGTGCGTACCGATCCTCGGCCTCTCGATTGCGTGGAGGAGCAAAGCGGGGCGACGACGTGATGAGCCAAGAACGAGAGTGGCCGGTCCGCTCCGTGTTGGTCATCGGCTCCGTGCCCGATGCGTGCCCGCCGAGGCGGGGAACCACGGTCAATCGCGGGTGCTGGACCACGCAGCCAGGCTTGGATCCAGCAGCCCATTGAGCCTGGTCAGGAGCCATATCGGGTCGCCGAAGGGCGGTGATTCCCAAGCTCAGGCGAACGGCGAAATCCCCCTGCTCGCCAAGTGGTCGAGTGTGGCCTCAAGACATGCGTCGGCGGACGACAGGTCAGTCCTGAAGAACGACTCCGCGCCCAAGGCACCGCCAGAGACGATCACCATCCAACGATGCCCCCGCTCGCGCTCACCGTCAGCCTTGAAGACCACCGAGCACTCTCGCTCGGCCAGCCACTCCATCAGTTCCAGAACCTCCACGTCCGCCCCCTCTCCAAGGCCCGTCGTGGACGGGCCAAAGCGCACCAGACTGGCACCAGAACAACCAGTCAACAGCGGTCACTGCGAGCGAGGCCCACGCCGTCCGACTAAGCCTAGATGGCGTTGCTGCCGCAGTTCAGCGCCTCAACCGTCCTCAAACGACCAGTGATTACCAAGCTCAGAGCTTGGAGGGCTGGACGACCTCCGAGGTGTCTTTGTGTGCCGGCCACTGCGGCTTGCCCTGGGCCGTGTGTCGGATGTGGATCTCTAAATCTCACGCTCGGCCTGCCGTGCTGCTTCAATGAATGAGTCGACCGAGGCCAGGTAGGCGTCAACGGCCCTGCGGAAACTCTCAGCCCCGCGTATGTCTTCCTGGACGGCGATGAGACGGCCGTACGCCTCGCCGGACGCCGCGTGGACTGCGTTGGCCGCCGCTATCGGCTCTGGGCGGCATTCCAGAGAGACTACGGCCAGGGAACGCAGGAAGGGCCCGTAGGAGTCACGCAGTTGATCCCGGAGCTCTGTGAGGGATGCCAGCCGTTCCCCTTGGTTCTCCACCTTCAAGTACTTGGGGATCCTGCGGTACAGGATCCCCATTTCATTGGCCTGCTGGATGAAGTCCAGCTGTGTGGCTCTGCGTGCCTCGCGCTCCCGAGCGATGTGCGCGGCTTCGGCGGCGGCTTGGGCCTGGATGCGAGCGGCTTGCGCGTTGCCCCTGCTGGTCACCCAACTGGCGACCACCGCTGTGGTAGCGGTCAGCAGGGCCACCCACAAAGCGCCGTTGTCCATAACGCACAGTGTGTGTGACACCGACCAACGTGCACAGAGTGCGCCGGTTCCCGGGCTCCCTCGGCCGGGGCACATGGCGGGCGCAGCTGGCCAGAGCAAGCGGGTGCCCGGGCCATGGCATCGGAGAGAGGAGGCCGAGATGCGGCAGGGCGGGCGTCCCCGGTCGTCAGAGCCCGCCCAGGTCGGCTGGAGCAGGTAGCGCCGATAGTGGCTGAGCAGTTGGAGAAGATCCAGCGCGGTGTTGCTGTACAGCAGCGGAGTACAGCAACCATCGCGACCGCTGGCGGCCCTCACTGCTCGCAAGCGACCACCCCAACGGCCCAGTAGACCCCAGCGACCGCCCCGCCGATAGTTCGCATCGAGGGGCAGCTGACGCCCGCGTCGGGTGACAGTGCCAACCAGCGGCAGCTCCAGCACACGGCGCTCCACCGGCCCCACACCACACACGGCGGTGAGTCAGCCGCTGTTAGTAGAGGATCGACGGTAGGTACGCTCCGGTCGGCTCGCTGTACAGGCCGACCGACATAAGGCTCATGAGTTGCTGCACCTTCAGGTTGTTACCCAGACACCAGTGGAGTAGCTGGCTGTTGCTCGCAGGCACAAGGATTCCGGGGCCGCCGAAAGCGGCGGCCGACGCGATGAGGGCTCTGATTTCCGTGGTGGTCTCGCCCACTGCGTGAGCGAAGAACGCCAGGTCTGTGGCGTAACCGGTGATACGTCCGTCGTGCTCGACCACACGAGCCGTGCCCTGCTTGAGCGCGTCGGCGACCTCGCCGCCGCGGTCGACACCGTGGACGCTGCGGCATAGATCATTGCAGGACTCAAGATCGGCGTCCGTCGCCTCGCGGACGGTGTAGCCCGTGACCGACCGCATGATCGGCGGCCCCTGCAGACAGGCGAGGGTTTCGCGGAACTCGAATCCGAGGCTCGCGTACAGCGCGAACGACCTGGTGTGGTAGCCGCTCTGCAGCAGACGGATGCCGGGTACACGCCGCTCGGCGGCACGGTCCATGACGTCCCGCATGAGCAGACGGCCCACGCCCTGGTTCTGTACGGCGGGATCGATGGTGATGGGCCCGACGCCGACGACGGTCGAGCGTTCGTCGAGGAAGTTGCTGCCCACGATCCGCCTGTCGAGCTCCGCGACGACCCCGTAGAAGCCCGGATGCGTCAGGAGCGTCTCGACTAGGGCGACTCCCGCTTCCGGACTGGGCACGTCGGGCGGAAACCCGTGCTTATTGGCGAGAGCCGCAAAGGCTTCAAAGCAGATCCGCCCGCACTCTGCGGCATCGGCCGGCGTGCCGGGGCGGAGTACGAGACCCACGATGCTCATCTCCCTCTTCGCGTGGCTTGCGCGCAGGGTAGTTTGTGCCTCTTCTTCCATTAAATTACATGCGTGACGTGCCCGCCATGGCCTGTCCGATCGCCCGTAGAAGGAGTGCGGCCTTCAGGGGGATTCGGAGCCAGGTGTCGACCCATCGCCTACCGGGGCCGTAGAGGAGCTGGGCGAAGGAACTGACATCTACAGCTGACATCAACGGCGGTGGATCGCAGCAATCGTGCGTGTCTCCTCGCAGCACGGGCAGCCATGCCAGTGCCCAGCTAGCGTTGGCATCCGGTCGAACTCCTAAAGCGGTGGTCGGGATGTGCATAGGCACGACGGCCAACCGTCTGGTAGCTGGCATCATCGCTGCATGGCAGGCGAGCAGCTACCCACAGGGTGGACCCTTGAGGAGATCCGCAACGTCTCCAGGGACCAGGACGCCATCCCTCTCGAAACTGATCGCACAGTGACGTGGCAGGGCTGGCCGGCGGACGACGAGAGCGTCCAGCCCGACATCGTGTTGGGGTTTCACAGCCTGTGCCTGGTGAAGCCGGTCAGCGACGATGAGTGGTACATGGGCAGCCTGAACGACGACGGCAGTATCGACTGCTGGAGCGCATACGGCGACCTTCGCCAGGCTCTTCGAGGCCTCTAGGTGTATCGAAAATGGATCTTGAGTGATGAATGATCGTGGCTCATGGCGCGGGGAGATCTCACGGATGCCCAGTGGGCGGTGTTGGAGCCGTTGTTGCCGAAGAGGGCGAAGGTGGGACGGCCGCCCGTCTGGCCCCGGCGGCAGCTGATCGACGGCATACGGTTCCGGGTTCGGACAGGAGTTCCTTGGCGGGATGTGCCCGTCGAGTACGGGCCGTGGGGCCGGATCTATGATCTGTTCCGCCGATGGCAACGAGACGGCACCTGGCACCTGGTCCTCACGCGACTTCAGTCCCAGGCCGACGCGAAGGGCGGGATTACGTGGGACCTGAGCGTCGATTCCACAGTGTGTCGCGCCCATCAGCATGCGGCAGGGGCCAGGAAGCATGGAGACCTACAGAAGGAACCGCCGGGCGGAGTTGTGGCCGAGCCCTGTGATCACGGGCTGGGCCGCTCACGTGGCCGGTTCACCACCAAGCTGCACGTGGCTGTCGAGCAGGGCCAAAAGCCCATGTCGATCGTGGTGACGGCCGGGCAGCGCGGCGACTCGCCGCAATTCGAGCCCGTGCTGGAGAAAGTCCGCGTACCCCGCATCGGATCGGGCCGGCCACGCGTCCGCCCCGATCGAGTACGCGCCGATCGGGCGTACTCCTCCCGCAAGAACCGCGCCTACCTGCGCCGCCGTGGAATCCGCTGCACCAACCCATACAAGGCTGGCCAGGCCCGCAATCGCAGGAAGCTCGGCTCCCGTGGCGGCCGACCGCCGCGTTTCGACGCGGTGGATTACCGCGAGCGCCATGCGGTCGAGTGCGGGATCAACCGACTTAAAAGGCACCGGGCAGTGGCCATGAGGTACGACAAGCTCTCCGTCCGCTACGAGGCGACGGTGCTGGTCGCAGCCGTGAACGAGTGGCTGTGACCAGCACCGTCGCAACGGCCCTCAGACGACGTCGAATTCGTTGCCCCCGGGGTCCTGCATGGCGGCGGCGTAGAGCCCCATGTCCGGCTCATCCTTAATCCGCAGCACGGTGGCACCAGCTTTGACCAGCCGTTCCACCGTAGCCTTGACCCGCTGTATGCGGACGTCCAGTGGGACGTCACGGCCCCCACCGACCTTCAGGTCGAAGTGCCACCGGTTCTTGCCGACCTTCGGCTCCGGAACCTGCTGGAACCACACCCTCGGTCCACGTCCCGCAGGATCGATGATCGACTCCGGAATGTCCCCGGCACCGGCCGGCAACTCTGCCTCGGGCACCCCCATGGCCGCCCAGTAGGCACGCCAGGTGGCATGCCCGCCCGGCGGAGGCTCAGGCACGTAGCCCAGGGCCTCGGCCCAGAAGGTCACCATTCTCTGCGGATCGGAGCAGTCGATCGTCAGCTGCACTGTCATCTCCATGCTCAGAGCATCCCAGGCAGGTCTGACAGAAGATCCACTTTCGCAACAGGCCCTAGGTCTCAAGGGCATGCGCACCAGATACGCACCAGAACGAGCGGTGAACCACGGTCAACGACGGTCGGGCCAACCAGCCTTGCCCCCTCGCGTGGTCGGCGTACACCCAGATCAGGCTAGGCATATCGCCTAGACGATCAGTGATTCCCAAGCTCAGAGCACGTCGTTGGGTCGGCGCGATACGGTGTCGGCAGTCTCAGAGTAGGGGGATGCGACGTCTGATCGGACCTGGCATCTGATGCGCGGTGAGATGCACCATGGCACGCTCACCCTCGACTACATCGTCTTCCCAAAACGTTCCTTTTGGCGCGGCCCCCGATCGGTCAGCACGGCATGACAGGCTTCCAGACGGGGGCAAAATCGCCATGTAGGTTGAAGCAGGGGCGAATATCGAATCATCCTTAGCGCCATGAGTCTCGCCTCCACCTCCTTCGACCTGCCCGACATGGGCGACTACGCCTACGACTGGGCCTTGATCGACGTGGAGACCTCGGGCTTGATCGCGCGGCGGGACCGTGTGCTGTCTGTCGCGGTGATGACCGTCAGCCCGGACGGCGAGCAGACCGGGGAGTTCTCGACGCTACTCAACCCGGGATGCGACCCCGGGCCGGTGCATGTGCACGGGCTGACCGCCGAGCGGCTGCAAGGCGCTCCCACCTTCGACCAGGTCGCCGGGCGGATCGGGGCCATGCTTCAGGACCGGGTCCTGGTGGCCCACAACGCCCAGTTCGACTACGACTTCCTAGCCCACGAGTTCGCCCGCGCGCGGCTGTGGCTGCCGGTGTCACAACGGCTCTGCACCCTGGCGCTCAACCGCCAAATGGACCCGCCGACGGACGACATGAAGCTGGGCACGCTGGCCGCCCACTACGGCGTACCGCAACTGAATGCACACGACGCGTTGGACGACACCCAGGTACTGGCCGGGATCCTGCGGGCGTCGCTGCGCGAGGCGACTCGACTTGATCTGCCATTGCCGCTGGTGACCTGCCCACCCCGGCAGGAATCCCAGTTCACGCCGCAGCCACCCAAGACGCCCTGCTCCTACCGCAACCCGGGACGACTGGCTCCCAGCGGCCCGCTCGCCCAAGGCATGAAGATCGCCATCACCGGCGAGACCGCCACCTCCCGGGCAGAACTCGTCGGGCGGGCTGTTGCCGTCGGGTTGAACATGATGACGACCGTCAGTCGGCACACCAGCGCCCTGGTCACCAACGAGCCGGCGTCGGAGTCCGCGAAAGCTCGCCGAGCGGCCGCCGAAGGCGTGCCGATCATCGATGAACACACCTTCCTGCGGCTGCTGAGCGATGTGCGGACCGGCACATCCCACGAGGCGACGGCTGTTGCCGTCGCGATCGCCTCTGTTCGCGAGCCAGGAACGACAGACGTCTCGGCGCCGGAGCCTGTGGCGACCACGGCCTCCGCTGCTTCGGTGCCAGCCGTCCCGGAGGCGCCTGCTCTCCTGACACCTTCCTCCGTATCCGTCCCTGCTCCACGGCGACCGGAGAGCGCCGGCACCGTGTCGCCGGACGGCGCACCGGACAAGCCGCTGGCGGGACGCCGGGTGCTGGTGCTCGGTGGTACACATGCCGATGCCGCAGCGGCCCGCACCCGCGTCGTCGCACTCGGCGGGTCCGCGGCGGTCAACCTGTCGGCCAGCGTCACCGAAGTCGTACTCCTTGCCGGCGGTGAGAACGACCGCCGCATCCGCCGCATCACCGCCCTTGAACTTCCCATGCACAGCGAGCACTGGCTCACCGCCCCGACGGCCGCCAACGCAGACGGGCCAACCGCCCGGCCTCAAGCGCCAGATGTGTTGCCAAGGGGCGGCGTCATAGACTTGCCCATGCCGCACGGAACGCCCGCGCCCGAGTGGTACGTCACCGGCAGCTGGTCTCCGCAGGCCGGCTGCGAGGTCGATGTCGTTGCCTTCATCCTCGACGACGATGAACAAGTCACCTGCGACGACGACTTCATCTTCTACGGGGCGCCGGAGAGCCCGGCCGGCACCGTGCGGCTCCTAACCGGCGGCCCGGCCGAACAGACCATCGCGGTCGACCTCGCGTCCCTGCCACCCGCGACCCGCAAGATCGTCGTCGCCGCGTCCATCGACGGCGCCACCACCTTTGGGAACGTCGGCGCGATCCAGATAGCCGCCGCCCCCGGCAGCAGCGCGGCACCACTCGCGAGGGCCACCCTGGACGCCGCCACTACCGAACGCACCATGCTCCTCGCCGAGTTCTACCGCAGAGGTCCGGTGTGGCGCCTGCGTGCAGTCGGCCAGGGCTACGACCACGGCCTCGACGCCCTCGCACGCGGATACGGGGTCGACATCGCCAACTGATCGGCCGGCGCCGCATGCCTGGCGTGAGTAGATCAAGCATGGCAGCTCCGCGCTGCCCAGGCTCCGGCGACGGGTTGCACAAGCCAGAGTCACTAAGGTGCCCGACCAGCGTCCAGCCGCCGGCCCCGATGTAGCCGAACTGGATTCGGTCTATGAACGGTTCGAGGGGCGCAAGCACGACTTCGAGGCGCTGGCCTCAGCCGTGGCATGTGTGCTGCCCGGATCAGGGCACAGCCATCTCGAAGGCTGGCTGACGCGCAGGTCCGGCGGCGGAGGAGCCGAAACTGGACACGCTACGCCGGCAGGTGAAGGCGTGCTCGGTCCGGAACGCCGCGCTCGGCTTCCCGTAACAGCCAGCGCCCGTCTCAGTTTCCGTCTCGTTCAGCGCCGTACCTGGCCGTCCGTGGCCGTTCAGTCAGCCTGCCCCTGATGCCGTTTGCACGGGAACGAACGCGAGCGAGCCGATCCAGTTCACGTCCTGACCAAACCGGACAGACCTGCAAAGCGAGTTACTCCGGTCTGACTCAGGTCGAAATCTGCATGGGCCCTCTGGCGCATCCTCTCGATGGTCTGCCGTCCCGAGTTGCGTCCCCTGCGGAGCCGGCGTCACCTACCTGCCGGGGAGCCAAGGGAGCCACGCACGGCGACAGTCAGCCAATCCCAGCGGACACTGACGGTTGATCGTCAAGCTCGCCGCCGGGAGTCCCGGGTGCCAACACTCTGTGTCATCGACAACTGGCTCAGCTCGCCTTGCCCAACCGAGCAACCGCCCGCACCAGCGCTGCCACGTCATGAGCCGCTGCCGCCGACAGCACCAGGCGCACCATCCCGGTCCCGTCCGCATTCGTCCTGGCCTGCCAATTGAGCCCTGCCGTATCGAAACCCGCACTCTCCAGCACGTCCGCCAACTCCGCGCCGGCGTCCGCCGCATCACGCCAGCCCGCGACGTAGTCGACCCCGCGCACCCACACCACGTCGTCAGGGTCGAACGGCTCGCTCTCGTAACTCGCGTCCTCTGGGTCGTGCATCAGCTTGCAGTCCCTTCCCCGTCGCTGGCTCAACTCCGACCATGGGTGGGGGCATCGATCATGGACACGACGATGCCCCCGGTACCATCGGCACCGGGGTTGTATCTGCGCCCCAAACCGGACCGCCCCCGAATGCTTCCAGGCCTAGGGTGTGGTCCGGCCTGCATCCGGCCTACGCGGGCCAGACGCCAAAAGGATTACGAATAGAGATCACTGATCACCGCCAACGGCACGTAGACCGCGATCCAGAAGACGACGATTCTGAGGGCGCATAATCGCTGCCTCATGAGTCCGAACCATCACTTCGCGCGTTGACCAGAGCGGCGCGGAAGAACGCGGTGGTGATTCCGCGGAAGCCGGTGTGCCCGAGAGCGCCCGCGTGCTGCAAGCACCAAAGCTCCGGCTCGTCCTTGCTTTCCGCCGCGCTGGAGGACTCGCCGCACGTCGTGCACTCGGCCTCATAGACTGGTCCGCTGCCTTGCCTGTCCGTGCTCAACATCCAGTCGGCGAACCGCATCACTGCGCGAGGTCTCGTCGACTGAGGCTCCAACGCACCGGCGTCCACAGGCTTCTGAGCACCGTCCATCAGCTGTCTCCGTCCTGCGGCGGCACCGACATCAGTGCCCATACGGACTTTCCGACCCCGCCGCGCTCGCTCACGCCCCACTGGTCCGCAAGCACGCCGACCATGACGAGTCCCCGGCCGCACTCGGAGTCACTGGCAGCGGCATGCCTGTGAGGCCACTCATCAGCGGCGTCGTGCACCTCGATGCGCAGGTCGTCACTAGCCAGTTGAAAGCGGGTCTCGATCTCTCGCCCCGGCGAAACGTGCGCATGCCGGACGGCGTTCGTGACCAGTTCGGAGAGCACGACGGGAGCCGTGTCCTCAATCTTTGCCAGGCCCCAGGCGGCGAGCGCCTTGCGCAGCTCTACGCGAGCCAGGCCGACGCACCGCGGATGGCGAGCCCATCGGCACACCATCTCCGGGCCGTTCAGCGCATCCTGTCGCTCCTGCATGCCTCAGAGAATGGGCGTCTCATCGCCCCATCGATTCCCGGCCATGGGGGTACCCATGATGGGTAACCTCCGCGCTGAGAATCGCTGATATTCCTTGTGCCCAGGCAGATTTGGGGAAGCGCGTGTCAGGAGACCTCTCACCGACGGCATTACCGACCCATGTCCTTGGCCGAGCAGATGTGCAGACCGCGCTGAAGCGACACGACTTCGGACAGGTCTTCAAGCTGGCCCGGCAATGGGGCGGGATCAGCTTCCTGAAAATCGCCGACGCGTGCGACATCAAGCCGGAACGGGTGGGGAAGCTGGCGCGAGGCGACGGCGCGATCACCACGTACGAGAAGATCGCGTACATCGCAGACGCCCTGAGCATCCCCGGCCACATGATCGGGATGGCACCGCGCCCATGGGAGCAGGTATTAACGCCCACATCCGCAAGTCGCCCGGAGCTGATCTCTCCCCTCGCGACTGCCGCCCCAAGAATTGCGGGTGTTCCCCAGTCCGATGATGTGGGAACCGTCGATCTCGAAGGAGACGAAGTGCAGCGCAGGAGGTTCCTCGCAGCTTCTGTCGGCATCGCCACCGGCGCGGCCATGACGCCAGGAGCTACGGCCGGCCGCCGCATCGGACAGCGACAGGTGCAGCACCTTCAGCGGCGCACAACCCGCCTTCGCAGCCTCGATGACGTACTCGGCGGAGCCGACACCCGGCACATCTACCGCGCCGAGCTCGGCACCACCATGAACCTGCTGCGCAACGCCTCATACACGGAGACCACCGGCCGACAGCTCCTCAGTCTGGTGGCCGAGCAGGCGCAACAGGCGGGCTGGGCAGCGTTCGACGCAGGACGGCAGACCGAGGCGTCAGCCCTCTACGAGAAGGCCTTTCAGGCAGCGACCGAGGCCCAAGACACGGCGCTGGCAGGCAACTCCCTCGCGTTCCTCGCCTACCAGCAGGTCAGTACCGGCACGTCCGGAGTGGCGACCGCCGCCGCATCCTGCGAGACAGCCAGCGCAGACGCGCCCGCGACTGTCCGTGCCCTTCTCTTCGAACGTCGTGCTTGGGCCCATGCCAAAGCAGGCCAGGCCAAGGAAACCGAGCAAGCACTCGGCCAGGCCGAAGAGGCGTTGACGGGGAGCAGCAACGACCGTCCAGGGCCCGACTGGTCGTCGTGGGTCGACACCCGCGAGCTCCAGATCATGAAGGGCCGCTGCTGGACCGAGCTGCACCGGCCACTGCGAGCCGTCCCCGCTCTCGAAGCAGCCTTGGCCGATTTCGACGATGCTCACGCCCGCGACAAGTCGCTGTATCTCACCTGGCTGGCACACGCCTACCTGGACGCCGGGGAGATCGAGCAGTCAGCAACAGTGATCACCAAGGCGATGGATCTCTCCGCCGGAATCGGTTCCGTCCGGCCGCAGCAGCGCGCGAGCGAGTTCCTGCTCAGGCTTCAGCCGCACCGGACGATCGCGCGCGTTGCCGAGCTGCTGGACCGCGCGGCCATGTGATCACTCGGCGACGCTGCGGGCGATCCAGTCCAGGCCGGCCGCAGAGCCCGCCACGATGGGTACCGCGTTGATCTCGGGGTTCTTCCACGGGTGGAGCTCCAGCAGATGCGCCTCAAGTTCGGGGTATCGCGCCGCCGTTGTCTTGAAGATCACCTGCCATTCCTCGCCCTCACCGAATTCGCCCAGGTGCCAGAACACCGAGGTGACAGGGCCGACCACCTGCGCCCCCGCAGCCAGACGTGCCTCTGTCGCACCCCGGGCCAGTGCTACCGCCGCCTCACGGCTCTCCGTCGCTGTGTACACCTGCACGCACTCAGTCATGAGCCAGAGCCTAGGCCGGACCACGACCCGCCAACCAGGCCGCGCAAGGGGTACTGCTCCGACCCCGCGCGACAGCTACCCAACCAAAAAGGCTACGAAGAATCCTTGACTTGGATCAAGCCGTCGTTCCTGTGGATGATGTACCGCTGCGGATGGGGCACGAAGGCCGGTCAGGAGACCGTCCTGGCCTTCGAGATCTCCCGCGGCGGCTTCGAGTGGGCGTTGCGCCACGCGTGCCTGTCGAGCTACGTGCGCGGGGTGCATCCCGACCGCAGCACCTGGCAACGTCAGGTGAAGCGCGCACCCGCCCGCGTCCAATGGGACCCCGAGCGCGACCTGCACCTGCGACCCCTGCCGCACCGCTCGCTGCAACTCGGGCTCTCCGGTGAGGCCGTACGACGCTACGCGGACGAGTGGACGGTCGCCATCAGTGACGTCACTCCGCTCGCCCGTGACATCCACGCGCTCGTAAGTGACGGCGACCTGGACTCCGCGGCCCAACTGCTGCCCCAGGAGCCTCCTTACCCCGCCGGGGACGACCTGCTGACACACCTGCATCCGTGACCGGGCGGGCCCGCCGAACGACCAACTGTCGCTCTGGGTCACATGGCAGCACAGGATCGGCGGCACGGGCGTCCTCTGCCCGATCGGCGTCGCGCCTGCGGAGGCTGACCCCAAAGGGCGTCAGCGCTCACGTAGGGCCGGTCCCGGTGCTCCAGGAAGTGCTCAGGAATCGACCCGGAGCCGGTCACGCTGGATCTGGTGAGCGAGGGCGCGCCGCACGGAGGCCGAGGTGGTGGTGGTGACCTTCGAGGGGACATCGAGACCACGGCTGATCTTGTCGTACGCGTCCTGGTAGCTGCGAGGCATCTCTGCCCGGTGCAGTCTCAGGTCCTCTTCGACGAGGCGTCGCAGCTCGTCGACGTTCTGGGGCGTGAAGCGCCTCTTCCCCCGGGCGATGGCGTTGACGTAGCGGGTGCAGCGGGCGGTGTCGTCGAAGGTCTCGGAGATTTCCTCGGCGAGGCCCCACAGGCGACCTTCGAGCCATGGGGCGTCGTACTGGTCGAGGGAGAGCCCCATCGGGGGCAGTGACTCGCCAATCCCGTACTTCGCCACCTGCTTGGACACGGCGGGCTGACTCATGCCGGTGAGCCGGGCAATTCTGTCCTGGGTCCAGCCGAAGCCGGCGAACAGCTTGATCATTTCGGCGCGAAGCTTCCGCATCTCCTCCCCTGCACGGATGACGTCGTTCATGTCGGTGAGCATCCGCTCGGCCTGTTCCTCCGTCAGCGTCTCGGGGTCCTGACGCGTGTCCTCTTCGCCTGCCATAGCTCGGTTATAGCCTGAACCCGCCACCATAACCAGGTTGTACAACCCGGTTATAGCTGACAGGCTCCACACCATGCCCACCTTCTCCGCACCTGACGGCACCCAGCTCGCCTACCGCGTACACGGGGCCGGCGACCCGCTCGTCTGCATCCCGGGAGGTCCCACGGACGCCCTCTACCTCGGCGACCTCGGCGGCCTGTCCGCACACCGCCGGCTGATCCTTCTGGACCTCCGCGGCACCGGCCGATCCGCGATGCCCGAAGACACCGCCTCTTACCGCTGCGATCGCCTGGTCGACGATGTCGAAGCCCTGCGCGAACACCTCGGACTCACCCGGATGGACTTGCTCGGCCACTCCGCCGGCACGAACATTGCGGTGCAGTATGCGGCCCGATACCCGAAGAACATCGGCAGGTTGACCCTGATCACCCCCAGCTCCGCAGCCGTCGGCATCACGATCACCGGAGCGATGCGGCGCGAGCTTGCGCAGCTCAGGAAGGGTGAACCGTGGTTCCCGGCGGCGTTCGCCGCCTTGGAGGCGATCACCGAGGGCACGGGCAGCGACCGGGAGGCCATCGCCCCCTTCTTCTGGGGCCGGTGGGATGCCGCCGCACAGAATCACCCTGCGGCCGACCCGCCGCGCAACAAGGAAGCTGTCGCTCTCTTCGCAGCCGAGGGCGCCTTCGACACGGAGACCACTCGTGCGGCGCTCGCCTCCCATGAGGGCCCCGTGCTGCTGCTCGCCGGGGAGTTCGACGTGAACAGTCCCCCTCCGGCGGTGGCCGAGCTTGCCGGCCTGTTCCCCGATGCCTCGCTCGTCGTGCAGTCGGGAGCAGGCCACTACCCATGGCTCGACGACGCCGACCGGTTCGTGGCAACCACTGCAGCATTCCTGCGGTAGGGACCTGCTCATACGCTGCCTACCAGCCAAGAGCCTGAAATCACGGCCGCAGTCCTCGCGTTCCCGCCGTGGGGCCGTAACGGGACATGACATTGCAGGGACATCGCGGGGAGGTACCCGCGGCGGATGTCCGGGACGAAGAGACCGGGGTGAGCCGAGACGCCGAGGGCCGGATCCCGCACGTGCAGGATCCGGCCCTCACAGGCAGCGGCCTACTCAGTGACCGCGAGACTCGAAGCCGACCCGAACCCCCTGCATGCTGCCGGACCGGGCCATCGCCATCGGCGAGTCGATGAAGACCATCAGCCCGGCCATCCCAGCCGGCACGGCGATACGCGACTTCTTCACACGTCCCCTCAGACCGAGAACTTCGAGGAGTTGATGTTGCAGACGATGTTCGGCGTGGCAGCCCCGGAGCAGCCCTTCGGGTGCGACGTCCACACCCAGCCCGGGGTCATGAACGCGCCGTGCATCTCGTTCTGCACGTACAGGCTCTTCGGGCGCTTGACCGTAGCGGTGACCTCAGCAACCGTAGGAGTCGGATCGATGGCGTTGATGAAGCTCCACTTGCCGTCGGCAACGGTGCTTCCGTTCTTGCCGTCGAGCAGGCGCGCCCGGATCTCCCCGGTGATCTGAGGCCCGTCGGGGCCGACCGCCGCACAGAAGAAGCTGGCGGTGCCGGTGACCTTAGTGGGGTTACCGGCAGTCCACGCCGCCTTGTGGTTCCACTCGCACAGCACGGTGCGGGCCTTGACCTGCTTGCCGGTCCTGGGGTCGATCTTGGCCACCTGGGCGGTGAAGGTCCTGCTGCCTGCCGTGGTGGTGACGGGCTCCGCGGCCGAAGCCGGGTGATGGCTGTCGGCGTGCGCCGTGCCGGCCAGGACGCCGAGTCCGAGCACGCTGGTGGTGGCGATAGTTGTGACAGTACGTCGCACCTGCAAGGAATCCCCCTGTTGTCTTTGATGGTCGTCTCGCTTCAGCACGGTGGTCTGCCGCGCCGGAAGCCAATGTGGTCAGCCGACGCCTCCCCGGCGGCAGCTGTCAGCCAGCCTGCCGGAGATACCGTCGGAAGTCGTTTGCGCAGCGTCCACAGTTCTTAGCAATGAGTCCACGCGGTCGACTCAGGGCTGCGGAGGGCTTGGTGTCGGTAGTCCTTGGGCGGCATGCCGTAGGCAGTGCGGAAGGCGCGCGTGAAGTCGGCAGCGCGGGTGAAGCCCCAGCGGGCGGCGATGGCGTGGATGGTGGTGGAGCACATCGCGGGGTCCGCGAGGTCGCGGCGAGCATGTTCCAGGCGCTGGTGGCGGATCCAGGCCGCGACGGTCTCGTGCTCGGTCTGGAAGAGGCGGTGCAGATAGCTGGTGGAGATGTTGTGCGCGGCGGCGATCGCACGCGGGGTCAACCGCGGGTCGTGCAGGTTCCGTTGGACGTAGGCCCGGATACGCAGCACCAGAGTCCGGCTACGGGTTTCCGGCGGAAGGGAGCGGTCGGCGCCCAGAGCGTGAGCGAACAGTGCGGACAGCAGGTCGACCACGACCGTTCCCAGACGGGGGCCGTCGGATGGCAGGTAGGGGCTCGTGTCCACCGTCAGCTGAGTGAGGAACTGTACGAGCAGGGTGCCAATCCCTTCCCGTCCGGACATTCCATGGGCGAACAGTGGGTCCATCCTGTTCTGCGGCAGGTGCAGTAACGCCTTGGGGATCTCGATCCCGATCCCCGAGAACAGATCGGGTCCGTTGGCGGAGTTGACTTCGAAAGCCCTTGAGCTGTCGAAGACCTGTATCTCGTAAGGCCCGTACACGGATTTCTGGTCGGCCCAAGTGACTCGGTTGGTCCCGTGCAGAGGGATCCCGATGTGGTACTGCTCGGGATCGGACTGGCGGATGAGCTTGGGGGTCCGGCGAAATCGAAGGGCCTGGTAGGTCGTGGGCCAGACGTGAACCGCGCCGAGCTCCAGTACTCGCTGATGCGCCCGGTAATCCGCCGCGTATTCGCTGTGAAGGTCCAGCGGCGCATGGGTTCGGCCGATGCGCTCGCACCAGAAGTCGAACCGGTCCGCACCAGCCAGATCTTCGGTTCGGAACTCGGTCTCGGTCAGCATCCCGTCTCCTCCGCCTCGTGGCCTCAATACCGCCTCGTCGCCCTGGATCAGGCGCCGATAGGTGGGCTTCGATTCTCACGCATCTGTTTCATTCCACGTCGTCGGGCGCGCGCATGAGGCGGCGGCCATACACCTGAAGCGTCGTCGTGCTTGACTCGTCGAGTGGGTCAAGCCGGTACGGGTCACTACGCGGCCGATACCTCTGGAGTCGAGGCTGGAGGAGCTCATTGAGGCCGATCCGTGGAGGAGCTGGACGAGGCGTTCGCGCTGCGATTCGGAAGCAGTCCGCCGGACGCACTGAACGGCACCCGTACTCTGACCGTCATCGCGAGCGAGATCGACGCCGCGACTGAGCGGATCGTTCACCTATCGGGCATCCGGCTATCAAGTGCCGGTCAGTGTGCTGTTCTTCCGCTACTTCGAGGACGAGGGACATCGGTGACGGTGCTGGGACTCTCGAGGAAGGCCGAAAGGCCGCGCCTGCAGGAATTCGCTCCGCCTGATCCGTCGAACGCGCGGCGTCGGCACCTGACTTCTTCCGCCTCGTGCGCTTCGAACTGGTCATCCAACTGGCGAGGATCGCCAGAGATCCCGATGAAGTCGGCCGCTCCGCACAGGGCGAAAGCGGCCCCCGGTCGCGATCGCCGCTGACCGGGGACGCTTCACCCGCGTCCCGCTCAGGCCGGGGACTGCTGAGACAGCCCCGCCTCCGCGGTGTCGCTCGCCGTGGGTGAGCCGGTGCCTCGCCTGCGACGCAGGGCCGACCTGACGTTCCACGCGGCGACGAGCAGGCAGAACAGGCCGGTGGCTCCTGGAGCCAGCCAGGCTCCGAGGCGGTGCTCGACTGCCACCGTGGCCGAGGGGCCGTCGACCGTGGCGGTCACCGGCTCGGTCGGCTTCTCGTCGAACGTGGTCTCGACCTCGATCTGCGCAATCCGGAAGGCCCCGTCTTCAGCCTCGAACGATCCGGAGCACAGCAGACCGTCGTCGCCGTGCCGGGACTTCGAGATCTCGCAGCGCTCGGCGCGGAATTGTCCGGCCACCCCCGTCAGCCGTGTCTCCAACCGCATCAGACCGGTGCCCAGAAGGAAGACCCCCGCGCACAGGGCCACCAGCGTGACCAGCACCCGTCTCGGACCTGTTCGTTCCATCCCCGCCCCCGTACTCCGTGTTGTCAGCCGACGCAGCCTAGCGCCGCCGCCGGGCTCGGCAACGGCCGGGATACCCGCCCCCCTCTGCCGTCAGCGAATCTGCTCCCGGCCAAGAAAGCTGACCGAGCGGCGACCGCGGGCGAAGAGTGGTGGGACCGCGGCTGATCCGAGCCGCGCCACGACAAGGAGGACCGATGTCCCCACTCATCACCGGCTGGGACCCGGCCATGAACCCACGAGCGGCCGAGGGTGACACACCTCCGACGCGGTTCGACGACCATCTGGCCGCACAACTCCTCGCGCAGCGGATCGTCTTCCTCGGCACCCAGGTGGACGAGGTCTCCGCGAACCGGGTGTGCGCGCAAATGCTTCTTCTGTCGTCGGAGGACCCGAGGACCGACATCAGCCTCTACATCAACAGCCCGGGCGGGTCGGTGACGGCGGGGCTGGCGATCTACGACACGATGCGGCTGATCCCCAACGACGTCTCGACACTCGCCATGGGCTTTGCCGCGAGCATGGGGCAGTTCCTCCTCACCGTCGGGGCGGCGGGGAAACGCTTTGCGCTGCCGAACGCGCGGATCATGATGCACCAGCCGTCCGCCGGAATTGGCGGGACCGCCGCCGACATCGCGATCCAGGCCGAGAACCTCGAGTTCACGAAGAAGGCCGTCGAGCGAATCACCGCGGAGCACACCGGCCAGACCGAGGAGACGATCTCCCAGGACGGCGACCGCGACCGGTGGTTCACCGCCGAGCAGGCGAAGGAGTACGGCATGGTCGATCGCGTCGTCGAGTCGCTCGACGACGTGCGCCCTGCCGGACCGCGGCGACGGGTGGGGCTCTGACATGGGCCAGTACACGATCCCGAACGTCGTCGAGCGCACCCCGCAGGGGGAGCGGTCGTACGACGTCTTCAGCCGGCTGCTGTCCGAGCGGATCATCTTCCTCGGCACCGAGATCGACGACGGCGTCGCGAACGTCGTCATCGCCCAGCTGCTCCACCTCGAGTCGTCCAGCCCGGACCGTGAGATCGCGATCTACATCAACTCACCGGGGGGCTCGTTCACTTCACTCATGGCGATCTACGACACGATGACGTTCGTCGGCGCACCGATCTCCACGTTCTGCGTCGGGCAGGCGGCCTCGACCGCGGCGGTGCTCATGGCGGGCGGAGACCCGGGGCGGCGGTTCGTTCTCGAGCACGCGCGGGTGCTGTTGGGGCAGCCTGCGAGCGGCGGCCGGCAGGGTACGGTCTCGGACCTCAGCCTCCAGGCCAAGGAGATGATCCGGGTCCGCTCCCAGGTCGAGGAGGTCCTGTCCCGGCACACGCACCACGACGTCGCGACCCTGCGCGCGGACATGGACCGCGACAAGGTCTTCACCGCGCAGGAGGCAGTCGCATACGGGCTGGCCGACGAGGTACTCAGCCGGCGGATCGCACCTGCCTGACGCGCTGAAGTGCGCGGTGCCCGGCGGCCGTCGCCCCGGCGGGGGCACGGCCGTCTGTCAGGCGGCGAGGCACATTCCGTCGTGCCGCGAGGTCGCCGCGCGCCCGGAGTTGCGGTCGCGCCTCGAGGTGACCGAGGTGACCGAGGTGACCGAGGTGGGGGCGGTGGGGGCGGTGCTGCTCTGGGCCGGCCTCGCCCGAGCGGGGCGGGCAAGCTCACCGTGGGCCAGCGCGAGAAGATCGGCCAGTCCGAGGCCCAGTGCACGGGCGGCGGCCGCGAGAACTTCGGACGAAGCCTCCTTGCGGCCGCGCTCGAGCTCGGAGAGATAGGGCATCGAGATCCGAGCTGTGTCGGCCACGTCCTGGAGCGTGCGTTCCTGGGCGAGGCGCTGACGGCGCAGGACGTCACCAACTACGTCCCGCCACAGGGGTTCTTTGGTCGCGGGGGTCGGCGCCGCTGTGGCCGGGCGCAGGGGAATGACGCGGACGTGGTTCGGCGCGTGGCTGCTCACCTCCTCAGGGTAGGAGCGTTACGGCCGGCCGGGTGGCAGCAGAGTTCCGCCCCCTGCGAAATCGCATGACCCGCCGCCGATGCCCGGAGAGGGAGCATCGGTGCGCGCTGCGGCAGGCGCGGCGCTACGACATCCCCGGTTTGCGGGCCAAGAGGTGGGCCTGCTGGACCCTTTCGGTCTCGTCGGGCTCACGCAGCAGCCGGGCGTCCACGACGAGACCGGCCTGGCTCAGCGACGCGGCGACACGGTCGGGCGACAGCCGGCGGAAGTCGAGCGACACCGCGTGACCAGGGTTCGGCCATGGTCGAGGACCATAGACCCCTCCGCGTGCGCCGACACCCCGCCGGCCCACACAACCGGCGTTTACGAATTCCGTGGCCCGCGGCCGGAGTTGGGATCCGGCCGGACAGCCGCCCGGCCGATCAGGAATGATCAATCCATGGTCGCCTCCATGTCCGAGAACACCATGTCCGAGAACACCACGCCCAAGAGCACCGCCGCCGTACCGCTGTTGGTCATCGTCGGTCTGCTCGCCACCGTCGGCTACTTCGCCGCAGATGACGCGCACATGGCCGCGCAGTGGGCCGAGTGCAACAGCCTGCCGGTCTCCTGGCAGATGTACGTCACGGCGTACGGCGGACTGACGTGCGGCGTAGTCGCGCTGTTCCTCACGGACCGGCTGGTCCGGCGCACCGGGTCGATGACCTGGGTCGCGGGTGTGAGCGCGGTGGGTGCCGCGGTGCTTCTGCTGGTGCACGGCTTCCTCGTGCACTGGCTGTACCAGCCCGACCCCGGCGGAGTGATCAGCTGTGCCGGATGACTCGTCGGGCGACCTGCCGGACGACGTGGTCGCCGTCCTGACAGCGCTGCTCTCCTCCGACCGGCCGGGATTCGCCGAACTGCGCGGGCAGATCCCTTACGCCCGGACGACCGAGCCGTGCGGATGCGGCTGCGCCACCGTCTCGCTGGAGGTCGCCCGCGACGGTGTGGAGCCGGCAGCCGCCGCGGCGAATCCCGTCGCGGAAGCGGACGTCTCCACCACCGACGGCCGCCTCGGCGGCGTACTGCTCTTCGTGACGGACGGCTACCTCTCCCTGCTCGAGATCTACTCCCTGGAGGAGGAACCATTCGCCACCTGGCCACGCGCCGACCAACTCACGGTCCGCCTGTGAGGCACCACTAGGGTTTGCGGCGTGGGGATCAGCGAGCGGGCAGAGACCGTACGAACTGACGCCGGCGAGCGGGACGCACCACCCTGGTGGCGCGTCCCGCTCGTCGCGACGGCCGTCGTTGTGCCGCTGTACGTCCTGTGGGCCGCCTGGCTCGCGACCGGCGGCGGTGACCTGGCGGCTCAGCTCGCCTGGGCGGGGTTCATGGAACGGCACCCCATGTCGGCCTACAACCTCTCCTGGTACGGCGGCACCCACACCGCCAACTACAGCCTGCTGTCTCCCCCACTCATGGCCGTCTTCGGCGTGCGCGCGGTGTCCGTCGCCGCGGGTCTGGCCGGAACGTGGGTGCTGGCCTGCCTCTTTGTACGCAGCGGAATGCGGCGGCCCGGCTGGCCCGCCGCGCTCGGGGCACTCGCCCTCTGGTCCAATATCGCCTGCGGTCGTACGACCTTCGCACTGGGCGTCGCGATCGGGCTGCTCGCCGTCCTGTACGTACGCAGGACCGGCGTCGCCGTGGCCTGCGCGGCGCTCGCTGCCATGGCCAGTCCGGTGGCCGGGCTCTTTCTGGTGGTGGCGGGGGCCGCGTATCTGCTGGACCGGCGGTGGCGGAAGGGCGCCGCGCTCGTGCTGCCGCCGTTCGCCGTGGTGGGCACGGTGACGCTGCTCTTCCCCTTCCACGGCGAACAGCCCATGGCGGCCGGGCAACTGTTGTTGCCGCTGGCCGTCTCCGCCGCCGTGGCGATCGCGGCGCCGCGCGACTGGCGGGTAGTGCGGTTCGGGGCCGGGGTGTACGGCGTCGGCGTCGTCCTCACCTATCTCATCGCCTCGCCCATCGGCACGAACGTCGAGCGTCTGCTGGGTCTCGTCGGGCCGCCGGTGCTGCTCGCGGCGGTGCTGGCGGGAGGGCTCGGCAGACTTCTGCGGGCCGTGCTCGCGATCGGGCTGGCCGTGAACACGTACTGGCTGATCGACAAAACCGACGACGATCTGGTCGTCTCCGGCGAGGTGCCCGCGTGGGCCGCGCACACCGACGGTGTCGTACGGGAGTTGCAGCGGCTGGGCGCCGACCGCACGCGCGTCGAGGTCGTCCCCGCCCGCAACCACCGCGAGGCGACCGTCCTCTCCCCGCACATCAATATGGCGCGCGGCTGGAACCGGCAGCTGGATGTGGAGCGCGGGCGGCTCTTCTACGACGGGTCGCTGACCCCGGCGACGTACCGACAGTGGCTGGACCGCTGGGCGGTGGGCTTCGTGGTGCTGCACCACGGGCGTCCTGACGGGCCCGCCGAGGACGAGGCGGCGATCGTCAGGAGCGGGCCGGGCTGGCTGGAGCGGGTGTGGCAGGACGGCGGGTGGACGGTCTACCGGGTGCGGGACGCGGTTCCGCTGGCCGCCGCACCCGCGACGGTGGTCCGCGGCGACGACGCGGAGCTGGTCGTACGGATGCCGGCGGCCGGATCGGTGACGGTACGGGTCGTGTACTCGCCGTGGCTGCGGGCGGAGGGGGCGTGTCTGCGGCAGGAGGGCGAGTGGACGCGGCTGACCGTGCCGCGGGCGGGCGAGTACCGGCTGGACTCGCCCTACCGTCTGTCGCGTTCGAGCGGCTCGGGCTGCTGACGGCTCTGACGGCGGCCGACGGCCGAGGCTGACGGCCGATTGTCAGTGGCGTGTGCCACGCTCGACGCATGATTGACCACATCTCGGTACAAGTGGCGGACCCGGCGGCCAGCGCCGCCTTCTACGACCGTGTGCTGGCCCCGCTCGGCGGCAAACGGCTGCTCGACTTCGGTCAGGTGATCGGTTACGGCACGACGCAGCCGACCTTCTGGATAGGCCCGGTGACGACGGAGGGGCATGCGCGCGAGGTGCATATCGCCTTCGTCGCGGCCGACCGCGCACAGGTCCGGGCGTTCCACGCGGCGGCCGTCGAGGCGGGGGCGGAGGTACTGCACGAGCCACGGGTACGGCCCGAGTACCACCCCGCGTACTACGGCGCGTTCGTCAGGGATCTGGACGGCAACAACGTGGAGGCGACCTGCCACACGCCGGAGTGAGACGGGGGACAGACATCGCCCCGACGCGGATCGCGACGGGATGCCTGCGCGGCATCCGCCTTTCGGCGGGTCGTCGTCATGACGGTCATGATCGTCATGACGCCAGGGCCTGGGCCTCCCGGAGCCGGGCGGCGGTGACCGCGGCGTCATAGCCGGGGGCGACGCCGTCGACCAGGATCACATCGCCCGCCATATGCCGGGTGCGCAGCGGCAGAAGCTCCTGGTAGGCCTCGGAGTCGTACCACCGGCGCGCCTCCTCCATGCCGGCGAAGCCGATGATGACGAGCGCGCCCGGCCACTCGCCCTCGCGGAGTTCGACGGTCGCGCCGTGGACGAGGAAACGGCCACCGAAGGGGTCGAGGGTGGACTGGATCCGCTCCATGTAGACGAAGATCTCGTCGTGCAGGTGCGCGGCGGGAAGCAGGTGGCCGACGGCGTAGGCGGTCATGATGTCCTCCTGGTGCGGGGCTCGTACACGGCCCGTACGGGGCTCGTTCGGATGTCTTCGATCGTGCCGGGACACCGGGAGACCGTCGATTACCCGCGAGGTAAGTGCACCGCACCGGTCGGCCACGGCCGGGCGCTCTCAAGCCCGGTCCCGTCCGGCCGGCCGTCGCAGTGGACGCAGTGATGCCCCGGCCGCACCGGATCCGCGCGAAGCTGATCCGGTGCGGCCGGGGCCGCAGTTGAGACCGTGAGAGATCGTCAGCCGGTGAGACTCAGATCGTGGCCGTGTCGATCACGAAGCGGTAGCGGACATCGCTCGCCAGCACCCGCTCGTACGCCTCGTTGATCTGGTCCGCGCGGATCAGCTCGGTCTCCGCACCCAGGCCGTGCTCGGCGCAGAAGTCGAGCATCTCCTGCGTCTCCCGGATACCGCCGATCCCCGAGCCTGCCAGGCTCTTGCGGCCCCCGATGACGGAGAACAGGTTGAGCGAGACGGGCTCCTCGGGAGCGCCGACGTTCACAAAGGCGCCGTCCGTCTTCAGCAGACGCAGATACGTGTCCAGCGGCAGCGGCGCGGACACCGTCGAGACGATCAGGTCGAAGCTGCCGACCAGTTCCTCGAAGGTCGCCTCGTCGCTTGTCGCGTAGTAATGGTCGGCGCCCAGCTTCAGCCCGTCGTCCTTCTTGCGCAGCGACTGGCTGAGCACGGTCACCTCGGCACCCAGCGCATGGGCGATCTTGACGCCCATGTGGCCGAGACCGCCAAGGCCGACGATGGCGACCTTCTTGCCGGGGCCCGCGTTCCAGTGGGCGAGCGGCGAGTAGAGAGTGATGCCGGCGCACAGCAGCGGGGCCGCGACGTCCAGCGACAGGCCGTCGGGGATACGCAGCGTGAAGGCCTCGTCGACGACGATGTGGGTGGAGTAGCCGCCGTAGGTCGGCTCGCCGCTCTTGTCGAGGGCGTTGTACGTGCCGACGTTGCCGCCGGAGCAGTACTGCTCAAGACCGGCCTTGCAGTTGTCGCACTCGCGGCACGAGTCGACCATGCAGCCGACACCCACCCTGTCGCCGACGCCGAACTTCGTGACACCGGGGCCGACCTCGGTGACGATGCCGGCGATCTCGTGGCCCGGCACCATCGGGTAGATGCCCTCGCCCCAGCCGTCGCGGGCCTGGTGGATGTCGGAGTGGCAGATGCCCGCGTACTTGATCTCGATGAGCACGTCGTGCTCGCCCACCGGGCGGCGCGGGACGGTGGTCCGCTCCAGCGGCGCCTTGGCGGCGGGAGCGGCGTATGCGGAAACGGTGGTGGTCATGGCTACGAGCCTGCCGCCGGGCGCGGCACTTACCCAGCCCTCTGTTGTGCCTACGACCAGTGTGCGTACTACTGACAGGGTCAGGATCGACAGGCTCCCCGGCCGGTAATACTTGGCTGTATGGACCAGCGCGCCGAACTCAGCGAATTCCTCCGCTCCCGCCGTGCCCGGCTGCAGCCGGAGGACGTCGGCCTGCCACAGCTGGGCCGCCACCGCCGTGTCCCCGGGCTGCGCCGCGAGGAGCTGGCGCAGCTCGCCGGGGTGTCCGTCGCGTACTACACGCGTCTCGAGCAGGGCAACGGACGCAATGTGTCCACCGAGGTGCTCGACGCGATCGCGCGGGCCCTGCGCCTGTCCGACGTCGAGCGGGACCATCTCAGCCACCTCGCCAAGCCGAAGCAGAAGAAGCACCGGCGCATGGGCCGGCCGCAGCAGCTGCGGCCTGCGGTGCAGCAGCTGATGGACGCGATGGACGGGGTGCCCGCGTACGTACTCGGGCGCCGGCTGGACATCCTCGGCTGGAACCGCATGGCCCGCGCACTGCTCGGCGACTTCGCCGCACTGCCGCCGCAGGAGCGGAACATGGCCCGGCTCGTCTTCCTCGACCCCAACGCGCCTGATCTGTACGTCGACTGGGAGTGCAAGGCGACCGAGGTGGTGAGCGTGCTGCGGATGTACGCCGGCTGCTCGGCCGACGACCCGCAGCTGCCCGCGCTGATCGGCGATCTGTCGGTCAAGAGCGAGGAGTTCCGCAAGCTCTGGGCCGCGCACACGGTCCAGGACAAGGGTCACGGCACCAAGCGGCTGCACCATCCGCTGGTGGGCGAGATGACCCTGTCGTACGAGACGCTGAGGCTGCCCGACGACCACGATCTGTCGCTGGTCACCTATCACGCGGAGCCCGGCACACGCGCGGCGGAGTCGCTGCGGCTGCTGGCCGGCTGGGGCGTGGACGAGGTGGCGGGCGCCGACGCGCGGTAACGCCGTCGCGGCATGCCCCCGGCTACGCATGAGGGCGGCGGCACCCCCCGGGGGGGGGCGCCCCCCCAATTCGGAAAATTGCAAAAGGTGGGGATGCGGGCGCAGCCCAAAGGTAGATGGTGGGGGTGTGGAAGTAGT
>NZ_JBEZKA010000020.1:0-170695 GCF_040651435.1 Streptomyces sp. NPDC048479
CCCTTCGTGTTTCCAACTTTACCAGATCCTTTTCCGTTCCGTTTCCGGTTCGGAATTTGATTCCAGTAGCCGTTGGGGGCCTTTTGCCTTTCGGCGTGTTCACTACTTTAGCCGATTCCCCAGGCGACTCATAATCGAGTCATTCGGCTTGGATTTCGGCATGCCGAAATCGCACCCGGTTGGGTTGGTAGTAAGTAGTGGATGGCCACTTCGGGTTGCTGAACAGCAGGGCCCGTTTCAAGCGGCTCGGGCTACGTTAGGCGTCCCGGCAGGCCGAGTCAAGTTGCCCTGCGGCGCGGCGTATGGGCTCGGTAGGGGCTCACTGTTGGGTCGCCGTCGATCCAGAACCGCCAGGGGTGGTGGGCACCCTCGCCGCCGACTCCCGTGCGCGGGCCGCTGCGCACCTGGTCAGAGCTCGGTGCGGTACCGGGCAGTAGGGACAATGGGGCGGCCTGGCCGGCGCAGAGGTCGGTGCCGTTCAGGTCGCGGTCGACGTCGAGGGCCGTGGCCAGGCGGGCGGGGCCTTTGGCCAGTTCCTTGTCACTGCGGGCCGAGAACCGTCGCTTACGTGCGAGGTCGGCGCCTACTCGGATCTCACCGGCGCGCAGGAGGACCCCGCTCGCCATGCCTTCCGGGCCGCACACCACATTGAGGCAGTGCCACATGCCGTAGGTGAAGTAGACGTACGCATGGCCGGGCGGTCCGAACATCACGTCGTTGCGCGCGGTGCGGCCGCGGTAGGCGTGGGAGCCGGGGTCGACCTCGCCCGCGTACGCCTCAACTTCGGTGAGGCGCAACTCGATGGGGCCGTCGTCGGTGAGGCGTGTCAGGGTGCAGCCAAGGAGCTCCGGGGCGACCTCCAGAACAGGGCGGTCGAAGAACTCCCGGGGCATCGGCGTACGGTCGGGGCTCTCGATCATGGCGTATGAGCCTAGCGGGGAACCGACTACGGTCGTCGCGCGTATGTAGGGGTCAGGACCAATAAGGAGTGGACATGGGCTTCAAGAGGCTGCTTGCGAGCTTGGGCGCCGGCGGTGCTTCCGTGGAGACGGAGCTGGCCGAGGCGAACGTGGTGCCCGGCGGTGTGGTGCAGGGCGAGGTTCGCATCCAGGGCGGCTCGGTGGATCAGCTGATCGAGGGGCTCTCCGTCGGTCTGCAGGCGCGGGTCGAGGTCGAAGGTGGTGACCAGGAGGTCAAGCAGGACATCGAGTTCACCAAGCAGCGGCTCGGTGGCGCCTTCGAGGTGAAGGCAGGGGCTGTGCACGTGGTGCCGTTCGGGCTCGAGATTCCGTGGGAGACCCCGGTCACGAGCATCGCCGGGCAGCAGCTGCGCGGGATGAACATTGGTGTGACGACGGAGCTGGAGATCGCGCGGGCCCTGGACTCGGGCGACCTGGACCCGATCAACGTGCACCCGCTGCCGGCGCAGCAGGCGATCCTGGACGCCTTCATCGGGCTGGGCTTCCGCTTCAAGAGCGCGGACATGGAGCGCGGGCACATCCGCGGTACGCGGCAGCGGCTGCCGTTCTACCAGGAAATCGAGTTCTTCCCGCCGCAGCAGTACCGGGGGCTGAACCAGGTCGAGCTCACGTTTGTCGCGGACGACCGCGAGATGGACGTCATCCTCGAGATGGACAAGAAGCCGGGGCTGTTCAGCGAGGGCAGTGACTCGTACAAGGCCTTCAAGGTGGGTCACCACGACTTCCAGTCGACCGACTGGGCGGCGTACCTCAACCAGTGGCTCGCCGATGTCGGCGGGCGTCGTAACTGGCTCTAGGCTCGGATGCGGCAGGACAGGACAGCCGAATCGGAGGTTCAGACGTGACCGAGCTCAAGAGGGCGCCGCTTCCGCACGACTTTCATCCGGCGGTGCCGTCGTTCACGGTGGTGAGCGATGACATCGCGCCGGGGTCGGTACTGAAGGACGCCCAGGTCCACTCGGCGGGCAACACCTCGCCGCAGCTGCGGTGGGAAGGCTTCCCGGCGGAGACCAAGAGCTTCGCCGTGACGTGCTTCGATCCGGACGCGCCGACGGGCAGCGGTTTCTGGCACTGGGTGCTCTTCGACATCCCGGCGTCGGTCACTGAGCTGCCGGCTGGTGCGGGCAGCGGGAAGTTCGAGGGGCTGCCCGAGGGTGCCGTTCAGGTCCGCAACGACTACGGGTCGAAGGACTTCGGCGGTGCGGCTCCGCCGGCCGGTGAGAACCACCGCTATGTCTTCACCGTGTACGCGGTGGACCGGGCGAAGCTCGGGCCCGACGCGGACGTCTCGCCCGCCGCCGTCGGCTTCAATCTGCGGTTTCACACGCTGGCCCGAGCGCAGCTGATCGCTGAGTACGAGGCGCCCGCCTAGAGCTCAGCGTTCGTTTGTTGTTTGCCCTGCCCTGGTCTTGGAGAGATCAGGGCAGGGCATCTTTTATTGCGTTGTCCATCTCGGCGCGCCCGGCCAAAGTTGATCCAAGCCCAAGGCCCGCAATGGGCTGGGCCGGCGAACGGGAGGTGGGCGGGATGCGGGACACGCTGGTACTGAATGCGAGCTTCGAGCCGCTGTCGACAGTGACACTCAACCGTGCGGTTGTGCTGGTCCTGCAGGACAAGGCCGTCGTCGAGCAGGCCCACCCCGGACTCCGTGTGCGTGCTGCCGCGGTCGATCTTCCGGTGCCCCAGGTGATCAGACTCTGCCGCTATGTCAGGGTGCCTTTCCGAAGACAGGCGCCGTGGTCGAGGCGGGGTGTACTGGTACGGGACCAACACCGGTGCGCGTACTGCGGCCAGCGCGCCACGACTGTGGACCATGTGGTGCCGCGGTCGCGCGGTGGTGCGGACAGCTGGCTGAATACGGTCGCGTCCTGCGCCAAGGACAATCACCGCAAAGCGGACCGTACGCCGGAGCAGGCCGGGATGCCGCTGCTCCACGAGCCGTTCGTACCGTCTCCGGCGGACGCGATGCTGCTCGGAATGCGGGCCGGTGAGCGGTCGGAGCTGCCGCAGTGGCTGACGGCGCAGGCGGCCGCATAGGAAGCAGCAGTCTTTATGAGGCCCGCCTCCGTTCGGAGGCGGGCTTTCCTGCGTCAGCGCAGCAGCAGTTGGACGATGGCGACGCTGCCGACCACCACGATCAGTACGCGCAGGGCCGTCGGCGGGAGGCGGCGGCCGATCTTGGCGCCGAGCTGGCCGCCGATGGCTGAGCCGACCGCGATCAGCAGGACCGCTGTCCAGTCGAAGTCCGCGACGAAGAGGAAGAAGAGCGCGGCGATGCTGTTGACGACGGCGGCGAGGACGTTCTTGGCGGCGTTGAGGCGCTGCAGGGTGTCGTCGAGCAGCATGCCCATCAAGGACAGGTAGATGATCCCTTGGGCGGCGGTGAAGTAGCCGCCGTAGACGCTGGCGATCAGCAATCCGATGAACAGGAGCGGGCCACCGTCGGGGTGGGCGTGGCTGCCATTGCGGTCGCGGCGGCGCTGGACGGCCTTGGTGATGCGCGGCTGGAGGATCACCAGGATGAGGGCGAGCGCGACCAGTACCGGCACGATCGTCTCGAAGGCCGTCGAGGGGAGCATCAGGAGCAGCACAGCTCCGCTGATGCCGCCGATCGCGGCGGCGATGCTCAGGCGCAGGAGGCGGCTGCGCTGGCCGGTGAGTTCGGCGCGGTAGCCGATGGCGCCGCTGACCGAGCCCGGAATCAGACCGAGGGCGTTGGAGATGGTGGCGGTGACCGGGGGCAGGCCGGTGGCGAGGAGCACCGGGAAGGTGATCAGTGTTCCTGAGCCGACGATGGTGTTGATGGTGCCGGCGCTGATGCCCGCGGCGAAGACGGCGAGCATCTCCCAAATGGTCACGCTGTGCCTCTCGATGATCGGTGCCGGATGCACCGATCATGCCTGAGGGGATACCGGGGTCAGTCGATGGGGGGCTGCTCGCGGCGTTCCGTGCCGTTGCCGCCGCCGGACTTGCCGGAGCCGGAGCCGCCACCCATGCCGGCCATGGGGTTGAAGTTGCCCATGGCGCCGCTCAGACCCTTGAGCGCGTCGCCGATCTCGCTGGGCACGATCCAGAGCTTGTTGGCGTCGCCCTCGGCGATCTTCGGGAGCATCTGGAGGTACTGGTAGGCGAGGAGCTTCTGGTCCGCGTCGCCGGCGTGGATGGACTCGAAGACCGTACGGATCGCCTGGGCCTCGCCCTCTGCGCGCAGGGCGGCCGCCTTGGCCTCACCTTCGGCTCGCAGGATCGAGGACTGCTTCTCACCCTCGGCAGTGAGGATCGCGGACTGCCTGATGCCTTCGGCAGTGAGGATCGCGGCGCGCTTGTCACGGTCGGCGCGCATCTGCTTCTCCATCGAGTCCTGGATGGAGGTGGGCGGCTCGATCGCCTTGAGCTCGACACGGTTGACGCGGATGCCCCACTTGCCGGTGGCCTCGTCGAGCACGCCGCGCAGGGCCGCGTTGATCTCCTCGCGGGAGGTCAGGGTCCGCTCGAGGTCCATGCCACCGATGATGTTGCGCAGGGTGGTGACCGTGAGCTGTTCGATCGCCTGGATGTAGCTGGCGACTTCGTACGTGGCGGCGCGGGCGTCGGTCACCTGGTAGTAGATGACGGTGTCGATGTTGACCACCAGGTTGTCCTGGGTGATCACCGGCTGGGGCGGGAAGGGGACGACCTGTTCACGGAGGTCGATGCGGTTGCGGATCGAGTCGATGAACGGGACGACGATGTTCAGGCCCGCGTTGAGGGTACGGGTGTAGCGCCCGAAGCGTTCGACGATGGCGGCGCTGGCCTGTGGGATGACCTGGATCGTCTTGATCAGGGCGATGAAGACCAGCACCACCAGAATGATCAGGACGATGATGATCGGTTGCATCGTGTTCCCTGTGCCCTTCGCTGCCGGATGATTCTGATGATCGAGTTTCCCAGAACACGGGCTGATGTGGGGGGTGTTCGGCTTCGATTTGTCACATGACCACGGCGGTGGCTCCGTCGATCTCCACAACGTCGACCTGTTGGCCTGTCTCGTACGACATGGTCGCGTCGAGTGCGCGCGCGGACCACACCTCACCGGCGAGTTTGATCCGGCCGCCACTGCCGTCGACCCGTTCCAGGACGACGGCCTGACGGCCTTTCAGCGCGTCGACTCCGCTGGCGAATTGAGGGCGTTGGGAGCGGTGCCGGGTGGCGATGGGGCGTACAACGGCGATGAGTGCGACGGAGACCACGGCGAAGACGAGCACTTGGGCAACCGTGCCGCCGCCGAGCGCCGCGACGACGGCCGCGGCCACCGCTCCGGCGGAGAGCATGCCGAATTCGGGCATCGCTGTCAGTACGAGCGGAATGCCCAGTCCGACCGCGCCGATCAGCCACCACACCCATGCGTCGATGTCCACGTGGTCATGGTAGGTCCGCCGGTCGCGGTGGGGACAGGGGGCGAGGGCAGGGGCGAGATCAGGTCAGCCGCGGGGGCTGGGCCGGGGCCGCCCCAACTACGGGGCCCGTCGGCCGAATCGGCCGGGCCGGAGTCAGCCGAGCGGGAGGCCCTGCGCGGTCCAGCGCTCGCCGTTCTGCTCGACGACCAGTGGGAGGCCGAAGCAGAGCGAAAGGTTGCGGGAGGTCAGCTCGGTCTCCATGGGACCGGCGGCCAGCACCTTTCCCTGACGGATCATCAGGACGTGGGTGAAGCCCGGGGCGATCTCCTCGACATGGTGCGTGACCATGATCATGGAGGGGGCGTACGGGTCGCGGGCGAGGCGGCCGAGGCGGCGGACCAGGTCCTCGCGGCCGCCGAGGTCGAGGCCGGCGGCCGGCTCGTCGAGGAGCAGCAGCTCGGGGTCGGTCATCATCGCGCGGGCGATCAGAGTGCGCTTGCGCTCGCCCTCGGAGAGCGTGCCGAACTTGCGGTCCAGGTACTCGGTCATGCCGAGGCGGTCGAGGAAGGCGCGGGCGCGCTCCTCGTCGACGGCGTCGTAGTCCTCGTGCCAGGTGGCGGTCATGCCGTACGCGGCGGTGAGCACCGTCTGCAGCACGGTCTGACGCTTGGGGAGCTTCTCGGCCATGGCGACGCCCGCCATGCCGATACGGGGGCGGAGGTCGAATACGTCGACGCCGGCGGTGCCGAGCCGCTCGCCCAGGATCTTGGCCGTACCGGAGGTCGGGAAGAGGTAGCTGGAGGCGATGTTGAGGAGGGTGGTCTTGCCGGCGCCGTTGGGGCCGAGGATGACCCAGCGCTCACCTTCCTTGACCGACCAGGAGACGTCGTCCACCAGAGCGCGTCCGTCGCGGACCACGGATACGTCCACCAGCTCCAGTACATCGCTCATGAGCGCGTTGTCTCCCCATGCAATCGTCTTGAGGTATTGGGGGCGGTTTATGCACCTGTGGGCACAGCTCCCAGGGAAAACTTACGCCACCGGTCGGGTGGCCCAGTCGCCCGGTCCGGTCCCTAGGCTGGGTCCATGCTTTCCGAACCACGCTCAGGACGGCTGGCCGCATGGGGAAATGCCCTGTTGGCCGGATTTGTATCACCGGATGACGCGGCGCTCGCCATCGTCGGCGACGACGCGGTGCACCGGGTGGAGGGGTTGCCGGGCGAGGCGGGCCCGGTCGGACTCACGCTTGCGCTGGGGCGGCTGCGGGCGCTCGGGGTGACCGGGTACCGGGTCGCGCTGCCGGCGCCGGGGCATCCGCTGGGGCTCAGCGGGCCACCGGAGTTCAACGCGCGGGCGCTCGACGCGGAGGAGGCGGTCGTCGCTTCCGGCGCCACGTACGGGCTGGTGCCCGAGGTCTACGAGGCAGGGCCCGCGGGTGATCTGCATGTGGAGGTCATCTGGCACTGCCTGCCGGTGCGGGAGGCGCCGCCCGCGGATGTGCCGTCGCTCGGGGAGGCGGAACGGGAGCTCGCGGAGGCGTTGCGGGACGCGACGGAGGTGCTGTCGCGGCTGGATGTGGCGGCGTCGGGGCCGGTGGCGGAGGCGGCGATCGACGCGTATCGGGCGCGGGCGGAGCGGGGGGTGGGCGAGACGCTGGCACCCGGGTATCCGCCGCGGGCGGTACGGGTGTTGGAGCTGGCGCAGCGGGTCGGGCTGCTGATCTCGGTGGCGTACGAGAACGGGCACGGCGGGGCGGTGAGCGCGTCGGAGATGGCGGCGAGGGGCGAGGCGCTGCGCCCGGTGGAACGGGTGGCGCGACGGGCGCAGGTGGCGGCGTACAACGCGTACGTCGAGGAGCGGGAGCGGTGAGCCTCCGGCGGGGGGCGGCTACCTGTGGCCCGGGCCTGGGGGGTGCGGGGTCTTGTCCAGTGCGGGCTGCCTCCGGCGGGGGCGGGGTCTTGTCGGGTGCGGGCTGCCTCCGGCGAGGTGCGGGGTGCGGGTTCTTGTCGGGTGCGGGCTCCGGTGCCCCTCCGGCCTCGACTCCTCGGGATCGGCGGCGTACAGGCTCTTGGTGCGTGACCCCGGACTTGCCGCCAATCCCCCCACAGTTCGCCGGTGGAAACCACCCACCGGACAGCAACCACGCACGCCCCCGGCCCACCGTCACCACAAGACCGGGCAACTGGTGGGGGCCACCCTGCACGGCCCCTCCCCACCCGAACACACACGGTGCGGCCCGCTGCGTGCCCTCGGTTCGCCGGAGGAAACCACCCACCGGACAGCAACCACCAACGCCCCCGGCCCACCGTCACCGCAAGACCGGGCGACTGCCATCAACGCCCCCGGCCCACCCTGACGACATGACCGAGCAACTGAGGAAACCACCCCACCGAAGAGCAACCGACAACGCCCCCGGCCCACCTCGACCACATGACCGAGTACTTAGGCAGGTGCCTAGGGGCCGGGGGGCACTGATCGGAACCGGTCAGCCGTTGTAGCCGGCGTTTCCGAACGTCGGGTTCAGCGCGCCGATCACGTTGACGGTGTTGCCGACGACGTTCACCGGGACGTGGACCGGGGCCTGCACCAGGTTGCCGGAGACAACGCCCGGGGAGTGGGAAGCCTTGCCATTGGCGTGCGCACCGGTGGTGGCGGACGCCACACCGGCGCCTGCGGCGACGAGGCTACCGGCGACCATGGTGAGGGCAGCGGCCTTCTTCAGGTTCTTCACTTCGAAATCCTCCTGAGCTTCGCTGCGGCCGGCCGCCGCAGCACGCCATGAAGAACGGCCGTGAGTCGATCAGGATGCGCCGTACGGGTGACATACACCCGACGGTATGAATCTCAGATCTGAGCTGGACGCTCCGGTTGGCCCGTCTCAGCCCGCCAGACCGTGCCGCACGGCCCACAGCGCCGCCTGGGTGCGGTCCGCCAGATCCAGCTTCATCAGAATGTTCGAGACGTGTGTCTTGACGGTTTTCTCGGACAGCACGAGCGCCCGGGCGATCTCGCGGTTCGACCGGCCGTCGGCGATCAGGCCCAGTACCTCCCTCTCCCGTTCGGTGAGGGTGCTGCCGCGGCCCGTGCCATTGCTCGGGTCGTCCTGCGAGAGCAGCGCGCCCGCGACCTCCGGCTGGAGCAGCACATGGCCCGCGTGCACGGAGCGGATCGCGCGGGCCAGCGCCTCCGGGTCGACGTCCTTGTAGACGTAACCCGAGGCACCCGCGCGCAGTGCGGGGACGACGGTGCGCTGCTCGGTGAAGCTGGTGACGATCAACACCTTGGCGGGGTTCGACAGCTCACGGAGTTTACGGAGGGCGTCGATGCCGTCCATCCCGGGCATCTTGACGTCCATGAGGACGACGTCCGGCTTCAGCTCCTCGGCGCCGGCGACGCCCTCGGCACCGTCCGCCGCCTCGCCGACGACCTCTATGTCGTCCTGGATCTCGAGGAAGGTGCGCAGTCCTCGCCGTACCACCTGATGATCGTCGACCAGCAGGACACGGATCATCCCAGTCCTCGCATGGGGCACAGCCTCAGCCACCGGGCACCTCCATCTCGATCGTGGTGCCCTTTCCGGGCGCCGATTCCACGGTGAGCGTTCCGCCGACCCCGTTCGCCCGGTCCCGCATCGAGACCAGTCCCAGATGGCGGCCGGCCCGGCGGACCGCCTTCGGCTGGAACCCCTTGCCGTTGTCGGTGACGCTGAGGACCGCACCCTGGCCGCGGCGGACCAGGACCACATCGACCTCGTCCGCGCCGGAGTGCCGCAGCGCATTGTGCAGGGCCTCCTGGGCGACCCGGAGCAGGGCATCCTCCTGGGCGGCCGGCAGCGCTCGGACAACGCAGCTGTCGAAGGTGACCCGGGCGGTGTGCGCGCGGTCGAGGACCTGAATATGCGTACGGAGTGTGTTGACCAGTCCGTCCTCGTCGAGGGCGGCGGGGCGCAACTCGACGACGGCGGCGCGCAGTTCGTCCGCGGCCTCCGCGGCGAGCACGGCGACCTGCTGGAGCTCGCCCTTGGCGCGGGCCGGGTCGCGGTCCACCAGGGCGGCCGCGGCCTGGGCGGTCAGCCGGAGCGAGAAGAGCTTCTGGCTGACCGCGTCATGCAGCTCATGGGCGAGGCGGGAGCGTTCCTCGGCGATGGTGAGCTCGCGGCTGCGCTCGTACAGCCGGGCGTTGGTCAGGGCTATCGCCGCGTGCTGGGCGAGGATGGAGAGCAGCTCCTCGTCCTCGGCGGTGAAGCCGCAGCCTCCGTCGGGTTTGGGACACCGCTTGTTCGCCAGGAAGAGCGCGCCGATGGTCTCGTCGCCGTCCTTGATCGGCAGGCCTAGGAAGTCGGACATGTCCGGGTGGGCGGACGGCCAGCCCTCGAAGCGGGGGTCCTTGCGGACATCGGCGAGGCGCTCCACCTTCGCGTCGCGGAGCATCGAGGCGAGGATGCCGTGCTGCCGCGGAAGCGGGCCGATCGCCTTCCACTGCGCGTCGCTGACGCCGTCGACCACGAACTGGGCGAAGCCGCCGTGGTCGTCGGGCACGCCCAGCGCCGCGTACTCGGCACCGAGGAGCTCGCGCGCCGAGGAGACGATCGTCTTCAGCACGTCACGCACCTCGAGATGCCTGCTCATCGCGAGGAGCGCGGTGCTCACGGCGGCGAGGCCGGAGCGCGGTCGGTGACTCATGAACTCACCGTACCGGTGGGGTGTGACGGTCCGTATCGGGCCGAGGACGGCTACCGCTTAGGGCTCAGGACGTAGGTCGAAATCCCTTGGCGGGTGGGGTCCGGCGCACGAGGCGGTGCGCGGTGTCGCGTTCCTACGTTGGTGGCACCGACGCGGAACAGCGGAACAAGGGGATGGACATCATGCCGGTAGCGGTGATCACTGGGGCTTCGAAGGGCTTGGGGCGTGCGCTCGCGGCGGCCCTCGCCCGGCAGGGCTGGGATCTGGCGCTGGGGGCCAGGACCGCGAGCGTCCTGGAGGAGAGCGCGCGTCATATCCGCGCGGCGTACGGGACGCGTGTGGCGGCGGTGGCCGGGGATGTCACCGATGCCGGGCACCGCAAGGAGCTGCTGGCCGCGGCCCGTGAGCTCGGTGGTCTCGACCTGCTGGTGAGCAATGCGAGCGCGCTGGGGGCCGAGCCGCTGGTGCGGCTGGACGCGCTCCCGCTGGAGGGGCTGCGGGCGGCGCTGGAGACCAATGTGGTCGCCGCGCTCGGACTCGTACAGGAAGCGCTGCCGCTGCTGCGGGCGTCGAAGGCGGGCACGGTGATCGCGGTCAGCTCGGACGCGGCGGCGGAGGCGTACGAGACCTGGGGCGGCTACGGAGCCTCGAAGGCGGCGCTCGACCATCTCGCGGCGGTCCTCGCCGTCGAGGAGCCGGAGCTGCGGGTGTGGACGGTGGACCCGGGCGATATGCAGACGGATCTGTACGCGGCCGCGGTACCGGGCGACGACGACCCGCGACCGGCGCCGGAGACGGTGGCGCCGGGATTCCTCCGGCTGCTGGAACAGCGACCCGCCAGCGGTCGGTACGCCGCGCCCTCGCTGCTGGACGCGCGATGAAGCTGCTGGAGTCGCTGTGGGTGCCCGAGGAGCTGTCGGCCAGAGTGCCTGCCGAGGAGCGCGGATCGGGTCGGGACGACGTACGGCTGATGGTCTCGCGCGGGACGGAGGTCTCCCATCACGCCTTCGGTGACCTTCCCGGGCAGCTGCGGGCCGGGGACGTCCTGGTGGTCAATACGTCGGCCACGCTGCCCGCCGCCGTCAATGGGCGGGTCGGCGGCGAGGCCGTCGTTGTGCACTTCTCGACGCGCGGGGACGACGGGCGGTGGGCGGTGGAGCTGCGCCGACCGGACGGTGCGGGCAGCACTCTGCCGCGCGCCGGCGGGCCGGTAGGTGCGGTCGTACGGCTTCCCGGGGGCGAGCAGCTCGTTCTGGAGGCCCCGCTCGCGCCGGGCGCCGACCGGTTGTGGTGGGCGTCGGTGTCGGTGGATGTGCCGGAGCTGCTGCACCGGTACGGCAGGCCGATCCGGTACCGGTACACGACTGGGGACCAGCCCTTGGCCGCATATCAGACGGTCTTCGCGCTCCCCTCCCCCGACGGGGCGGGATCGGCGGAGATGCCGAGCGCCGGGCGTCCCTTCACGGCGCGGCTGGTGGCGGCGCTGGTCAGCCGGGGCGTGCAGTTCGCACCGTTCACTTTGCATACGGGGGTGGCGTCGGCGGAGGCGCACGAGCCGCCGTACCCGGAGCGTTTCGAGGTGCCGGCGACGACGGCGTGGCTGGTCAATGCCGCGCGGGCGGGCGGCGGGCGGATCGTGGCGGTCGGTACGACGGCGGTCCGCGCCCTGGAGTCGGCGGCGGGTCCGGACGGAGTCGTGCGGGCTGCCTCGGGGTGGACCGATCTGGTCATCACGCCTGGGCGCGGCGTGCATGCGGTGGACGGGCTGCTGACCGGGCTGCACGAGCCGGAGGCCTCCCATCTGCTGATGCTGGAGGCGATCGCCGGGCAGGCGGCACTGTGCCGCAGCTATACCGAGGCAGTGCGCCATCTCTACCTCTGGCACGAGTTCGGCGACGTCCACCTCATACTCCCGGTCGAGGGTGCTCACTCTTTGCATTGCTGAAGCAACGCATGGTGAGATCGGCAGGCGCTCAATGTGAGCCCGGGCATAGGGCGTAGGTCACTTACGAACACCCCTAGTAGGCATAAAAGGGGCATCTCACCCGGTAATCGGTAATGAGTGGGAAAAAGGCGTCATCGCGACGCCCTGATCCACTATCGCGGGTCGTACGTCACACCTTTGCCACAGCATTTTGCTGCCGCTAAGAATTGCTCCCGTCGCCGCCGAGGAGCGCAGCGCCGCACCCGGCCTGATGCGACTTCCGCTATTCGAAGAGGTACGTCTGTATGTCCGCGTTCAGCACCCGCCTGACCAAGACCAACAAGGTCTCGATCGCCGGTATCGCCGCCGCTGCCGTCGCCGCCCTCACGTTCTCCCTCGTTCCGGGTAACGACGCCTCCGCCGACACCCGGACCGAGGCTCTGGCCGCCGCCCCCGTGACCTGGACCACCGGGACCGACGCCGCACAAACGGCCGCTGTCCACGCGAGCATCACCAAGCAGCAGTCGGTCGTCGAGGCCAAGGCCAAGGCCGACGCCGCTGCCAAGGCCAAGGCCGACGCTGCCGCCAAGGCCAAGGCTGAGGCCGCTGCCAAGAAGAAGGCGGCCCAGGCCGCCGCCAAGAAGCGTGCGAAGCAGCAGACCGCCAGCCGCGGCGCCGCCCGCAAGCCGATCTACGCCAACAACCTTGACGGCTGGATCCACGAGTCGCTCGACATCATGAAGAAGCACAAGATCCCCGGCACGTACGAGGGACTGCACCGCAACATCATGCGTGAGTCCAGCGGCAACCCGAAGGCCATCAACGGCTGGGACATCAACGCGATCAACGGTGTCCCGTCGATCGGCCTGCTGCAGGTCATCAAGCCGACGTTCGACGCGTACCACGTCGCCGGTACGGTGCACAGCCAGTACGACCCGGTCGCCAACATCACGGCCGCGGCCAACTACGCCGCCGACAAGTACGGCTCGATCGACAACGTCGACAGCGCCTACTGAGCAGCTCCGGACGGGCTCACTGAGCAGCTCCGGACGTTCTGACAGCTACGCCGGAGGGCGGCACCCCACAGGGGGTGCCGCCCTCCGGCGCGTACACGGACAGATGCGCAGATGCGTTACTTGCGCATGACCTCCGGCTCGTGGCGGCGCAGCAGTCGCGCGACCGCGACGCCGCAGAGGACGCCGATGGCGAGCAGGATCGAGATGTTCAGGCCCCACTGGCCCGCCGAGTGCTCCCACAGCGGATCCAGATCGGTGGGCTTGTTCGGGTCCCACGGCGGCATCAGATGTGACAGGTCGAGCGTCGCGCCCGCGCCTGCGATGGCCCACCGGGACGGCATCAGCCAGGCGAACTGCTCCAGGCCGGGCGAACCGTAGACCTGGAAGAGGATGCCGGTGAAGACGACCTGGACTATGGCGAACATGACCAGCAGCGGCATGGTCTTCTCGGCGGTCTTCACCAGCGAGGAGATGACCAGGCCGAACATCATCGAGGTGAAGCCCAGCGCGATGACGACAAGGCAGATCTCGACGGCCGGAGGCATGATCAGGCCCTCTGCGGGCAGGTCGCGGGTGGCGAAGCCGATACCGCAGATGATGACGCCCTGGATGGCCGTGATCACGCCGAGGACGATCACCTTGGACATCAGATACGCCGAGCGGGCCAGGCCGGTGGCCCGTTCCCGTTCGTAGATGACCCGTTCCTTGATCAGTTCTCGTACGGAGTTGGCCGCGCCGGAGAAGCACATGCCGACAGCGAGGATCAGCATGATCGTGCCGGCGTCGCCGTTGAACCTGCTCGGCGGCGTGGGCGGCGCGAGGCCGAACTTCGCCGGAATGACAACGCTGACCAGGCCCAGGACCGCGGGCAGGATCACCATCAGGCCGAGGAAGCCCTTGTCGGACGCGATGACCGAGGAGTAGCGGCGGATCAGCGTCCACAGCTGGGAGCCCCAGCTCTGCGGCTTCGGCGGGCGCATCTGCTGCGGCGGCGGCATGTGCACCGACTGCGCGGCGACGGAGTCGATGTCCGCGGCGTACATCTGGTAGTGCTGCGAACCGCGCCAGCGGCCCGCCCAGTCGTAGTCGCGGTAGTTCTCGAACGCGGAGAAGACGTCGGCCCAGGTGGTGTAGCCGAAGAAGTTGAGCGCTTCCTCCGGCGGGCCGAAGTACGCCACCGAGCCGCCGGGGGCCATGACGAGGAGCTTGTCGCAGAGCGCGAGCTCGGCCACCGAGTGGGTTACCACCAGGACCGTACGGCCGTCGTCGGCGAGGCCACGGAGCAGCTGCATGACATCGCGGTCCATGCCCGGGTCGAGGCCCGACGTCGGCTCGTCCAGGAAGATCAGCGACGGCTTGGTCAGCAGCTCGAGGGCGACCGAGACACGCTTGCGCTGGCCACCGGAGAGCGAAGTGATCTTCTTCTCCTTGTGGATGTCGAGCTTGAGCTCGCGCAGCACCTCGTCGATACGGGCCTCGCGCTCGGCCTCGGCGGTGTCGCCGGGGAAGCGGAGCTTGGCCGCGTACTTGAGCGCCCTACGGACGGTGAGCTCCTTGTGCAGGATGTCGTCCTGCGGAACCAGACCGATGCGCTGGCGCAGTTCGGCGAACTGCTTGTAGAGGCTGCGGTTGTCGTAGAGGACGTCGCCCTGGTTGGCGGGCCGGTAGCCGGTGAGCGCCTTGAGCAGGGTGGACTTGCCGGATCCCGAGGGGCCGATGACGCCGATCAGCGACTTCTCCGGTACGCCGAAGGAGACGTCACGCAGGATCTGCTTGCCACCGTCGACCGTCACCGTCAGATGACGTGCGGAGAAGGAGACCTCGCCGGTGTCGACGAACTCCTCGAGCCGGTCCCCGACGAGGCGGAACGTCGAGTGGCCGACGCCGACGATGTCGTTCGGGCCGATGAGCACCGTGCCGGACTTGGCGATCGGCTGGCCGTTGACATACGTGCCGTTGTGGGATCCGAGGTCGCGGATCTCGAAGCGGCCGTCGGGAGTGGCCACGAACTCGGCGTGGTTGCGCGAGACCTGGAGGTCGGAGACGACCAGTTCGTTCTCGAGCGCACGACCGATACGCATCACCCGGCCGAGGGCCAGCTGATGGAACGTGGTCGGGCTGCGGTCCCCGTACACCGGCGGGGCCCCCGCGACACCGCCTGAGCCGCCCGCGCCGCCGGGTCCCTGCTGGTGCGGGACCTGCGCCTGAGGTGGCTGCTGCTGCCAGCCCTGCTGCGGCTGCTGAGCCGGAGCCTGCTGCTGCCAGCCCTGCTGCGGCTGCTGGGCCGGGGCCTGTTGGGCCGGGACCTGCTGCTTGACCGCCTGCTGCTGGGGCGCGGCTCCCTGGGCGCTGTACCCGCCCGCGCCGGCTCCGGAGAGGTTCAGCCGGGGGCCGTCGGTCGCATTGCCCAGGTGTACCGCCGAGCCGGGGCCGATCTCCATCTGATGGATCCGCTGGCCCTGCACGTATGTGCCGTTGGTGCTGCCGTGGTCCTCAATCACCCAACTGCGGCCGCCCCAGCTGATGCTGGCGTGCCGCCACGAGACCCTGGCGTCGTCGATCACCAGGTCGCCCTGCGGATCACGTCCGAGGGTGTATGACCTGGACGGATCGAGGGTCCAGGTCCTTCCGTTCAATTCCAGTACGAGTTCCGGCACTCCATGCCCCACTAGTTGTCCCCCGAGTTACCCCCATCGCAGGGAGTCTAGGGATGGCGAACATCGTGAGGAACTATTTCAGGCCCGATCCCGTATCCGAAAGTCGGGCCATGTGAAGACCGCCTTCGGGCCGGCCGTTGACGGAGGAGAAACACCCACGGAGAGTGGTAACCGCCCATGAGTGCGTACGGATCATGCGCGACCGGGGGCAACTGGGACAAACCCAGAGGGATCGGGGGGTCCGGATGGACGCGAACGGCAGTGGCGACCGGGTGCGTTGGGGCGATGTGCTGCTGGCGTCGATCGCCGCGGTGAGCTGGGCACTGGTCGGGATGGCGGGTGCCGCGGCGCTCGGACTTCACCTGCTGGGTGCGGATTCGGCGGCGGCGCTCGGGCCGATGACGGCGGCCGTCGTAGTGCTCGCGGTGGGCGGATCGGTCACGCCGACAGGTGATGTGTCCGCGTTCGGCCTGGAAGGTGCGCAGGCGCAGACCGCCGTCGACATCACGCCACTCGGGGTGGGCCTCGTCGGGGCGTTGTTCCTTGCGTACTTCTTCCTACGCTCGCTGCGTGGTGCGGGACCGTACATCTCGGGGACCGAACTCGCCGCGCGGGTGGGCGGGGTGGTGCTCCTCTTCGTCGCGACGGTCGGCGGCTTGGCGTGGGCAGGTCACGACGTCATCACGATCGACGGGGCGAAGCTGGGGCTCAACCTCGACAAGGTGCCGGGCGTGGGCGGTGACGGAGGCGGCATCGAGGTACCGGGCCTCGGCGACATCGGCGACATCGGAGGGCTGCTGCCCGACCGGCTCGGGGATCTGGTGGACGCCAAGGCGGCGGTGGGATTCAGCGTGAACACCGCGGATTCGCTGGCGGGCGCGCTGTTCTGGGTGCTCGGCGTACTGGCCGTCGCGCTCCTCGCGTCACGGCGTACGCCACTGCCGCGCGGGGCGGCGTGGGCGGCGCTGCGGCGGACGGTACGGCCGGCCGCTTCCGCGCTGGCGAATGTGCTGCTCGTCGCGGTCCTCGCGGGGTACGCGGCGGCGGCATACGCGGCGATCGGCGACGACCACCCGAAACGGATCGCGGGCGCGGCGCTGCTCGGGGCGCCGAACGGGGTGTGGCTGGGGATTCCGCTGGGGCTGTTCGTGCCGTGGGACGGCGAGGCGAAGGGCGAGCTGGCGAAGCTGCTGCCCGATCCGCTGGACGAACTGCTGCGGGTCTCGGCGGACGAGCCTGCCACGGTCGGCAGGCTGGCGGAGCTGGACGGACGGGTGTGGCTGCTGGCGGTCGCGGCGGCCGTGACAATGCTGTGCGCGGGGGTGCTGGCGGCGTACCGCACGCCGGTGGGCGGCCTGGGTGCGGCGGGGTTCGCGGGGCGCTGTGCGGTACGGCTGGGAGGGGTGACGGCGCTGACACTGCCGCTGCTCGTACGGCTGACGGATGTCTCGGCGGATGCGTCGCTGTCGGTGCTGGGCCTCGACGCGTTCGGCGCCGGGATCGAGCTGCACGGGCAGCTGGGGATGGCGCTGCTGCTCGGGGCGGCGTGGGGTGCGGCGACGGGCGGGGCGGGTGCGCTGCTGGTGTACGCGACGCGGGGTGGTGGCCGGGCCGAGTTTCCTGGGCAGGAGCCGGAGCAGGTCCCTGGGCCGGAGCAGGTCCCGGGGCCGTACCGGCCGATGGCGCCGTACCGGCCCTCGAACGACGACACGAACCCGTATCTGCGCCCACCGCCCGGGATCCATGGTGCGCCGACGATGGTGGGGCCGCCGGTGCCCCCGCCGCCGCCACCGCCACCGCCGCGCTACGCCGCCCCTGCCGACCCCGAGGAGGGTCCGCCGCCGCCGGGCACCCCGAGCAGCGGCCGCTGAGCCCGGGTGCGCTTGTCCGCCACTCGGGACGCGCCGTCTCGGCGCGGCGTCCGCCAGATACGGTGGAGGCACCATGAGCGCACCGCAGAACTCCGACGTCCCCACCCTTCTCGTCAAGATCTTCGGGAAGGACCGTCCCGGGATCACCGCCGGGCTCTTCGACACCCTCGCCGCCTACTCCGTCGACGTGGTCGACATCGAGCAGGTCGTCTCCCGTGGCCGCCTCGTCCTGTGCGCCCTGGTCACCGCACCGACCGCCGGCGGGACCACCGAAGGCGAGCTGCGGGCCACCGTGCACAGCTGGGCCGAATCGCTGATGCTGCAGGCCGAGATCATCTCCGGCACCGGCGACAACCGGCCGCGCGGCAGCGGCCGTTCTCACGTCACCGTGCTCGGACATCCGCTCACCGCGGAGTCGACCGCCGCCATAACGGCCAGAATCGCTGCCATCGGCGGCAACATCGACCGTATCTTCCGGCTCGCCAAGTATCCGGTCACCGCCGTGGAGTTCGCGGTGTCCGGTACGGAGACCGAGCCGCTGCGTACCGCGCTGGCGACCGAGGCCGCCGGGATCGGCGTCGATGTGGCGGTCGTGTCGGCCGGACTGCACCGCCGGGCCCAGCGTCTGGTCGTCATGGATGTGGACTCGACGCTCATCCAGGACGAGGTCATCGAGCTGTTCGCCGCGCACGCCGGCTGCGAGGACAAGGTCGCCGAGGTCACCGCCGCGGCGATGCGTGGGGAGCTGGACTTCGAGCAGTCCCTGCACGCGCGCGTGGCGCTGCTGGCCGGGCTCGACGCGTCCGTCGTGGACAAGGTCCGCGCGGAGGTCAGGATGACCCCCGGCGCCCTGACCCTGATCCGTACGCTCAAGCGGCTCGGCTACCAAGTCGGCGTCGTGTCGGGCGGGTTCACGCAGGTCACCGATGACCTCAAGGTCCGGCTCGGGCTCGACTTCGCCTCGGCGAACACGCTGGAGATCGTGGACGGGAAGCTCACCGGCCGCGTCGTCGGCGAGATCGTGGACCGCGCGGGCAAAGCCAGGCTGCTGCGCCGGTTCGCCGCCGAGGCGGGAGTTCCGCTCGCGCAGACCGTCGCGATCGGCGACGGTGCGAATGATCTGGACATGCTCAACGCCGCCGGGCTCGGCGTCGCCTTCAACGCCAAGCCGGTCGTGCGCCGGGCCGCCCACACCGCGGTCAATGTGCCGTTCCTGGACACGGTTCTCTACTTGCTGGGGATCACCCGCGAAGAGGTCGAGGCGGCCGACGGCGAGGGCGAGGAGCACTGACCGACCGACCGCATACGGGACCGCAGTACGCGGCCGATGTGTGAGGCCCCGGCGCGGCATCCACGCCGGGGCTGGTTCATGGCCGGGGCTGTTTCACATGCAGGGGCCGGCCCCCCGCGAAGGGGCCGGCCGACATGCCGGACAGGGGTCAGTCGTGCGGCGCCCAGTAGTCGAGCAGCGTGCCCACGCCGTGCTCCACGGACTTCCAGGAGCCACTGAAGCCGACGACCGCGTACGCCGCGGTCGGGAAGCCGCTCTGCGTCATCCGTGCCAGCGCGTCACCCTCGACCTTGCCGGCGAGGGCGTCGGCGAGGGCGTGGATCGCGGGGTTGTGGCCGATGACGAGTAGGTCGTTCACCTCGTCCGGAGTCTCACTGAGCAGCGCGAGAAGATCGCCGAGAGAGGCCTCGTACAGCCGCTCCTCGTACACCGTCCGGGGGCGGTGCGACAGCTCGTGCACCGCCAGTTTCCAGGTCTCGCGGGTCCTGCTCGCGGTCGAGCACAGAGCCAGGTCGAAGGCGATACCGGTGTCGGCGAGCCTGCGGCCGGCCACCGAGGCGTCCATACGGCCCCGGTCGGCGAGCGGGCGCTCGTGGTCGGACACCTGGGGCCAGTCGGCCTTCGCATGCCGGAGAAGGACGATCCTGCGGGTTTCGGGAGGTCCGGGGGGTGTCCCCCCGGAAGACACAGCGGCGCTCATGCACTCCAGCTTCGCATGAAATGCGCCAGCGGGCGCAGGGTGTTGACCTGCTCCCCCACGAAGGGTGAATCCGTCATCGGGACAGGGTTTGCTGAATGCGGTCGATCAATTGGCCCACTGCCGGGTCGCCGCCCGCGGCGTGCGCCTGGCCCGGATCCGCGATCAGCAGAAGCAGTACGACGAAGGCGAGCATGGGCAGTGCGAGTGCCCACCACGGCAGCCGGATGTCGACGCTGCCCGCGGCCTTGGCGTGGGACCGGGTGTGCGTGTGGGCCGGCATGGCCGCCTCCGTAGGTCTGCGGTTTGTTGCTTCAAACCTACGGATCATGGGCTCGCGGGCCCATCCGGTGACCCACCCACTTCACCCTGACCCTGACCCCCTAGGGGTTGGTGGTGCTAGCCCCCCTTTTTTGTGGCTCGGTTCCCCTCCGGGGCGCCTTTAGCGTCTGCCGACAGTCGATCGTGCTCGACCACTCGCCCATTTTGTGGCTCGGTTCCCCTCCGGGGCGCCTTTGGCGTCTGCCGACAGTCGATCGTGCTCGACCACTCGCCCTTTTTGTGGCTCGGTTCCCCTCCGGGGCGCCTTTGGCGTCTGCCGACAGTCGATCGTGCTCGACCACTCGTTCCTCGCGGCCTCCGCGCGTTCTCCCTTTCGGCACCCGCGCGCCCCTTCGGCTCACTCGCCGGGGCTTCCCAGGCGGGACAACGACCGTGTCAGGGCGAGGCGATGGACGCGATCACCGCGATGACGATCGTAATGGCGATCATCACGCCGAAGACGTAGAGGAGCTTCTTCTGGCCATTTGGGGGATTCGGGTCGAGCACAGGCATGGAGCCAGTCTCGCACCTCAGCATTCGTCCTCGATCGTCCGGTCCCGGCCGGCCAGGATGCCGACGGCGACCTGCGGCACGATCAGCCCTGCCATCAGCGCGATCGGCAGCCCCCAGCCGCCGCTGTGCTGGTAGAGCACGCCCACCAGCAGCGGTCCGGGAATGGAGATCAGATAGCCGGTGGACTGCGCGAAGGCCGACAGCCGTACGACGCCGATGCCGGTCCTCGACCGCATGCCGATCATGGTGAGGGCGAGCGGGAAGGCGCAGTTGGAGATGCCCAGCAGCAGCGCCCAGGCCCAGGCTCCGGCGGCCGGCGCGAAGAACAGGCCCGCGTAGCCGGTCAGTCCGCACAGGCCGAGGGCGACGACGATCGGGCCCTGGGTCCTCATCCGGGTGGCCAGCCGCGGGATGACGAAGGCGAGCGGCACGCCCATCACCATGGTCACGGCGAGCAGCACACCGGCCGTGCCGGCCGAGACCCCCGCGTCACGGAAGATCTGCGGCATCCAGCCCATGGTGATGTACGCGCCGGTGGCCTGGAGGCCGAAGAAACATCCGAGCGCCCATGCGGTGCGGCTGCGGGTGACCCGTGGGGCCCGGGTGTCCTGGGCCGGTGCGGCCGGAGTGCTCCGCGCGGCCGCGCCGCGGCCGCGGACCAGGCCGATCCAGGGCAGTACGGCGAGGGCGGCGAGGACCGCCCAGATCCCGAGGCCGACCCGCCAACCGCCGCCCAGCGCCTCGGTCATGGGCACGGTGGCAGCCGCGGCGGCAGAGGTGCCGAGCGCCAGCGCCATCGAGTAGAGCCCGGTCATGGAGCCGACACGGTCGGGGAAGTACCGTTTGATGATCACCGGCATCAGGACGTTGCTGACGGCGATGCCCATGAGGGCGAGCGCGCTGGCGGCGAGGAAGCCGACTGTGCCGCCGGCGAAGGGCCGGATCAGCAGCCCGGTCGCGATGGCGGCCATGCCCGCGCAGACGACGGCCCCGGCGCCGAAGCGGCGGGCAAGCCGCGGTGCCGCGATCCCGAAGAGCGCGAAACAGAGCGGCGGTACGGAGGTGAGGACGCCGGCCACGCTGCCACTCATGTGCAAGCCGACCCGGGCCTCTTCGAGGAGCGCGCCGAGGCTGGTGATGGCGGGGCGGAGATTGAGTGCCGCGAGGACGATGCCTGCGATCACGAGCCGGGTGAGCCAGGCCTCGGGCCGCGAGGCCAACGGTTCCACGGCGGTACGGTCGGTGAGGGCGGGGCTCAGCGTCTGGGTCTCGTCGGGCATACGGCCATCATAGAATCATGGGATGATTGGTTGTCCAATCCCGTACGAGTCTTGTGCACAAGGAGCACCATGGCGCTGACCTCTCCCCGGCGTTCCGCACTCTCCGACCAGGTGATCGCCCAGCTGCGGAACCAGATCACCTCGGGCGAGTGGCCGGTAGGTTCCCGGATCCCCACCGAGCCGGAACTGGTCGAGCAGCTGGGCGTGGCCCGCAACACCGTCCGCGAGGCGGTCCGCGCGCTCGCGCACAACGGACTCCTGGACATCCGGCAGGGTTCGGGGACGTATGTCGTGGCGACGAGCGAACTGGCCGGCGTCATGCACCGCCGCTTCGCGGACGCCAACCCCCGGCATATCGCCGAGCTGCGCTCCACCCTCGAGTCGTCCGCCGCCAAGCTGGCCGCCGAGCGGCGTACGGAACGCGATCTCAAGCAGCTGGACACGCTCCTCGCCCGCCGCGAGGAGGCGTGGGCCACGGGCGACGCGGAGCAGTTCGTCGCCGCGGATGCGACATTCCATCAGGCGGTGGTGGCCGCTTCGCACAATGAGGTGCTGACCGAGATCTACGCCGACCTGGGCGATCTGCTGCGGGACTGGCTGCGCGACGACGTCGGCCGCGAACTGCGCCCGGAGAACCATATGGACCACGCGCGGATGGTCGAGGCGATCCGCGCGGGCGACGGTGATGCGGCAGCCGCGGAGGCGGCGGGCTACCCGTTCATGTGCCTGCGGAATCCCGCAGGGGCTGGTGGCTGACCCAGACCGTACTCACCTCCTTCCAGCAGCGGTCGGTGAGCTCTGCGTAGCCGGCCGGGCCTATCTCGACGGGCGCGCTGTCCGCGTCGACGTCCCACCAGCGCTCGCACTCGATGTGCAGCCGGACGCGGTCGGTCTGGGGGTACGGGTTGTGGCAGTAGGCAATGGCTCGGGAGCCGTCGACGACGGTGCGGCAGTCGGCCTTGAAATCCCGCGGCTCGGACTGGGGCTTCGAATCTTCGGGGGGCGGCTGGGAAACGGCGGTCGGCGGTGCCCACAGCAGTGCCAGCACCGTCACCGTGGTCAGTACGGAGGCGAAGCACAAGGTCGTACGCACAAGCAGGACCTCCTCGGCCGTACTGCGGCGCGAAATAGCCGCGGCTGCACCACAAGGGGGATTGCCTCTCCAGCGTCGCCTTCCCGGCGGTGCGCCGCGCGCTCCGGGGGCCCGAACGGGCGACGCCCCGCTCCCCGCACAGGGCGGGAAACGGGGCGTCGTTCCCGTACGAGGGGGTTCTCGTACGGAGGGGGTTCTCGTACGGAGGGGGTCAGGCACCCATCATGTGCACGCCACCGTCGACATGGACGATCTCGCCGGTCGTGCGCGGGAAGAAGTCCGAGAGCAGACCGACGACACCGCGGCCGGCCGGGTCCGGGTCGGCCAGGTCCCAGCCGATCGGGGCGCGGTGGTTCCACACGTCCGCGAGCTCCTCGAAGCCCGGGATGGACTTCGCGGCAATCGACTTGATCGGGCCGGCCGCAATCAGGTTGCAGCGGACATTCTTGGCGCCGAGGTCGCGGGCGAGGTAGCGGTTGGTGGACTCCAGGGCCGCCTTGGCCACGCCCATCCAGTCGTACTTCGGCCAGGCGATCGTCGCGTCGAAGGTGAGGCCGACGACCGAGCCGCCGCGCTGCATCAGCGGGAGGCAGGCCATGGTGAGCGACTTGTAGGAGTACGCCGAGACCTGGACGGCCGTGGAGACGTCCTCCCAGCTCGCTTCGAGGAAGTTGAACGCGCCCTGCGGGCCGAAGGCGATCGAGTGCACGATGCCGTCGAGGCCCGAGTCGTCGCTGGAGTGCTCACGGATCTTGTCCGCGAGGCCGTCCAGGTGCTCCTGGTTGGTGACATCCAGCTCGATGACCGGGGCGGCCTTGGGCAGCCGCTTCGCGATGCGCTCGACAAGTGAGAGCCGGCCGAAGCCGGTGAGGATGACCTCCGCGCCCTCCTCCTGGGCCACCTTGGCGGCGTGGAAGGCGATGGACCCCTCGGTGAGGACGCCTGTGACGAGAATGCGCTTGCCGGCGAGGATTCCACTCATGTGATCAGTGACCCATGCCCAATCCGCCGTCAACGGGGATGACGGCTCCAGTGATGTACGAGGCGTCGTCGGAGGCGAGGAAGCGCACCGTGGCGGCGATCTCCTCCGGCTGCGCATAGCGGCCGAGCGGCACCTGCGAGACGATGCCCGCGCGCTGCTCGTCCGTGAGCACCTTGGTCATGTCGGTGTCGACAAAACCGGGCGTGACGACGTTGAACGTGATGTTCCGCGAGCCGAGCTCACGGGCGAGGGAGCGGGCGAAGCCGACGAGACCGGCCTTCGATGCGGCGTAGTTCGCCTGCCCCGCCGAGCCCAGCAGTCCGACCACGGAGGAGATCAGCACGACGCGGCCCTTCTTGGCCCGCAGCATGCCGCGGTTGGCGCGCTTCACGACCCGGAAGGTGCCGGTGAGGTTGGTGTCGAGGACGGTGGTGAAGTCATCCTCGGACATCCGCATCAGGAGCTGGTCCTTGGTGACACCGGCGTTGGCGACCAGCACCTCCACCGGACCGTGCTTCTCCTCGATCTCCTTGTAGGCCTGCTCCACCTGCTCGGTGTCGGTGATGTCGCACTTGACGGCGAGGAAGCCGGCCGGCGGCTCGCCGGAGCGGTACGTGATCGCGACCTTGTCGCCGGCATCGGCGAACGCGCGGGCGATGGCGAGGCCGATGCCCCGGTTTCCTCCGGTGACGAGAACCGAGCGGCTCAACGGATCACCCTTTCGATAGCGGTCTGGTACCTCGAAAACCTATCGGTCCCGCCCGCATTACGGAGAATCGGGCCCTGACAGCGCCGTCCTGCAGTCACTGTCGGGTCCCTACAGAATTGCCGACCCGCGGCTTTGCATGAGCCGCCGCGCGAGCTCGTCGAACCGGGCCTTCAGCTCCGGATACGGCAGGCCGATTCATTCGCCCCGGCCGGCTGGCCCTGCACGCGGTGTACGGAACGGATGAGGGACACCGGCCCCCCGAGTACTCCCCATTCTCCTTGCGCAGTGTCCAGCCGGCGGCTCTCCTTGCGCAGTGTCCAGCCGGCGGCAACGAGCCGCTTGAGGACTTCGCGGATCTCTTTGTGCTGGTGGTCCGCCGGTGACACTTCGCGCCCGACCATCCACCATCTCCCCAACACTCAGGGCAGTACCGGGAGTTGACTGTCAACTCCGCGTGACCGAGAGACTACCCCTGGGGTACGACAACCGACGAAATCGCACGCCGATGCGGCATTTGAGACCTCCGGCCGGTCATTCGCGGTCAGCGGTCACGCGGGAGGAGGCAGCGGATCTGCTTGCCGACGGGCGTCGGCCGTGACGTCCCGGCCGGGCGCGAGCAGATCCATGAGCAGGAGCCCACAGCCGGACTCGACAGTGGGGGCATCGAGTTGGACGCCAGTGCGGCGTGAATGCGAGTGGTTCGCGGTTCCTCGACTACTTGGCGAGCTCCACCTGCTGGGGATCCGGTGCGCAGCGCCGCCTGTGCTCATGAGGTAGTTACCGCGATTTCCGGTTCGGAGCCGGGTGGGTGGCGTGCTTCACTTCCGCGTAGTGATCCGAGGCCGTGAGAAGGGGAGGCCGCTTGTGGCCCATGACATCGATCAGACGTTCACCGCGCTGCCGCTGCGCGCCCTCGCCGACGCGGCACTCGCGCGGGCGCGTGCGCTCGGCGCCGAGCACGCCGATTTCCGCTTCGAGCGCGTGCGCAGTGCGGCGTGGCGGCTGCGCGACGCCAAGCCCGCCGGTTCATCGGACACCACGGACCTGGGGTACGCGGTGCGGGTGGTCCACGGCGGCGCCTGGGGCTTCGCCTCAGGGGTCGATATGACGATGGACGCGGCCGCCAGGGTCGCCGGCCAGGCGGTCGCGATGGCGAAGCTCTCGGCGCAGGTGATCGCGGCGGCGGGCTCCGACGAGCGGGTGGAGCTGGCGGACGAGCCGGTGCACGCGGAGCGGACCTGGGTCTCCGCGTACGGGATCAACCCGTTCGAGGTGCCCGACGAGGAGAAGACGGCGCTGCTCGCGGAGTGGAGTGCGCGGCTGCTGCGGGCGGACGGTGTCGCGCATGTGGACGCCTCGCTGCTCACGGTCCAGGAGAACAAGTTCTACGCGGACACGGCGGGCACCGTCACCACGCAGCAGCGGGTGCGGCTGCATCCGCAGCTCACGGCCGTCGCCGTCGACGAGACGACGGGCGAGTTCGACTCGATGCGCACGATCGCGCCGCCGGTGGGGCGCGGCTGGGAGTATCTGACCGGCACGGGCTGGGACTGGGAGTCCGAGCTGGAGCAGATCCCGGCGCTGCTGGCCGAGAAGATGCGCGCGCCGAGCGTCGAGGCGGGACGCTACGACCTGGTGGTCGACCCGTCGAACCTCTGGCTGACCATCCATGAGTCGATCGGTCACGCGACGGAGCTGGACCGGGCGCTGGGGTACGAGGCGGCGTACGCCGGGACGTCCTTCGCCACGTTCGACCAGCTGGGGAAGCTGGCGTACGGCTCCTCGATCATGAATGTGACGGGCGACCGGACCGCGGAGCACGGTCTCGCCACGATCGGATTCGACGACGAGGGCGTCGCGGCGCAGTCGTGGGACCTGGTCAAGGACGGCACGCTGGTGGGCTACCAGCTGGACCGGCGGATCGCCAAGCTGACGGGACTCGGCCGCTCCAACGGCTGCGCGTACGCGGACTCCCCCGGCCATGTGCCGGTGCAGCGGATGGCGAACGTGTCGCTGCAGCCGGATCCGGGCGGGCTCTCCACGGAGGATCTGATCGGCGGGGTGGAGCGCGGGATCTATGTGGTCGGCGACCGGTCGTGGTCGATCGACATGCAGCGCTACAACTTCCAGTTCACCGGGCAGCGCTTCTTCCGTATCGAGAACGGCAGGCTGGCGGGTCAGCTGCGCGATGTCGCGTACCAGGCGACGACGACGGACTTCTGGGGCTCGATGGAGAAGGTGGGCGGCCCGCAGACGTATGTCCTGGGCGGCGCCTTCAACTGCGGCAAGGCCCAGCCGGGCCAGGTCGCTGCGGTCTCCCACGGCTGCCCGTCGGCGCTGTTCCGCGGCGTGAACATTCTCAACACGACTCAGGAGGCCGGTCGATGAGCCGCAACAGCAAGCCGCACGAGATCGTCGAGCGGGCCCTCGAACTGTCCACCGCCGACAATTGCGTCGTCATCGCCGACGAGCACTCCTCCGCCAATCTGCGCTGGGCGGCCAATGCCCTGACCACCAACGGCGTCACCCGCGGCCGCACCCTCACCGTCATCGCCACCGTCGACGGCTCCGAGGGCACCGCGTCCGGTGTCGTGTCGCGCTCCGCCGTCACCGCGGACGATCTGGAGCCGCTGGTGCGCGCCGCCGAGGCCGCCGCGCGCGGGGCCGCCCCCGCCGAGGACGCTCAGCCGCTCGTCGAAGGGGTCCCCGCGTCCCCCGACTTCACGGACGCGCCCGAGGAAACCTCCTCCGCCGTCTTCGCGGACTTCGCGCCCGCGCTGGGCGAGGCCTTCGCCCGCGCCAAGGCCGGTGAGCGTGAGCTCTACGGCTTCGCCAACCATGAGCTCACCTCCACCTACCTCGGTACGTCGACCGGGCTGCGGCTGCGGCACGACCAGCCGAACGGGACGCTGGAGCTCAACGCCAAGTCCCCGGACCGCTCGCGTTCCGCCTGGGCGGGCCGTTCGACACGGGACTTCAAGGACGTGGACCCGGCGCAGCTGGACGCGGAGCTCGCGCAGCGCCTCGGCTGGGCTCAGCGCCGAATCGAGCTGCCCGCCGGGCGGTACGAGACGCTGCTGCCGCCCACCGCCGTGGCCGATCTGCTGATCTACCAGCTGTGGTCGTCGACGGCGCGGGACGCGGTGGAAGGCCGTACGGTCTTCTCCAAGCCGGGCGGCGGCACCCGCGTCGGCGAGAAGCTGTCCGATCTTCCGCTCACTCTGCGCAGCGATCCGAACGAGCCGGGCCTGGAGTCCGCGCCCTTCGTGATCGCGCACTCCTCCGGCGACGACGCCTCGGTCTTCGACAACGGCCTGCCGCTGTCGAAGACCGACTGGGTACGCGACGGAAAGCTGGAGCATCTGGTCACCACCCGGCACAGCGCCGGTCTGACGGGCCTGCCGGTCGCGCCCGGCGCCGGCAATCTGATCCTGGACGGCGGCGGTGAGCGTTCGCTGGACGAGATGGTTTCCGCGACGGCCCGCGGGCTGCTGCTGACCTGCCTCTGGTACATCCGCGAGGTCGACCCGGCGACGCTGCTGCTGACCGGTCTCACCCGGGACGGCGTCTATCTCGTGGAGAACGGCGAGGTCGTCGGCGAGGTCAACAACTTCCGCTTCAACGAGTCGCCGGTCGACCTGCTGTCACGGGCCACCGAGGCCGGCCGCACCGAGAAGACGCTGCCGCGCGAGTGGGGCGACTGGTTCACCCGGGCCGCGATGCCCGCGCTCCGGGTCCCGGATTTCAATATGAGTTCGGTCAGCCAGGGCGTATAACCTCGGAGGAGTCTGTATGCACAGACGTTCCCCAGCACACCGAAGGAGACGCGAGACCCGTGACGGACATCGTCGACGAGCTGCAGTGGCGAGGGCTGATCGCTCTCTCCACTGACGAGGACGCACTGCGCAAGGCGTTCGCGGACGGTCCCGTCACGTTCTATTGCGGCTTCGACCCGACCGCGCCCAGCCTGCACCTCGGCAACCTGGTCCAGATCCTCACCATGCGCCGGATCCAGCAGGCGGGGAACCGCCCGCTGGGCCTGGTCGGCGGTGCCACCGGTCTGATCGGTGACCCGAAGCCGAACTCGGAGCGCACGCTGAACGCTCCGGAGGTCGTCGCGGCCTGGGTGGAGCGGTTGCGCGGGCAGATCGAGCGGTTCCTCGACTTCGACGGTCCGTACGCCGCGACCATGGTCAACAACCTGGACTGGACGTCGGGGCTCTCGGCGATCGACTTCCTGCGCGACATCGGCAAGTACTTCCGGGTCAACAAGATGATCGCGAAGGAGGCGGTCGCCCGGCGGCTGAACTCCGACGCGGGTATCAGCTACACCGAGTTCAGCTACCAGATCCTGCAGGGCATGGACTTCCTGGAGCTGTACCGGCGGTACGGCTGCACCCTGCAGACCGGCGGCAGCGACCAGTGGGGCAACCTCACCGCGGGCACCGACCTGATCCACCGGGTCGAGCCCGAGGCCGAGGTGCACGCGCTGGCCACACCGCTGATCACCAAGGCCGACGGCACGAAGTTCGGCAAGACGGAGTCCGGCACGGTCTGGCTCGACCCGGAGCGGACCACTCCGTACGCCTTCTACCAGTTCTGGCTGAACGCGGACGACCGGGACGTCTCCAAGTTCCTGCGGATCTTCAGCTTCAAGTCCCGCGAGGAAATCGAGGAGCTGGAGAAGCTGACCGAGGAGCGGCCGCAGGCGCGTGCCGCGCAGCGGGCGCTGGCCGAGGAGCTGACGACGCTGGTGCACGGCGCTGACCAGTGCACCGCGGTCGTCAATGCGTCGAAGGCGCTCTTCGGGCAGGGCGAGCTGGCCGAGCTCGACGAGCCGACGCTGGGGGCGGCGCTCTCCGAGCTGCCGCACACCCAGGTTGCCGAGCTGGGCCCGGTCGTGGATCTGCTCGCGGAGGTGGGTCTCGCGCCGAGCAAGTCGGCCGCCCGCCGCACGGTGAAGGAGGGCGGGGCCTACGTGAACAACGTGAAGGTCACCGCCGAGGACGCCGTACCGGCGAAGGAGGAGCTGCTGCACGGCCGCTGGCTCGTGCTGCGCCGGGGCAAGAAGAACCTGGCTGCGGTCGAGGTCACGGCCGGCTGATCAGCCGCGGCAGAAGAACCGAGTCCGGTGGCGGCCGGGTGAGCTTCGTTGCTCACCCGGCCGCCGCCGTACCCGGCTCAGGCTCTCTGCCTCTTGCCCCGCATCGCGGTGTAGGCCATTTCGCCGAGGAAGACGATGACGACGGCCGCCAAGAGCTGGAGTCCGTGGCGGCCCCAGTCGATGCCCTTGGTCTCGGCGATGCCGAGACCCATCGCGAGCCAGTTGCCGAGCGCAGCGCCGGCGATGCCGCAGATGGTGGCCAGCCACAGAGGCATGTGCTGCTTGCCGGGAAGGATCGCTTTCGCGATCAGGCCCAGCACGAAGCCCACGATGATCGCCCACAACCAGCCCATGGCTGCCTCCTCGTACGTGCTCCGCATGAGCAGTTACGCCGTCAGTCTCGGCCTGCCCGCGGTACAGCGCATGCCGGGCGGCGCCATACGCGCTACGGCGCAGTCGGGACACGCAGGCGGGGCTCCCCCCGCTCTCGTAGGTGTCGGAGGTGCGGCGTACGGTGGAAGGCGTCAGGACCTGGGAGCGTCCGGCGTGGAAAATCGGTGGTGGAACCTGATGCGGAAGCATGGCAGTACGGAGGTCTTCCGGATCACGGGAGCCCGGCAGGGGCTCGCGGACGACGTCCGTGGCCGGCAGCGCCGCTATGTGATTTCGATGTCGGTGCGGACCGTGGCGGTGATCCTCGCCGCCGTCCTGTGGAACGTCGAACGTCATGTGGCGATCGTGGCGCTGGTGGTCGGTGGGCTTCTTCCCTACATTGCCGTGGTGATCGCCAACGCGGGCCGGGAGAACGCGCCTTCGCTGCCGTCGACCTTCGTTCCGACCCCTTCCCGGCCGATGATCGCGCCTTCCCCGGGACCGCCCACAGCCGCCGCGGCGGAGGACGAGCCGGAAGCCGGAGCCTCCGAGCGGGACCGTCGAGAGCGCGACCAGAGCTGATTTCACGGGGCTTGCGAAGCTCAAGAAAAGCTCAGATCAATCATGAAGTTCCGGTGCACCGCACCCCGTTCCCCGTGACATACTTTGTAAGCGCTCCGCATCCCCCGTCGGAGCGACGGACCGACGCCGGGCAGCTCCCCCCGTGGCTGCTCGGCGTCGCCTTGTTTGGGATGAACATCAGTGAGTGACGAAACACCGATCTGCTCCGCCAAGGGCTGCCGCACCGACGCCGTCTGGGTGCTGGCGTGGAACAACCCGAAGCTGCACACTCCTGAGCGCCGCAAGACCTGGCTCGCCTGCGACGAGCACTGTGAGCACCTCTCCCACTTCCTTGACCTGCGCGGTTTTCTCAAGGATGTGGTGACGCTCGAGGAGTGGGAGCGTGGCTCCTCCGGCTCGGGCTCGGATGCCGGCTCGGGCTCCGGTGCCGACTCGCGCGGCCCGGAATCCGGCTCAGCCGCCGATCGCTGACATCGGCCGGTCGGGCTGCAGGAACGACGGGTCGTCAAGGCCCGATCCCGCCTTCTTGCCCCACATCGCCAGCTTCCAGATGCGCGCGATCTCCTCGTCGGGTGCGTCCGAGCGCAGCGCGGCGCGCAGGTCCGTCTCCTCGCGGGCGAACAGACAGGTGCGCACCTGGCCGTCGGCGGTGAGGCGGGTGCGGTCGCAGGCCTGGCAGAACGGGCGGGTGACCGAGGCGATGACGCCGACCCGGTGCGGTCCGCCGTCCACGGTCCAGCGCTCGGCGGGCGCGGATCCGCGCTCCTCGTCGCCCTCCGCGGTGAGCGTGAAGCGCGTACGCAGGGACTCCAGGATGTCGCCGGCAGTGATCATTCCGTCGCGCTTCCAGCCGTGCTGAGCGTCCAGCGGCATCTGCTCGATGAAGCGCAGCTCGTAGTCGTTGGCCACGGCCCAGGCGAGCAGCTCGGGGGCTTCGTCGTCGTTGAGCCCCGGCATCAGGACCGTATTGACCTTGATGGGGGTGAGGCCGGCGGCGCGGGCGGCCTCCAGGCCGTCCAGCACATCGCGGTGGCGGTCGCGGCGGGTGAGGGTCTTGAAGACGTCGGACCGCAGGGTGTCGAGCGAGACATTGACCCGGTCCAGGCCGACGGCCTTGAGCGCGGCCGCCGTGCGCTTGAGTCCGATGCCATTGGTGGTCAGCGACATCTGGGGGCGGGGCTCGAGAGCGGCGCACCGCTCGACTATTCCGACCAGCCCCGGCCGCAGCAGCGGCTCCCCGCCGGTGAAGCGGACCTCGGTGATGCCGAGGTCGGTGACGGCGATACGGATCAGCCGGACGATCTCGTCGTCACTGAGCAGATCCGGCTTGGCGAGCCACTGCAGACCTTCTTCCGGCATACAGTACGTACACCGCAGATTGCACCGGTCGGTCAGTGAAACTCGCAGGTCAGTGGCCACACGGCCATAGGTGTCGATGAGCACGGTGGGCCCCCTCCCCGCTTGGCGGATGCTATTGCCTTTGAGCCTACGCCAGAGGGCTGACAACTCCGGGGCCCAATTGTCACGAGGAGCGGCACGGCCGCGTCGTAGGACTCTACGACGCGGCCGTGCCCGGCGCTCGGTACTGCGTCCCGGGTCAGTGTGCTCCGGTCCCGGTGAGGGACTTGACCTCGAGCTCCGCGTACTTGCCCTTGTCGGCCTCTTCCTTCGACAGGAGGGAGCCGAGCCAGCCGAGGAGGAAGCCCAGCGGGATCGAGACGATGCCCGGGTTCTCCAGCGGGAACCAGTAGAAGTCCACTGTCTTGAACATCGAGGTGGGCTTGCCGGAGACGACCGGCGAGAAGAGCACCAGTACCACGGACGCGGTCAGGCCGCCGTAGATGGACCACAGGGCGCCCTGTGTGGTGAACCTCTTCCAGAACAGGCTGTAGAGGATCGTCGGCAGATTCGCCGATGCGGCCACGGCGAAGGCGAGTGCGACCAGGCCCGCCACGTTCAGATCACGGGCGAGCGCTCCGAGCGCGATGGAGACGACGCCGATGGCGACCGTCGCCCAGCGGGCCGCGCGGACCTCCTCCTTGTCGGTGGCCTTGCCCTTGCGGATGACGTTCGCGTAGATGTCGTGCGCGAAGGACGAAGAGGACGCCAGGGTGAGGCCCGCGACCACCGCGAGGATGGTGGCGAAGGCGACCGCGGAGATCACCGCCAGCAGAATCGAGCCTCCGGCGGATCCCGGTCCGCCGCCGATCTCCAGGGCTGCCAGGGGAGCCGCCGTATTGCCCGCCTTGTTCGAGGCGATGATGTCGCCGGGCTTGAGCAGCGCGGCGGCACCGAAGCCGAGCACGATCGTCATCAGATAGAAGGCGCCGATGATGCCGATCGCCCAGATCACCGACTTACGGGCGGCCTTGGCGGTGGGCACCGTGTAGAAGCGGATCAGGATGTGCGGCAGGCCCGCGGTGCCCAGCACCAGCGCGATACCGAGCGAGATGAAGTCCAGCTTCGAGGTGCCGGTGGCGCCGTACTTGAGGCCGGGCTCCAGGAACGCCGATCCCTTGCCGCTGTTCTTCGCGGCCGAGCCGAGCAGGTCCGAGAGGTTGAAGTTGAACTTCAGCAGGATCAGGAAGGTGATGAGCACGGTGCCCGCGATGAGCAGGACGGCCTTGACCATCTGTACCCAGGTGGTGCCCTTCATACCGCCGATGGTCACGTACACGATCATCAGTACACCGACCAGCGCGACGATCCCGATCTTGCCCGCGTCGCTGGTGATGCCGAGCAGCAGCGAGACCAGTACGCCCGCGCCCGCCATCTGCGCCAGCAGATAGAAGATCGAGACGACGATGGTGGAGGTGCCGGCGGCGGTGCGGACCGGGCGCTGGCGCATCCGGTAGGCGAGGACGTCGCCCATTGTGTAGCGGCCGGAGTTGCGCAGCGGTTCGGCGACCAGCAGCAGCGCGACCAGCCAGGCGACCAGGAAGCCGACGGAGTACAGGAAGCCGTCGTAGCCGAAGAGGGCGATGGCGCCCGCGATACCGAGGAAGGAGGCGGCGGACATGTAGTCGCCGGAGACCGCGAGGCCGTTCTGGAAGGCGGTGAACTGGCGGCCGCCGGCGTAGAAGTCGGATGCGCTCTTGGTCTGGCGGCCGGCCCACACGGTGATGAAGAGGGTCGCGACGACGAAGCACGCGAACAGTGTGATGATCAGCGGCCGGTGCTCGCTCGCCCCTCCTCCGGCGGCGAACTGGACCGTGGGATACGCGGCGTACGCGGCGCTCATGCGTCGGCCTCCATACGGGACTTGATCGCCTCGGCCTTCGCGTCGAGCTTCGTGGAGGCGTAACGCGCATACAGCCAGGCGATGAGGAAGGTGGTGGCGAACTGGGAAAGTCCGAAGACGAGGGCGACGTTGATGTTGCCGAAGAGCTTCGTGCCCATGAAGCCGCCGGCGTAGTTGGACATCAGGACGTACAGCAGGTACCAGGCGATGAAGGCGACGGTCAGAGGGAAGGCGAAGGAGCGGTAGGTGCGGCGCAGTTCGCCGAATTCCGCACTCTCCTGCACCTCGACGAACGCCTCTGTCGTGGGCTGAGCGGGGCTGGTGTCCAGACTGCCCGGGGGCGACGGTGCATCGGTAGCCACGGAATCTCCTCGCGACGCGGGTGCGGTGGGGAAGGACTTGGGGATGGTCACAGCGAAACCTCACGGTCGGGGACGGTTTGATGTTGCTCCACCCCCTGACAACGGCACGGAGAGCGCGTCGAAGTGGTTCAGCGTCGGCCTTTTTCTTCCCGGTTTCTTCTCGAACTGATTGATGGGGCCGCATGATCAGCGATAGCTTCGCTGGTCATGTACCCGCCCATTCGCGTCTGTCTGGGCGGTTGTCACGGATGATGTGGAGAACCCATGGCTCATCTGGGATCCAGACGGCGGCGCGCACTCGCCCTGCCCGCAGGTCTGGCGCTCACGGCCTCGCTCGGCTTCCTTCCCGCGGGAGCCGCCTCGGCAGCCCCGGCGGCCGAAGTACCCGCCGCGGTGGTGACCGACGGCCCGAAGCTGTCGTACGTCGTGAACGTCAAGGGCGGGCAAGGCACCGCCAAGTCGGTCAAGAAGGCGATAGCCAAGGCCGGCGGTTCGGTGGTGATCGCCTACGACCGGATCGGCGTCATCGTCGTCCACTCGCAGAACCCGGACTTCGCCAAGACGATCCGCCAGGTCAGGGGCGTCGCCTCGGCCGGCGCGACGCGTACCGCGCCGATCGCCGCCGCGAGCGACACCTCGATCAACTCCGAGCGCCCGCTCACCGCCCAGGAGGCCAAGACCGCGGCGGCGCAGGCCGAGTCGGGGCAGGACCCGCTCGAGCCGCTCCAGTGGGACCTGCCCGCCATCAAGGCGGACAAGGCTCACGAGAAGACGCTGGGCAGCAAGAAGGTCACGGTCGCGGTCATCGACACGGGTGTCGACGACACGCACCCCGACCTCGCGCCCAACTTCAACGCCAACGCGTCGGCCAACTGCGTGAGCGGCAAGCCGGACACCACGCCCGGCTCCTGGCGGCCGGCCGCCGGCGAGAGCGACCACGGCACGCATGTCGCGGGCACGATCGCCGCGGCCAAGAACGGTATCGGCGTCACCGGTGTCGCGCCGGGCGTCAGGGTCGCCGGCATCAAGGTGGCGACCACGGCCGGATTCTTCTACACCGAGTCCGTCGTCTGCGGCTTCGTCTGGGCCGCCGAGCACGGCGTCGATGTGACCAACAACAGCTACTACACCGACCCGTGGCTGTTCAACTGCAAGAACGACCCCGACCAGGGTGCCCTCGTCGAGGCCGTCACCCGCGCCACGCGGTACGCCGAGCGCAAGGGCACCGTGAACGTCGCCGCGGCCGGCAACTCCGAGATGGACCTCGCCGTCGACGAGATCACGGACACCACGAGCCCGAACGACACCACCCCTGTCGAGCGGGTGATCAACCCGCGTGAGTGCCTGGACATCCCGTCCCAGCTCCCCGGTGTCGTCACCGTCACCGCGCTCGGCGCCAAGGGCCTGAAGGCCTCGTACTCCAACTACGGCCTCGGCATGGTCGACATCTCCGCCCCGGGCGGCGACTCGACGGCCTTCCAGAAGCCGGACGCTCCCGCCACCGACGGCCGGATCCTCTCCACGCTGCCGGGCGGCAAGTACGGCTACAAGGCCGGTACGTCGATGGCCTCGCCGCATGTCGCGGGCGTCGTCGCGCTGATCAAGTCGAAGCACCCGCACGCTTCGGCGGCGCAGGTGAAGGCGCTGCTCTACGCGGAGGCCGACGACACGGCCTGCACCAACCCGTACGACATCAACGGCGACGGCACGGTCGACGCGGTGTGCGAGGGCGGCAAGCGCAACAACGGCTTCTACGGAACGGGTGTCGCCGACGCCCTGGACGCGGTTCGCCGGTAACAGCGCTTCTCGGGGGCCGGACGCGGAGTGCCGCGTCCGGCCCCTGTACGTGACTTCGGGTTCCTGTGGCACTCGGGTGGCACTCAGTGCCATAGTGCGTGCATGGCTCACACATCCTTGAGCGGTACGCCTGCGAGCGGTCCGTTTTCGAGCTGTCGGTCGTCGGCCGGTACGGCCCACGCATGGGCGGCGCTCGGCGGCGATCCCGCGCTCCTCGACCGCGTCCGGTACGAAGGCACGGGCGGGCTGCCCGCCCAGCTGCCCGTCATGGAGCTGGCCCGCTCCTGCGTGGCGGTCTGCGCACTGGCCGCCGCCGAGCTCGCCGCGCGCCGCACCGGCGGCCGGGTCCCGGCCGTCCGGGTCGACGACGGAGCAGTGACCGCGGCATTCCACAGCGACCGGCTGGTGCGGGTCGACGGCGTGGCACCGACGACCTTCGCTCCCCTGTCCCGTCTCTGGCGGGCGGACGACGGCTGGGTCCGTACGCACGCCAACTACCCGCACCACCGGGCCCGGTTGCTGGCCGCGCTCGGGCTGCCCGGCGACGCGGGCGTGAAGGCCGTCGCCGCCGAGATCGGTGGGCGCCGGGCGGCGGAGGTCGAGGAGACGGTGTACGCGGCCGGTGGTCTCGCCGTGGCCGCCCGTACCCCCGAGGAGTGGGCGGCGCACGAGCAGGGATCGCGGGCCGCCGCGCACCCGCTGCTGACGATCGCGCCGGTCCATGAGCGCGACGAGCAACCACCGCGCACCTTGCCGGAGTTGACGGGCGAGACCCTGCTTCCGGCCGCCGGGCTGCGGGTCCTGGATCTCACCCGGGTGCTCGCCGGGCCGGTCGCCACCCGCACTCTCGCCCTGCTCGGCGCGGATGTGCTGCGGATCGACGCTCCGGGGCTGCCGGAGAGCCAGGAGGCGCATAACGACACGGGCATGGGGAAGCGGTCGACCCGGCTGGACCTGGGCGACCGGGTGGGCGACCGGCGGATCTTCGAGGAGCTGCTGGAGAGCGCCGATGTGGTGGTGCTGGGCTACCGCCCCGGCGCGCTGGACCAGTTCAACGGAATGACGGCCGAGGCGCTCGCCGTACGCAACCCGGGGCTGGTGATCGCGCAGCTCTCCGCGTGGGGCCGGTACGGGCCGTGGGCCGAACGGCGCGGCTTCGACAGTCTGGTGCAGGTGGTGACCGGTATCGCCGCGATCGAGGGCGGTAAGGGACAGCCCGGCGCGCTGCCCGCCCAGGCACTGGACCACGGCACCGGATATCTGCTGGCGGCCGGGGTACTGCGCGCGCTCACCGAGCAGCACGACGAGGGCAGGGCCCGGCTGGTGCGGCTCTCCCTCACCCAGACGGCGGCCTGGCTGATGAACCGGCTCACGAAGGATCCGGCCGAGGAGACCGAGCCGACCGAGCCGACCGAGGAGTCCGGTGCGTACGACTCCGAGCGGTGGCTCACGGAAACGGACAGCCCCATGGGCCGACTGCGGCACGCCCTGCCGCCTGTCTCCTTCGCCGGCTGTCCTGCCAACTGGTCGCGCCCGCCCGGCTTTTGGGGGTCGGACGCGCCCGAGTGGCGCTGAGCACGGTCGCGTACGCTGCCGTTGCCCGTCCGCCCTTCGTGCCCCGCCCGTACCTGGAGTCACCCGTGTACCACGAGAGTTCCTGGGAGCCGCTGCCCGCAAGGTCCGTCGCAGAGCTGACGCTGCGGTTCGTCCTCACCGTCCTCGTGCTGCCACTGCACTGGGCGATGCTGCTGGCGGGCTTCGCGTTCTTCCTCGCGATCGCTTTCGTGGGCGATCTGTTCGCGCTGATCCCCGGGTTCGAGAAGGGCTTCGAGAAGACCATCGACGCGCTGGGCGACCGGCTGCAGGTCTGGCCGCGCTGGTTCGTGTCGTGGCCCGAGCTCCGGCACGAGGGCGACACGGCCTTCTACGGACGGCGCGCGGACAAGGAGGTGGCGGACTGGACGCGCAAGGCGACCGCGCCGCACGGCAAGAACAAGGCCATGTCGCCGTGGACCTGCGAGATACCGGTACGCAAGTACCGTGCCGTGGGCGCCGGTTACATCCTGCGGACGGCCGAGGCGCAGGGCTGGGCCCTGCGCCACGACGAGTACTCCGACCTGCCGTACGAGATCAGGCTGCGCCGCGTCCCCGAGCCGCAGACGACGGACGCGGGGAGCACGGCGGCCTCATCCGGCGATCCGGGTCAGACCCCCTCGGTCACGGCTTGATGATGACCTTGAGCGCGGTGCGCTCGTCCATGGCCTTGTAGCCGGCCGGGACGCCGTCGAGGCCGACCGACAGGTCGAAGACGGGCGAGGGGTCGATCGTGCCGTCCAGGATGTCGGGCAGCAGCTCGGGGATGTAGGCGCGGACGGGCGCGACGCCACCGCGCAGGGCGATGTTCCGGTCGAACATCACGCCGAGGTCCAGGCCGGTACCGCTGCCGTGGGGCACGCCCACGTAGCCGATCGCGCCGCCGTCGCGGGTGACCCCGACGGCCGTACGCATCGACTGCTCGGTCCCGACGGCCTCGATCACGGCGTGCGCGCCCTGGCCGCCGGTCAGCTCGCGGACTGCCGCGACGGCCGCTTCGCCGCGCTCGGCGACGACATCGGTGGCGCCGAAGGTCTTCGCGATGTCGGTACGCACCTGGTGGCGGCCGAGAGCGATGATCCGCTCGGCGCCGAGCCGCTTGGCAGCCAGCACGCCGCACAGCCCGACAGCCCCGTCGCCGACGACCGCGACCGTGGTGCCGGCCCGCACCCCGGCGCCCACGGCGGCGTGGTGTCCGGTGCCCATGACGTCGGAGAGCGCGAGCAGCGCGGTCAGCAGCCGGTCGTCGGATGCGGCTTCGGCCGGGAGCTTGACGAGGGTGCCGTCGGCGAAGGGCACGCGCACGGCCTCGCCCTGGCCGCCGTCGAAGCCGACCGAGCCCCAGAAGCCGCCCTGCGGGCAGGACGTGTGCAGGCCCTCGCCGCAGAAGTCACAGGTGCCGTCGGACCAGACGAACGGAGCGACGACAAGATCGCCGGGCGCGAAGCCGCTGACCGCGGAACCGGCCTCCTCGACCACGCCGAGAAACTCGTGTCCGATGCGCTGCCCCGGCTGGCGCGCGGACTCGCCGCGGTACGCCCACAGGTCACTGCCGCAGATGCAGGCGCGCAGGACACGCAGGACCACGTCGGTGGGCTGCTGGATCGCCGGATCGGGCACCTCCTCCACGCGGATGTCGTGCGGGGCGTGGATGACGGTGGCGCGCATGCGGCGAATCCTTGCTGATCAGAAGAGTGTCATACGGATGTACGACTCTCACGGTACGCCTGCGGAACCCGCAGCAGCACGCCAGTGGCCAGCAGCAGCTGAGCCGCGCAGTAGGTGAGCATGATCCAGAAGTCGGGCACGGGCGGCTGCGGCCACTCGGCGACGCCGGTGGCGATCAGCGTGTCGGAGAGCAGAAAGAGCGCCCCGCCCGCGCCCGCGACGGGGCCGAGTCCGCTGGAGCGGCAGGCCATGGCGGTGAGCAGCAGCGAGTAGCCGGCGACCGGGATGCGCAGCTCGGCGGGGAGGTCGGGCCAGAGCAGCGCGACGGTACCGACGAGGGCGGTGCCGTACACCGCCGCGAGCGGTGTGGACGTATGTGTACGTCGGAAGAGGACCAGGTAGCAGACGTGTCCGGCGGCGAACGACCCCATGCCGACGAGGAAGGCCCAGTCCGCGTCGCCGAGCAGGAAGACGTCGCCGATCCAGCCGAAGAGCAGTGCGGCGACCAGCGTCCGGGGCGCGCCGCGGGTGACGGCGTACGCCGCGAGCAGCGGCATGAGCAGGGGCTTGGCGATCTGGTGCCCGATGTCCGTGCCGAGGCAAAGGCAGGCCAGATCGCAGCCGACGGCGAGGAGGAAGGAGAGGAGGAGGGCCCGGCCGATCCGATCGCGGGACGCCGCACGGCCCGCGACGGCGGTGCCGACCTGCGGCACCGCGCTCACGCGGCGTGCTCCGGGGCGGCAGCCGCCGCCGGAGTCCGGGGCTCCGGCGCGGTAGCTGCCGCCGGAGTCCGGGGCTCCGGCTGCCAGCCGGGTCCGCGGAAGACCCGCCCGGCCCGCTCGCTCCAGGTGCCCGCGGCCCGTACGTCGCGGGCGATCGCCGCGTACTCATGCGTCGCGACCCGCAGCGGGTTGGAGGTCTCGATGTTCTTGGTGAGCCCGAACACGGGCCGCTCGGTCTCGGGCGTGAACGACCCGAAGAGCCGGTCCCAGACGATCAGGATCCCGCCGAAGTTCCGGTCCAGATAGCCGCCCTGGGAGGCGTGGTGCACCCGGTGGTGGGAGGGCGTGTTCAGTACGTACTCGAAGGGCCGCGGCAGCTTGTCGATCCGCTCGGTGTGCACCCAGAACTGGTACACGAGATTGGCGGACGAGCAGAAGGCGAGCGCGGCCGGATGCACACCGCACGCGATGAGTGGCAGATAGAACGGCCAGGCCGTCAGACTCGTCCAGGGCTGGCGCAGCGCCGTGGTGAGGTTGAACTTCCGGCTCGAGTGGTGCACGACATGGCAGGCCCACAGGATCCGGATGACGTGGTGGCCGCGGTGGGACCAGTAGTAGAAGAAGTCCTGCGCGAGCAGCATCAGCAGGATCGTCCACCACAGGACGGGGACGCGCGCGGGGGTGAGCTCGTAGACCGCGGTGTAGATCGCAACGATGGGGATCTTCCACAGGAAGTCGAAGACGAGACTGCCGAGCCCCATGCCGACGCTGGTGGCAGCGTCCTTGGCGTCGTATCCGGCGGCGTCCTCGTCCGGATGGAGGCGGACGGTCACCATCTCCAGGACGCTGAGCAGCACGAAGGCGGGTATCGACCACAGCACGACATCGGGCAGGTTCGGCATGGGTGCACCGTAGAGGCGGGGGCCGGGCGCGGCTAGACGTTGTTACCGACAAGTATGCGAGACGAGATGTCAGCAACCTTTGGTGACTTCTGCCAAGTCGGCATTCGTACGGTCCGGCCCGGCGGCCCTCAGACGCCCACCGCGCCCAGCAGCGACCCCGCCCCGTACGTCACCACCATCGCCATCGCTCCCCCGCCCAGGTTCCTCAGCACCGCAGGGCCCGCCGCTGCCGCGCCCAGGCGGGCGCTCCACCAGCCCGTCAGGGCCAGGGCCGTCAGCACCGAGCCCACGGTGACGTACAACCGCATCGACGCCGGCGGCAGGACGATCGCCAGCAGCGGCAGCAGCGCGCCGACCGTGAAGGCCAGGAAGCTCGCGCCTGCCGCGTGCCAGGGGTTCGCCAGTTGGTCCGGGTCGATGCCGAGCTCCACGCGCGCGTGGGCGCGCAGTGCGTCCCGTTCGGTGAGCTGCTGCGCCGCCTCCCGTGCCACTCCCTGGGACAGGCCGCGGAACATCAACAGGCCGGTCAGCTCCTCGAGTTCCTCCTCCGGCTGTTCGCGCAGCTCGCGTCGTTCCATGGCCAGCGCCGCCTTCTGCGAGTCGCGCTGCGTGGATACGGAGACGTACTCGCCGACCGCCATCGACATGGAGCCGGCCAGTAGTCCCGCCAGTCCAGCGGTGAGCAGGGCGTCGCGCGAGCCGGTGGCTCCGGCGACGCCGACGACGAGGCCCGCGGTGGAGACGACGCCGTCGTTGGCGCCGAGTACCGCGGCGCGGAGCCAGTTGAGCCGCGCGCCGAGGGCCCCGCCGTGGGCTTCGTCGTGGGGTCCGTCGTGGGGTGCGTCAGTCACCCCGGGAGGGTCTCACCCGGCCCGTCACCAGACGCGCACCGACCCGCCCCGCGCGAACGCGGGGCTCGTCGCGCCTGCCGGTATCTCTGCCAGGGGCTCGGCGATCTCCTCGACCGTCGGACCGACCTTCGCCGCGATCGGGTCGAGGAGGCCGAGGTCGAAGCCGTACACACGCGCGGCGTTGCCGCCGGCCATCGCCGCGATCTCGTCCCTCGGCAGACCCGCGTAGGCGATGCGGAGGCCTTCGCGGGAGTACGGAGCCGTGCCTTCGTCGTGCGGATAGTCACTGCCCCACATGATCTTGTCGAGGCCGATCCGGTCGCGCAGCGGCACCTCGTGCGGGCGCATGAAGCTCGCGCCGACAAAGCAGTTGTCGCGCCAGACCTCGCTCGGGCCTTTGCCCATCGAAGCGGCGAGCCCGGCACCGAACTTGGACTCGGCGGTGGCGGCCTTCGTCGCCGCTGCCACCAGGCGCGAATGGTAGTAGTCCAGCATGTCGAGCACGCCCGGTATCCAGCCGGAGCCCTGTTCGGTGAGGATCAGTGTCAGCTCCGGGTGGCGGCGGAAGGCGCCGCCGAAGATCAGGTGCCAGAGGGCCCGGTGCGAGAACCAGGTGGTCTCCACCATGAACACCGCGCGGGCCGCAGGTTCTTCGCCCAGCGGCGGGGACGCCGAGCCGCCGTGGTGGTTGACCGGTATGCCGAGTTCGGCGCAGACCGCCCAGATCGGGTCGTACGTCTGCGAGTACAGCTCGGGCAGGCCCGAGCCCGGCGGTGTACCGGGCAGCAGGATCCCGCCGGTGAGGCCCGCCTCCTTGATCCGGTGGATCTCGCGGACGGCCTCGTCCACACCGTTGAGCAGGATCTGCGCGACGCCCGCCCGGCGCCCGGGGGCCGCCGCGCAGAAGTCGGCGAGCCAGCGGTTGTGGGCGCGCAGTCCGGCCCAGCGCTGTTCGTACTCCTCGCGCGTCGGCGCCGGGGCCATCAGCGAGGCGCTGGGGAAGAAGGGCGGGATGGTGTTGGGGAAGACGACCTCGGCGACGATGCCGTCCGCCTCCAGCTCGGCCATCCGCCGGTCCGAGTTCCAGTTGCGGTCGGCCGTGTCGGCGAGGAGATCCTCGTACGGATTGATGTACGTGGCCGCCCAGGCGTCGAAGTCGTCGTGGTACCTCTTCTCCAAGTACGGCTTGTAGTCGAGGAGATCGGCCCCGGCATGGCAGTCGGCGGAGATGACGGTGTAGCGGGCCGACACGCGGTTCGACTCCCGTCCCGCCACGCGGTCCGTCATGACGACGCTCCCAGGACCGGGAAGTCGTTGTCGGTCAGCCAGTGGCGGCCGACCTCTCGCGACCTCGCCCACGACGCCTCGACGGCCGACTGGTCGTCGGACTGGCCCAGTTCGGCCGCCGTCGGGCCGATCCGCCGGGCGATCGGCTCCAGCACGGACACTTCGAAGCCGAAGACCTCCGCCGCGGCCAGGCCCAGCATGCGCCGGGTCTCGGCGACCGGGATGTCGTGGAAGGTGTTCTTCAGCCAAGCGCGGGTGTTGGGCCAGGTCCCTTCCGGATGCGGGAAGTCGCTGCCCCAGAGGATGTTGTCGACGCCGATCTCGTACCGCTGGGCGAGCTCGCGCCGCTTGGTGTTCGTGGCGCAGATGAAGATCTGCCGGTCGAGATACTCGCTCGGCGGCCGCTTCAGCTCGGCGAACGGCGACAGCTTCTTTCCGCCGTGCGCGCCGAGGTAGAGCCGGTCCATGAACCAGAGGAGGTTCGGCAGCCACCAGCAGCCGGACTCGGCGACGCCGAACTTCAGGCCCGGGTGACGCTCGAAGACGCCCGACCAGAGCAGGAACCACAGCGGGCGGGCCGGCCACCAGGTCACCTCCGAGACATAGATGCCCAGGTGGTCGCCGTACTCATGGCGCGGCGCCGCGCCGGAGTGGGTGACCACCGGCATGCCGGTCTCGGCGGCGGCGGCCCACACAGGGTCGTAACGGCGGTCGTGGTATGGCGCCTTGTCCACCCACATCGAGGGGATCATCAGCGCGCCGAGCCCGGACTCCTTGGCCCGGTGGATCTCGGCGACGACCCTGTCGACCTCGCCGGTGACGGGCAGCAGGGCGACCCCGCAGTGGCGTGCCGCGTTCTCCGCGTTGCCGCCGACGAACTCCGCGAGCCAGCGGTTGTGCGCCTGCGCGCCCGCCATGCCGAGGTCGGGGTCCTGGTCGCCGGAGAGTCCCAGGCCGACCCCGAAGGGCGCGGCGGTCCGGCTGTCGACGGCGTCCGCGTCCGGGAAGACGACTTCGGCCGCCACTCCGTCGCCGTCGAGCTCCTTGATCCGCTGGGCGGTGTCCCAACCACCCTTCAGACCCTCACAGTTGTCGCTGAACCACTTTGTCGCGAAGGCTTCGTTGCGTACGCCGAGCCGGTTCATCTCCTCGCGGCGCGCGTCGCGCCCGGCGAGGAAACCGTCGAAGGCCCGGTGGAACCTGCTGTCCAGATAGGGCCGGTACTGCTCGGTCGGCAGTCCGGCATGGCAGTCGGAGGAGATGATCAGGTACGGGTCCGACATCACGCATCCCTCAATCGAGAATGAAGCTTTCCAGGTACGACGGATTGGCGCGGTCGAGCATCGACTGCGACCTGGCGCGGATCTGCCGGTCGCTGTGCTCGCTCTCCGGCAGCATCCAGAACCGGTCCGCACGGATCCCGTCCACGACGAGTGCGGCGACTTCCTCGACCGGCGTGAACGTCACTTCGTGCCCGGCGTCCCTCATCGCCGTCTCCCACTGGTCGAGGCTGCGGTACGGCGTCCTGCGCGGCCGCTCCTTGGCGTACCGCTGGGGCCGGTTGCGGTGCGACTCCCACAGTCCGGTGCGCAGCATGTGCGGTCCCGGGAAGAGCACGGACGCGCCCACGCGCGCGTGCTCCGCCTTCAGATGCGCGTACAGCGACTCGGTCATCGTCACGACGGCCGCTTTGGTGACGGCGTAGACGGAGGCGGTGGGCAGCGGGGCGATCCCGCCGTCGCCCGACGAGGTGTTGACGACATGGCCCGGCTCGCCGCTCTCGATCATGCGCGGCACAAAGGCCTGGATGCCGTGGAAGACGCCCCAGACGTTGACGGCGAATGCCCATTTCCAGTCGTTGGGCTCGTGTTCCCACATCCGGCCCTCGGCACCGGAACCGACGCCCGCGTTGTTGCACAGCACATGGACGGCGCCGAAGGTCTTGTACGCCACGTCCGCCAGCGCGAGCACGGAGGCCCGGTCGCTGACGTCGACGGTGCGGGCGAGCACGTGGGCGCCTTCTTCGGTCAGTTCGTCCGCGGCCTCGCGCAGCGCCTTCTCCTCGACGTCCGCGAGGACGACCTTCAGGCCGTCCGCCGCGAACCGGCGTGCCATCGCACGGCCGATGCCGCTCGCGGCGCCCGTGACGACGGCGACCTGTCCCGCCGTCAGCTCCATCAGACGCTCCCCTCGGGCGGGCCGTCGAGGATCTGCTGCGGGTCGTCGTAGCGCTGATGGATGTACGGCAGCAGCGCCTGCGCGCTGACCCGTTCCGCGACCCGGCCCTTCTGGTCGGTGGTCTTCTCGCCGATGGTGAGCTCGACGACACTGCGTACGGGGAGGTCGGCGACGGGGTCGTACATCGAATCGCGCAGCACCACATCGCCGGTGATCTTCTCCAGCCTGCGGAACTTCTCGTTACGGGTGCAGTGGACGAGGACCGGGTCGGCGTCGAAGCCCTGGCCGTCCACGGCGGGCAGGAATTTGAAGTAGAAGTCGAGCTTCTCGGCCGGCTCGGGCAGCGGAAGCGGTCCGTCCACCGCGCCCCGCACCTCGACGAAGGCGATGCCGTGCCGGGCGAGCACCGCCCGTACGACCAGGCCGTCGCGTTCGACACCGACCTCGCCCAGCTTCTTCGGCTCGCCGAAGACCTCACGGCCGCCGATCAGCGCGCGCTCATGGGTCATCGGCATGACCAGGGGGTACCAGCCCTCGCGGCCGTCGTGCAGCGCGGCGACCGCAACAGAGCCGGCGCCGAGCGGATAGCCGGGCAGGTCGACCTTGCTGATGGCGGCCCGTACGAGCGGCCGCTCGGTGGGCTTGAGCGGCGGTGGCAGTACGGCCGCCACCGCGTCCGGGTCGCTCTCCCACACCGCCACCACGCCCGTGGACCAGATGTCGGGGAGCTTGGAACTGGATGCGCGGGCCGCGGCGATCTCCGCCTCGGTGCGCGCGCCGTACCGTACGCGTGCCATGTCGTACCGCCCTTCGTGGAGTGTCCTTTCCGGGGGTCTGTAACACAGTTACACCGGAGCCGATGAAGGGTAAAGAGCCGTGCACGTACCGGAATTGGGGGCACCATGCCGAGAACCGCCCTGACCCGCGACGAGGTCCTCGACTCGGCTGCCGCCCTCGTCAGGCAGCACGGCCCGCAGGCCCTGACGATGCGCAAGCTGGCCGCCGAGCTCGGCACCGCCGTCACCTCGATCTACTGGCATGTGGGCAATCGCGAGTCGCTGCTGGACGCGCTGGTCGAGCGCACGGTCCAGGAGATGGGCGCCATCCGGCCCACCGGCCGTACACCCGCCGAGCGCGTGGTCTCGGTCGCGCGCAGGCTCCGCCGTGAGCTGCGGGACCGTCCTCATCTGATCGCGATGGTCCATGAACGGGGGCTCACCGAAAGGATGTTCCTGCCCGCGCAGCAGGCGCTCGTCCATGAGGTGCACGCGGCAGGGCTGCGCGGGGCGCGCGCCGCCGAGGCCGTGCGCGCCGTGCAGTTCCAGGTCGTCGGCTTCGTACTCGTCGAGCGCAACCGCGAACGCTCGCCCGTCCAGTCGCCGGGCGAGGGCGAGTTGTGGGAGGGCGCCGGCGCGGCGGAACACGACCTCGCGCTGGCCCGCGCGCTGGCGCGGCCCGCCGATCCGGAGAAGCTGTTCACCGCCTCCGTACGGGCGCTGGTGAGCGCCCTGCTCGACGACTGAAACCGGATGACTCGAACCGGACGACTGAAACGTGACGACAGGAGTGGGACGACAGGGATCGGAGGGGCTGGGACAACGCCGCCGCGCCCGCCTCCGAAAACGCTGCCGGCAAGCGGGTGTTGCTCGCCCGGGCCTGGTTCCCCGTCCCCCGAAGGAGCGACAGCCACCGTCTGCCCGCTCCGCCCCGGAGCAGTCGACGGCCACCCCGGCCTGGCCCCGGTCACCGACGGGCCTCGTCGCGGACCCGGTCACCGAGCCGGGCGGATGGGGGACTGTCAGTCCCGGCCCGTATTCTCTGTGACCATGCTCGACGACCGTACAACCGCAGCAACAGTGTGGCCGGCCGCGTACCCACAGGGGTACGCGGTCGTCGACGTGGAGACCACCGGACTCGCCCGCGACGACCGGATAATCTCCGCTGCGGTGTACCGCCTCGACGCCCGGGGCAATGTCGAGGACCACTGGTACACCCTGGTCAACCCGGAGCGGGATCCGGGCCCGGTGTGGATCCACGGTCTGACCAGCGATGTGCTGGAGGGCGCCCCACTCTTCGGCGAGATCGCGGGTGAGTTCTCCGCGCGGCTCGACGGCCGGGTCCTCGTCGCGCACAACGCCATCTTCGACTGGTCGATGATCGCCCGGGAGTACGCGCGCGCGGAGCGGACCGCGCCCACCCGTCAGCGACTGTGCACCATCGCACTCTCCAAGGAGCTGCGGCTGCCGCTGCCCAACCACAAGCTGGCGTCGCTCGCCGCGCACTTCGGTGTCGTACAGCAGCGGGCGCACCACGCGCTCGACGACGCGCGCGTGCTGGCCGAGGCGTTCCGGCCGAGTCTGCACACCGCGGCCCGCGACGGGGTGCGGCTGCCGCTGCTGGAGTGCCGCCCGCTGACCGAGTGGTCGGACTCCCCCGCCACCCCGCGGATCGGCTACCAGGCTTCGTACGGGCAGAGCAGTTGGCGGCCCTCGCGCAAACGCCCGCCCTGCCCCTATCCCAACCCCGGGCGGTACGAGGCGGACAGACCGCTCATGCAAGGCATGCGGGTGGCCTTCTCGGGCGACACCTCCGTCGACCGCGAGCTGTTGGAGGACCGGGCGATCGAGGCGGGGCTGCATATCGCTTCCGGCGTCTCCCGGCTGACCAGCCTGCTGGTGACCAACGATCCGGAGGCTTCGACCTCGAAGACCGTCAAGGCGAAGTCGTACGGCACGCCGGTCATCGACGAGGCGGCCTTCACCCAGCTGTTGCGGGACGTGGCTCCGGCACCCGCATCGGAGTGAACCCGGCGCGACTCGCCCGGCGACCGCTCGCCCCGTGGCGCCTCGCGTCCCACCCTGTGGCGCATGGCACGTTGCGAGGTATGCGGAAACGACTACGGCATGTCCTTCGAGGTGCACGCGCAGGGCGCGGTGCACGTCTTCGACTGCTTCTCCTGCGCCATTCACCGTATGGCGCCCATCTGTGAACACTGCCGGGTCCAGATCATCGGCCAGGGCGTCGAGGTCGAAGGCCACTGGTTCTGCGGCGGGCACTGCGCCCGCGCCGACGGGAGGGCGGGCATCGTCGACAAAGTCTGATCCCACGGCCCACAACCCACGGCCCCAGGCCCCGCGCCCGGGGGCCGCACCCCGACCCCCACCCGCCGCACCCCATGGCCCGAGTTGTACGGTCATGGGGTGTACCGCTTCCTGTTGTCCCGGCAGTGGGTGATCCTCACCCTCATCGCCCTCGTCCTCATCCCCGCGATGATCGAGCTGGGCTTCTGGCAGCTTCACCGGCACGAGCACCGGGTCGAGCAGAACACCCTGATCTCGCGGAACCTCAAGGCGAAGCCCGTCCCCGTGACCGAGCTCACCTCCCCGGGGCACACCGTCCCGCGCACCGACTACTGGCGCCAGGTCACCGCCACCGGGACCTTCGACACCGCGCGCGAAGTCGTCGTACGCCGCCGCACCTCCGCCGACGACCGGGTCGGCTTCCATGTGCTGACCCCGCTGGTCCTGGCCGACGGCCGGGCGGTCCTGGTCAACCGTGGCTGGGTCCCGTCCGCCGCCGACCAGAAGTCCTTCCCGCCCGTACCCGCCGCGCCCAAGGGCACCGTGACCGTCACCGGCCGGCTCAAGGCCGACGAGACGACGAGTGCCAGCGGAATCAAGGACCTGTCCGGTCTGCCGCCCCGCCAGATCATGCTGATCAACAGTGCCCAGCAGACGAAGTCGCCGGGCCGGCCCGTCCTCGGCGGCTACCTGGAACAGAGCAGGCCCGAGCCCTCGGGCGGCAACCCGGAACTGATCCCCGAACCCGACCACGAGTCCATCGGCCCGCACATGGCGTACGCAGTCCAGTGGTGGCTGTTCGCCGCGGCCGTACCTGTCGGCTGGGTGACACTCGTACGCCGCGAGAAGCGCGACCGCCAGTCGGCCGAGGCCGGGAGCGCCCCGGAGCCGGCCCCCGCGACCGCTTAACGGCAGCGTTCGGCGGGAACACGCCAAAGCGTGACCCAACGTATCGAGGACTACGCGCTCATCGGCGATCTGCAGACCGCGGCGCTGGTCGGCAGAGACGGCTCCATCGACTGGCTGTGCCTGCCCCACTTCGACTCGCCGGCCTGCTTCGCCGCGCTGCTCGGCGACGAGGAGAACGGCCACTGGCGGATCGCCCCCAAGGGCGCGGGGCCGTGCACCCGCCGCAGCTACGTCGGTGAATCGCTCGTCCTGGAGTCGGTGTGGGAGACGCGGACCGGCACCGTGAAGGTCCTCGACTTCATGCCGCAGCGCGACACGGCGCCCGATGTCATCCGGATCGTGGAGGGCGTCAGCGGCACGGTCGAGATGAACGCGACCCTGCGGCTGCGTTTCGACTACGGCTCCGTCGTGCCGTGGATGCGGCGCTCGGACGGGCACCGGGTGGCGATCGCGGGCCCCGACTCCATATGGCTGCGCAGCGAGCCGCAGGTCAAAACCTGGGGACAGCAGTTCAGCACCCGCTCGTCGTTCACGGTCGGACCGGGCGAGAAGGTGGCGTTCGTCCTCACCTGGCATCCCTCGCACGAGCCGCGGCCAGGGCTCGTCGACCCGTTCGATTCACTGGAGCAGAGCCTGGAGGACTGGACCCAGTGGTCCTCGCGCTGCCGGAGCGACAGCCCGTACCACGAGGCCGTCGTCCGCTCCCTGATCACCCTCAAGGCACTTACCTTCGCGCCGACCGGCGGGATCGTCGCCGCGCCCACCACGTCACTGCCGGAGGAGATCGGCGGCGTACGCAACTGGGACTACCGCTTCTGCTGGCTGCGTGACTCCACCCTCACGCTGGACGCGCTCATTTCGGCCGGCTACCTCGACGAGGCCGCGGCCTGGCGCGACTGGCTGCTGCGGGCAGTGGCCGGCGACCCCGCCGATCTGCAGATCATGTACGGGCTGGCCGGCGAGCGCCGGCTGCCCGAGACGGAGCTGCCGTGGCTGAGCGGGCACGAGGGCTCCGCGCCGGTCCGTACCGGCAACGCGGCCGTACACCAGCTGCAGCTCGATGTGTACGGAGAGGTCATCGACTCCCTCCATCTGGGGCGGGAGGCGGGCCTGTCCGCGGAGGAGCACGCCTGGAATCTGCAGCTCAGCCTGCTCGGATTCCTGGAGTCGAAGTGGCGTGAGCCGGACGAGGGCCTGTGGGAAGTACGGGGCGCGCGCCGCCACTTCGTGCACTCGAAGGTGATGTCGTGGGTCGCGGCGGACCGTGCCGTACGCGCCCTGGAGCAGCGCCCTTCGCTGCGCGGCGACGTGGCACGGTGGCGGGCGATGCGGGACGAGGTGCACCGGGAGGTGTGCGAGAAGGGGTACGACCCGGTACGGAACACCTTCACGCAGTCGTACGGCTCCGAGGAACTCGACGCCGCGGCGCTGCTGATCCCGCGGGTCGGCTTTCTGCCGCCCGACGATCCGCGGGTGATCGGGACGGTCGACACGGTACGGGCGGAGCTCGGCCACGACGGTCTGGTGCGCCGCTACAGCACGGACAACAAGGCGGTCGACGCGCTGCCGGGAGGCGAAGGGGCGTTCCTGGCCTGCTCGTTCTGGCTGGCGGACGCGCTGCGGATGACGGGCCGCGTGAAGGAGGCCAGGGAGCTCTTCGAGCGGCTGCTCACCCTGCGCAACGATGTCGGTCTGCTCGCCGAGGAGTACGACCCGGTGAGCGGGCGCCAGGTCGGGAACTTCCCTCAGGCCTTCAGTCATATCGGACTGGTGAACACGGCCCTCGCACTGGGCAGGGAAGAGACGGCAGGATAGGGCCCATGGATCTTGGACTGAAGGACCGCGTCTATATCGTCACGGGTGCGTCGCGGGGGCTGGGCCACGCGTCCGCCCGTGCGCTTGTCGCCGACGGCGCGAAGGTCGTCATCAGCGGGCGCGGCGAGAAGGCGGTCGCGGACGCCGCCGCGGAATTCGGCCCGAACGCCGTGGGTCTCGCCTCCGACAACGCCGACCCGGCGTCGGCGGAGCGCCTCGTCGCGGCGGCGCGGGCACAATTCGGACGCCTCGACGGCGTGCTGATCAGCGTGGGCGGCCCGGCACCGGGCTTCGCCGCGGACAATACGGACGAGCAGTGGGAGTCGGCCTTCCAGTCGGTCTTCCTGGGCGCGGTGCGCCTGGCCCGCAGCGCGGCGGCGGCGCTGGGCGAGGGCGGCGTCATCGGCTTCGTCCTGTCCGGCTCGGTCCATGAGCCGATCCCGGGGCTGACGATCTCCAACGGACTCCGTCCGGGCCTGGCCGGTTTCGCCAAGTCCCTCTCGGACGAGCTGGGCCCGCGCGGCATCCGGGTCGTCGGCCTGCTGCCGGCCCGTATCGACACGGACCGGGTGCGCGAACTCGACGCGCTGTCGGGCGACGCGGAGGCGGCACGTACGGCGCACGAGTCCCGCATTCCGCTGCGGAGGTACGGCACCCCGGAGGAGTTCGGCAACGCCGCGGCGTTCCTGCTGTCGCCGGCGGCGTCGTACTTGACGGGAGTGATGCTCCCGGTGGACGGGGGCGCGCGACACGGGTTCTAGGACGTTGCGGGGCGCCCCCCTCAACTCACCCGTTGTGCCCCATGCTTCGCCGCCCTGAGGCGTACCTCCGCCGGTAGCGACGCCAGGCCCGCCGAGTCCCGTGCGTGTGCCACCGCCTCGTCCGTCAGGCGCGCCAGCATCTCGACGGGCGCCGCGTGCGGTTCCAGCAGCAGGTCCACCCGGGCCTCGGGCGTGCTCCGGCGGCCGGTCAGGCTCACCCGGGCGCGGGCGACTCCGTCCAGAGCCTTCGCCTCGCCCTCCAGTACGCCCTGCAGCGCGCGGCCCCTCAGCAGCGCGCCCTCGCCGTCGCCGCTGTCGACCAGGACTTCCGCCAGCCGGGGGCGCCGCAGTTGGGCGAGCAGCCACCACACGGCGAGCAGCACCAGCACCGCGAGCACCGCGATGACCGTCGGCCACCACCAGCCCTGGTCCCGCCAGCGGTACCGGTCCGTCTTGCTCAGCAGCACATCGTGGCGCCCGTCCCAGGGCCACCAGGACGGCACGGAGAGCCCGGCCCCCGCCGCCATGACCCCGCCACCCACGCACAGCAGCACCAGCCCGGCCAGGCCCAGCAGGACCCGGTTGACCACTCGCAGCTTTGCGCCCATCGCGCCCTCACCTCTTCTTCGCCGGCGGCCTGGCGACGTGCACGGCCAGGGCCGGCGGCCTGGCGAGGCCGAGTTCCTTGATGGCGGTGGCCAGCGCCGAGTCCAGATCGGCGCGTACGTCGTCGAGTTCACGGAAGTGGGACTGCGCCCGCACCGAGACCCTGGCGCGTCCCATCCGTACGCGTGCGGACTGCACCCCGGAGACCTCCATCGCCCGGTCCCGCAGCACGAGCGCCGCGGCCTCCCGGTCAAGACCGGCGCGTACGGCAGGGGTGTCGCGGCGCATCGGCAGCAGCGACCGCAGTCCGGGTGTCACAGCGAGGACGATCAGACCGACGCCGAGGAGCATCACGACCCCGGCGCACGCCAGCACCCCCACCTCCTCCAGCCGCCATTTCGCGAGATGCTCCGCGGTGGCGCGGCGCCATTGCATGGCCGGGCGGCCGGCCCGTACCGCCGCGATGTCGTACAGCAGCAGACCCGCGCCGCCGAGCACCACCACCGCCAGCAGCCCGGCCGGGACCCGGCGCACGGACCAGAAGCGTCCGGCCTTGCCGCCTTCGCCGTCCAGGACCGGAACCGGCTCGTACGCCGCTGCCGATGCGGACTGGTCCAGATCGAGTACGGGCGGTGCGGACTGTGGCTCGCTCATCGGATCCTCCCCTGAGCCGCGGTGCGCGAGTGGGCGGAGTGCAGCCGCTCGACCAGCACGGCCACCTCGGGCACGTCCATCCCCGCCAACGCCTTTACCCGCTGGACGACTCGATGACGCACGGCACCGCACTGAGCGCCGATGTCGGAGGGATAGTCGAGTTCGAGGCTGACCCGCACCCGGGCGGCGTCATGGTGGACCGTCACCGTGGCGTGGGGTGGTGAGCCGCCCTCCGGTACGCCGTGGAGCGCTTCCCGCGCCGCCTGCGAGGCGATCTTCGCCACGACCCGGTCGGCGATCGTGGTCGCGCCGCGCTCGGCGGCCGCGACGCTCCCCCTGCCTCCGGCGGGGGGACCCCCGGCGGCCACGGCGTCACCGCCGCCGGTCGCCGCGGTCACGACCCCGGAAGAAGTAGCCGGGTTCCAGGTCGCCCTCGAGGAAGCGGCCTGCGACAAAGCCGACCACCCCCAACGCGGCCACCAGCAGGAAGGCGCCGAAGCCGCCGAAGTATCCGGCGAAGCCGAGCGCCATGCCGGCCATCAGGCCGACCACCGCCATGCTCATCGTGAGCTCCTCTACTGGAGACGCGGCTCCGGCTCGTCCTCTTCTTCATCGGGCAGTTTCACATCGCTGACCGCGATATTGACCTCGACGACCTCGAGACCTGCCATCCGCTCGACCGCCGAGACGACGTTCTCGCGGACCGCGCGAGCGACTTCGGTGATGGAGACGCCGTAGTCGACGACGATCTCGATGTCGAGGGCCGTCTGCACCTCGCCGACCTCGGCCTTCACGCCTCGGGTGACATTGGACCTGCCGCCGGGCACACGGTCGCGGACCGCGCCGAGGGTACGGGAGAAGCCGCTGCCCATCGCATGGACACCGGGCACTTCGCGGGCCGCGAGTCCGGCGATCTTCTCCACCACGCCGTCGGCGATGGTGGTACGGCCGCGGGACGCGGGATCACCGCCGCCGCGCTTGATCCCCGGCGTCTTTCTGAGACCTTCGCCCGAGCCCGACGGATCGTTACCAGCGGCCTCGGACCGGTTCCACTGAGCGGTGTCGTTCATCGCCGTTCGTCCTTTCCGGGCGGTGGTGGACTCCGCTGCCCACATTAAGTGCGGTTGCCCGGTTTCGCGCCGGGGATGCTGCAGGCTGGAGTAGTGACCACTGCTGATGCGGTACGGCGACGGCTCGGCCTCGGCAGGCTGCTCCCGCTGGGCGGGGCGGCGGACGGGGCCTGGCTGACCGAGCAGGCGGCCGACACGGTGCTGCGGCGCGCGGCGGCCGGGGCACGGGGGGTGCTGCTCGGGCGACTCAGGCTGGGGCTCGCCGACCCGGACTCGACGGCTCGGCCTGCCGTACCGGCTCCGCCGAGCGCTCTGCCGCCGGGGCCACTGCGGATCGAGGCGGAATTCGCGGCCTCGGCAGCGGAGCCGCTGCCGGCCGCCGCGGCGGCCCTGCGCGCCGCGCTGTTCACGGCCGCGGTGGATCTTCTGGGGCTCGAGGTCTCGGAGGTGGATCTGCGGGTGACGGAGCTGCTGGACAGCGCCCCGGAAGCCCCGGAACCCGCGCCCCCACCCGGGGTACGGGCCGGGGTACGGGCCGTCACCGCGAGCGACCCGGCGGGCACGGCGGCATCCGGAGCGCCGGGTGTCGCGCATCTGACGGCCACGCTGGGCGCGGCGGTGCACCTGGCCCCCGACCATGTCCGCGTCGAGGTGGCGACGGCGAGCGGGTATCACCCGCTGGATGTGGTCCGGGCGGTCCGCGAGGCGGTGACGGCGGCGCTCGCGGACGGCCGCCCGGTGGCGGTGCTGGTCACCTCGGTAACGGCGTGACCCGGTACCTGCGTCAATCGGTACCGACGTGAACCGGGGCGGTACTGGCGTGAACCAGAGTGCTACCGGAGTGAACCGGGGTGACCGGAGTGGCCGGCGGATCAGTCCGCAAGGCCCGCCAGGTCGCGCAGGCGGCGCGCCTGCGCCGCGCGCTCCGCGGTGCGCTGGTCCTCGTACGAGCGGGTGCCCGCACCCTGCAACAGCGCCTTCGTCTCGATCACCGCGTCCCGCGGCGCCGCCAGCAGTGCGGACGCCAGGTCCCGTACGGCACCGTCCAGTTCATCAGCGGGCACGACGAGGTTGGCGAGACCGGTACGCTCCGCCTCGTCCGCGTGGACGAAACGGCCGGTCGCGCAGATCTCCAGCGCGCGGGCGTAGCCGACGAGCGACACCAGCGGGTGCGTGCCCGTGAGGTCCGGGACGAGCCCGAGGCTGGTCTCGCGCATGGCGAACTGCACGTCCTGCGCGACGACCCGGAGGTCGCAGGCGAGGGCGAGCTGGAAGCCGGCTCCGATCGCATGGCCCTGGACGGCCGCGATCGTCACGACGTCGCTACGGCGCCACCAGGTGAACGCTTCCTGGTACTCGGCGATGACCGCGTCGAGCTCCTCGTCGGAGCCCCGTGCGAGGTCGAGGAAGGACGGCTCGCCGTCGAAGCCCTCAGGCGTGAACGCCTGCCGGTCGAGACCGGCGGAGAAGGACTTGCCTTCGCCGCGCAGCACCACGACCCGCACATTGCCCGGCAGTGACCGTCCCGCTTGCGCCAACGCCCGCCACAGAGCGGGAGATTGGGCGTTGCGCTTGTCCGGGTTGGTCAGGGTTACCGTGGCAACCGCGTCCTCGACGGTGAGCCGTACGCCGTCCTTGTCGAGCACAGAGTCGAGCGAAGCCATGGGGTGCCTCCGGTTCGGGAACAGTCACTGCAAACGAAGATAAGTGACTGCACAGTAACCACCCGGTCGACCCTGCGACCGACCGGGTGGCCACCGTAGAAACCGGTGGGCCGAAAGAAGCCTCGGTCGTCAGGCCGAGGCGGCCTTCTTGCCTCGCGTCGCTCCGCCGCGTCCCCGCAGCGTGACTCCGGACTCGCTGAGCATCCGGTGGACGAATCCATAGGAGCGGCCTGTCTCTTCGGCCAACGCCCGGATGCTCGCACCGGAGTCGTACTTCTTCTTCAGGTCTGCCGCGAGCTTGTCACGCGCGGCGCCGGTAACCCGGCTGCCCTTCTTCAGAGTCTCGGCCACCCGTGCCTCCTCATGGGAAGTGCGCTCTGGACTCTCATGATCACCCCTAGAGAGCTTCCTGGCCACCCATTCGGCAAGGTCCGTGCGACAAGCTTTGCCGTGCGCCGAGCGGACATCACTACCGGAATCTCTGATTCCGCAGGTCCGCGTTCGCACGTCCGAACGGGTTCCCGGCAGAAGTGCCAGGTCAGCGCAGCGCAGGGGGCACAGGCAGGACCAGAGGCCCGGACGGAAGGAATCCGCTCGGCGCCACACCGTGGTACGAGACGTTCTCACACAGATGATGGATCACCCGTAAGCCGAATGATCCATACGGAGTGGATCAGCGGCGGATCAGCGGCAGAGCAGTCCGGACGGGACGGGACGGGGCCGGGCTGGGCTGTGCCGGGCCGGGCCGGGATCAGGCGAGCGCCACCAGGTCCGCGTAGTCCGCGCCCCACAGATCCTCGACCCCGTCCGGCAGCAGGATGATCCGCTCCGGCTCCAGCGCCTCGACCGCGCCCTCGTCGTGCGTGACGAGGATGACGGCGCCCTTGTAGGTGCGCAGCGCGCCGAGGATCTCCTCGCGGCTGGCCGGGTCGAGGTTGTTCGTGGGCTCGTCGAGAAGCAGGACGTTCGCGGACGAGACGACCAGAGTGGCCAGCGCGAGACGGGTCTTCTCACCGCCGGAAAGCACCCCGGCCGGCTTGTCGACGTCGTCACCGGAGAAGAGGAAGGAACCGAGCGTCTTGCGCACCGCGACAAGGTCGAGGTCGGGCGCGGAGGAGCGCATGTTCTCCAGGACCGTGCGGTCCGGGTCGAGCGTCTCGTGCTCCTGTGCGTAGTAGCCGAGCTTGAGACCGTGCCCCGGGGTGACCTCTCCGGTGTCCGGCCGCTCCACGCCCGCGAGCAGCCGCAGCAGTGTCGTCTTGCCCGCGCCGTTGAGGCCGAGGATGACGACGCGCGAGCCCTTGTCGATGGCGAGGTCCACATCGGTAAAAATCTCGAGTGAGCCGTACGACTTGGACAGGCTCTCCGCGGTCAGCGGGGTCTTGCCGCAGGGTGCGGGATCGGGGAAGCGCAGCTTGGCGACCTTGTCGGAGACACGTACCGCTTCCAGACCGGACAGCAGCCGCTCGGCGCGCTTGGCCATGTTCTGCGCGGCGACGGTCTTGGTGGCCTTGGCGCGCATCTTGTCGGCCTGGGAGTTGAGGGCCGCGGCCTTCTTCTCGGCGTTCTGGCGCTCACGCTTGCGGCGCTTCTCGTCGGCCTCGCGCTGCTGCTGGTAGAGCTTCCAGCCCATGTTGTAGACATCGATCTGCGAGCGGTTGGCGTCCAGGTAGAAGACCTTGTTGACGACCGTCTCGACGAGGTCGACATCGTGGGAGATCACGATGAAGCCGCCGCGGTAGGACTTCAGGTACTCACGGAGCCAGACGACCGAGTCGGCGTCGAGGTGGTTGGTGGGCTCGTCGAGGAGCAGGGTGTCGGCGTCCGAGAAGAGGATGCGCGCGAGCTCGACGCGGCGGCGCTGACCGCCGGAGAGCGTATGCAGCGGCTGGCCGAGCACCCGGTCGGGCAGTCCGAGCGCGGCGGCGATGGTGGCGGCCTCGGCCTCGGCCGCGTAACCGCCCTTGGTCAGGAACTCCGTCTCCAGGCGCTCGTACTTCTTCATCGCCTTCTCGCGGGTGGCGCCCTTGCCGTTCGCCATCCGCTCCTCGTTCTCACGCATCTTCTTCAGTACGGAGTCGAGCTCCCGGGCGGAGAGGATGCGGTCGCGGGCGAGGGTGTCGAGGTCGCCGGTACGCGGGTCCTGCGGGAGGTAGCCGACCTCGCCGGAGCGGGCGATGGCGCCGGCGGCGGGGATGCCCTCACCCGCGAGGCACTTGGTGAGCGTGGTCTTGCCCGCTCCGTTGCGGCCTACCAGGCCGATGCGGTCGCCTTTGGCGATACGGAAGGAAGCGGACTCGATGAGGACGCGTGCGCCGGCGCGCAGCTCGATACCGGAAGCGGTGATCACGGAAAGACTCCAGGGCGGTATGGACGGCGGAAGGGACGGACGTGGGAGCTTCGACGCCGTCTAATGCGCAAGGAGAATTGCCATACGAACCATTCTAGCGGGGCTGTGCAAGTGCTTTACGCCTACGAGGCGGCCGCCGAAGGCGGGGACGGCGCGGTGCAGGCGAGCCGGCCCCGGAGTCAGCGGGCCCCCGGAGTCGTACGAAAAAAGGGGCGAGAGGCACCGGCCTGACCGATACGACCACGCCCGACGAGGCCACCGGCCGGCCGCTGCTGACCTCGCTGACGGCGGCGGACATCCAGGACGGTCTGGACGCGGCGGCGGTCGGCGACGACCGGATCCAGGAGAAGTTCCAGGGCCGGGGTCACTCCGGAGACCTGGACGCACGGCTCGGCGGCGCAGCGCCGGCAGTGGTTCTACAACGGCTTCCGCACGGGCGACATGGCCCGGTGCAACACCTTCGCCTGAGCGCCCGACTGCCGGGCGTTGTCAGTGGCCGGTGCAAGACTGAGACACAGATCACACCCCTACCGTCGAGCATGAAGGAGTGATCGAGATGTCGCAGTCACCGAGCATCTGTCCGACGCTGGTGTACACGGACGCGAAGGCCGCGATCAAGCAGCTCACCGAGGCCTTCGGCTTCACCGAGCACGCGGTGTACGAGGACGAGGCAGGCGCGGTGCTGCACGCCGAGCTGACCTTCGGCAACGGCATGGTGATGCTGGGGAGCAAGGGCACCGGCAGCGAGTTCGACCAGCTGATGGAGGGCGGCGGGCCGACGGGTGTGTTCGTCCATGTCGACGATGTCGACGCACATCACAGCCATGCGGTGGAGCATGGCGCGGACATCGTGATGCCGCCGACCGACCAGGACTACGGCGCGCGTGACTACATGGCGCGCGATATCGAGGGCAATGTGTGGAGCTTCGGCACGTACACACCGGGGGCGGAGGAGTCCTAGCCTCCCCCGGTGTGTACGCGCCGACATTCGCCGCCACTCGTCGGCTTCCGCCGCGTTCGGGCCCTCACGGCGTGCCCTAGACGCCTCCGGTGTGCACCTGGAACGCCGCCCGGCGCACGGCCTTGGCCAGGGCCGGGTCCGGGTGCGCGGCAGCCAGCGCGACCAGGACCTGGACGGTACGGGGGTGGCCGCCGGCCCGGACCTCGTCGAGCAGCGCCGGGACCGTGCCCTGCACCGCGGAGTCGAGATGGCGCAGCAGCAGCTGGGGCTCGCCGTGGTCGGCGACAGCCGCCGCGGTGTCCACCCAGAGCCAGGTCGCTTCCTCACGGGTGAGGACCTCGGCGGCGTCCTCGGGGTCCGCTCCCTCGTACTCGGCGAGCCAGAGCAGGACGTAGGGGCGCAGCGAGGGCTCGTCGGCGGCCGCGCGGACGTCTGCCTCGGCGGGGGCGCCGACAACGCGCAGGGCCTCGAAGGCGAGTCCGCGCAGCAGGGCGTCCTCGCCACGGGCGACGCCGAGGAGCTCGGCGACCGCGCTGGAGACGGTGCGGGCTGCGAGCCAGGCGCGGTACTCGGCGCGGGCCGGGCCGGGGGTGAGGCGGGCGCAGCCGCGCAGCATGTCTTCGGCGGGCTGCTCGATATTGCCGGCGGGGCTCTGTGCGGCCACGCAGATCTGCTCGAGTTTGACCCAGACCGCCCAGTTGCCGAGCGGGGTGAGCGTGGCGGACCGTCCCTGGTCCAGGGTCAGGGCGCCGACGGCGGAAAGGCCCTCCAGAGCCCAGTCGAGAAGAAGGGAGACAGGAACGTCCGGCCGGGACTCGGGGTCGGACCCGGGCCCGGACTCGAGCTCGGTCTCGAGCGCGGTCTCGAGCGCGGTCTTGGCCTCGGAGTCGGCGCCGACGGCCCGTGGTTCGGACTGAGGACCGTGGGCGACCTCGCAGCGCTCCTCGCGCAGTTCCACGACGCGCTGCTGCAGGAGGTCGAGCAGGACCGGTACGAGCACGGGGCCGGCCGACAGCTGGAGGAGGGAGAGCACCTGAGGGACGGCCTCGACGACCTCGGCGACCGCGCTGGGGGCGACATCGTCGGGCGCGGGATGGACCAGCGACCAGGCGTCGAAGAGGGCGACCCAGCCGCGCAGTACGGCCATGTCGTCACGGTCCCAGGCGCGCAGCCGCCAGCCGGGGCGTGCGGTGTCGCCGTGCAGCTCGACCAGGCCGGCGAGGCGGGCGCGGTCCCAGCCCGCGCGTACCTGGCGCGGGGTCAACTCCAGGGCGGCCGCGGCCCGATCCTGGGCGCGGTCGGCGAGCGGGGCGGTGCTGGGGTCCCGCTCGACGGCGGCCCAGCGGGCGATCCGTACGGCGTCGGCGAGGACCGCCCGTGCCTGGCGGGCGAGCTCGGCGGGGGCCGGCGTGCCCTCGGGAGGCCGCGGGACAGGCCGGGTGCGCCGGGTCGTCACGGCCCGCCGTGCGGCGGCCAGCGATCGCGGGCGGACAAGACGGAGTCTGGAGTTGCGCGCCAATTGCTCATCAGGCTTTCGGGACGTCACGGGGAGCAGTCTTCCCGCTGACGGCCCGAAAGCCCAAACGGAACCTGGTCGGCCGGACTGAGCGGCCGTCCTGCCAGGCATTACCCCGTCGGCTGTCCAGGAACTACATCGGGCAGGAACTACATCAGGGGGGTGAGGAAACGGCGGAGGGCTTCTTCGTAGCGTGCCGGGTCGGCGTTCCACATCGCGGCGTGCGGGGCGTGCTGGACGGTCTGCAGGCTGATCAGCTGGGGGCGGCGGGCGGCGAGTTCGCGGGACGGATACCACGGCGCGAGGGTGTCGTCCGGTCCGTGGTAGATCAGCGTCGGTACGCGCATCGTGTCCGGGTCCGCGGCCTCGAGCAGCCGGTCGCCGTGCAGCCCCGTTCTGCCCTGCGCAGCCCTGACGGCGAGCGTCAGCAGCGGCCCCGGGGTGCCCCGGGCGGCGGCCAGATTGCGCAGCGTGGCTTCCCAGTCGAGGACCGGTGAGTCCAGTACGAGTCCGTTGATCCGGTCGCGCAGCGCGGAGTTGGCCGTGGCGTGCAGGGCCATCGAGGCGCCGGTGGACCAGCCGTGGAGGACGACGCGCTGGGCGCCGTAGCGCACGGCGTAGCGGATGGCGGCGTCCAGGTCGCGCCACTCGGAGTCGCCGAGGTGACCGAGGCCGTCCGGGGATCTGGGGGCGCCGAGATCTCCGCGGTAGCCGAGGTCGAGCACCGGGAACCGGTGGGCGTGCAGAAACTTCATGATGTTCATGGGGTGTTCCCGGGTGGCGCCCAGGCCGTGCACAGTGATCACCCAGGTGTCGCGGGCGCCGGGCACGAACCAGGCGGGCAGCGCGCCCAGTTCGCCGGGGATGTCGATATCGCTGTACTTGAGGCCGAGCGCGCTGCCCGGGTCGCCGCTGTGCACCTGCGGGGTGAGCCGCACCCGGGTGCCCGGTTCCAGGCTGCCGTGGGTGACGCGTTCCAGTCGGCGTACGACGGTGTCGGCGGCGTGCGGGACATCGTCGAGGACGGGGCCGACGACCGCGTGGACGTCCGGGCCCTCGATTCCGTACGTACCGGGGCGCAGCGAGGCGAGGCTGCGGGTCAGCGTCAGCCGGCCCGGGGCCGTGGCGTGCACGGTGAGCCGGGGGTCACCGGGCAGGGGCCGGCCGGGCGGCGCCTTGAGCGCGAGATCGCTTGCGTAGCGGCCGGCCGCTATCGCGGCCGCGCCGACACCGATCAGAGTGGTGACGGCTACCGCCGTCGCTGTTGCCGGGCGCACCGTTCCAGTGTCGGCACCCCCGCGCCGTGCGGCCAGCGGGCGGGGGCCGCCGGTGTCTGCGGATGCCTCCGGCGCCGAGGCGGTCGGCACGTCAGCGGTGCCGGCCGTAACTCTGAAGCTTGTCCGCCACCTCGTGCAGCTGGGACCGGGAGAGCAGGGTGGGCGAGTAGCCGGGCAGCGCCGCGGCGGTCAGCCAGAGGCGGCACATCCACTCCAGCTGGGCGGTGCGGTCGTAGGCCTGGTCGAGGGAGTCGCCGTAGGTGACCGTGCCGTGGTTCTGGAGGAGGCAGCCGGTGCGGTCCCGCAGGGCGCGCAGCATGTTCTCGGCCAGCTCCTCCGTTCCGTACAGGGCGTACGCGGCGACGCGCACGGGGCCGCCGAGGGCGGCCGCCATGTAGTGGATGAGCGGCAGCTCGGGGACGAGGGTGGAGACGGCGGTGGCGTGCACGGCGTGGGTGTGCACGACGGCGACGGCACCGGTGTTCCGGTAGACCTCGAGGTGCAGCGGCAGCTCGCTGGTGGGGGCGAGATCGCCGAGGACCTGGTTCCCGTCGAGATCTACGGCGACGGCGTCCTCGGGAGTGAGCCGGTCGTAGGGCACTCCGCTCGGGGTGACCAGGACGAGTCCGCCGACCCGTACCGAGACATTGCCCGAGGTGCCTACCACCAAGCCTTCCGCCGCTGTTCTGCGGGCCGTGGCCACGAGGTCTTCCCACGCCCGCTCGATCGCGTCCTGCCGCACCTGATCGGTCATGCGGCGATCCTGTCAGGCGGGGCCGGGAGGCCACAGAGGTCACGGTGGCGGAGATCACCCAAAACGTGAGAAAAGGCGCCTTCCGTGCCGCCACCCCCACCATCGCCGCGGTGATCGGCGAGCGGAGTGACGGATCCTCACTTGCGGACACCGCAAAGCCCGTCCCAGTTCATCTTCCGTTCACCCAGATTAACTACGTTCGCCGAGCCACTGACGTCAAACGATTGCCTGGGTAAATGGAACACATCACCTTGCTGCTCGCGATTGTGATCGCGACAGCTCTCGTGTTCGATTTCACGAACGGTTTCCACGACACCGCCAACGCGATGGCGACGACCATCTCGACCGGCGCTCTGAAGCCCAAGACGGCGGTGGCCATGGCCGCCGCGCTCAACCTCGTCGGCGCGTTCCTGTCGGTGGAGGTCGCCAAGACGATCTCCAGCGGCATCATCACCGAGTCAGGCATCACACCCGAAGTCATCTTCGCTGCGCTCGTCGGCGCCATCCTCTGGAACCTGATGACCTGGCTGATCGGCCTGCCGTCCAGTTCCTCGCACGCCCTCATGGGCGGTCTGATCGGCGCCACCATCGCCTCGGTCGGCGTCAGCGGCGTCAATGGCGGCACGGTCGTCACCAAGGTGCTGATCCCCGCGATCGCGGCCCCGCTGGTCGCCGGCCTCGCGGCGTTCCTCGCCGCCCGGCTGACGTACAAGATCGGCAAGAACGCCGACAAGAAGGCCACCGCAAAGGGCTACCGCGCCGGCCAGATCGCCTCGGCGGGCCTGGTCTCCCTGGCCCACGGCACCAATGACGCCCAGAAGACCATGGGCGTCATCACGCTGGCGCTCGTCGCCGGCGGTGTCGTCTCCCCCGGCTCCAACCCCCCGATGTGGGTCATCCTCTCCGCCGGTCTCGCGATCGCGATGGGCACCTACCTCGGCGGCTGGCGGATCATCCGCACCCTGGGCACGGGCCTCACCGACCTCCAGCCGCAGCAGGGCTTCGCCGCCCAGACCAGCGCGGCCAGCGTCATTCTCGCCTCCTCCAACCTCGGCTTCTCGCTGTCGACCACGCACTCCTGCTCCGGCGCCGTGATGGGCGCGGGCCTCGGCCGCAAGGGCGGCGTGGTCCGCTGGTCCACCGCCACCCGGATGTTCGTCGCCTGGGGTCTGACCCTTCCGGCCGCGGGTCTGGTCGCCGCGGGCTCGGAGTTCGTGTCCAGGCAGGGCGACTGGGGTGTCGCGGTCGTCGCGGCCTTCCTGATCGGCGCCTGCGCCGCGATCTGGTTCATCTCCCGCCGCCAGGTGGTCGACCACACCAACGTCAACGCGGTGGACGCCGACGCCGAGCCCGCGGGTGTCGTGACCACTGCCATCGCGGCCGTCACCCCGCCGCCGGCCGGCACGCCCGCGCAGGACTTCAAGACCACCATCCCGGCTCCGGCCCCCACCGACTCCGAGCCGACGCAGCCGGCCACGGTGTAAGGACAGATCAGCATGAACATCGACTGGGCAGCTCTCGGCTCCGTCTTCGGCGTGAGCCTCGTCGCCACCGTCGCCCTGGTGGGTCTGTTCACCCTGGGCATCGTCGGCCTGACCAAGCAGGAGTCGGCGGCCGCACAGGGCGGTTCCGCGGCCCTGGCACGCACCGGCGCGTACGCCTGCTTCGCGCTCTGCGCGGCGGCCGTGGCGTACGGGATCTATCTGATCGTCATCTGACGGCACGGTTCACCAGCTCCCCGAGCTTCATCAACCGCTTCACAGGCCGGGCCGGGCACCCCTTCGGGTGACCCGGCCCGGCTCTTGCATTGCGGGCGACGTGGCGGTACGGCCTGTTTTCGACACCTGGCGGAAATCCGCCCCGCATGTGTGCCCCAACACACTCCTGCATCGCAGGTCAAAGGCAAGTTGACGGTCGTTCTCGCAGCGTGGTGGACTGCCGAAGCCAATCTACGGCGGCAGAAGAGGAAGCCGGTGCAAATCCGGCGCGGTCCCGCCACTGTCACCGGGGAGCAGTCCCCGGAAGCCAGGAACTCTCACCGCCGGTCACGTCGAACCAGGGCGCGGACACCCTGAGTGAGGACATATCGCCATGCCCGGCTGCGGTTCAGTTCCTGCTGTGAGTACGAGAGTCGTTCGAGGCGAAGCGTCGGCCTGAACCCATGCGTGCCGACCGTGAATTCGTGTACGGCGCCACCGCCGGCCTGGCCGGCGACCTGCTGCTCGGCGATCCCCGCCGCGGGCATCCGGTCGCCGCGTTCGGGCGGGCCGCGGGCGCTGTCGAGCATGTCCTGTGGCGTGACCACCGTGGCTGGGGCGCACTGCACACCGCCGTGTGCGCCGGAGGCGCCGCGGGTGCCGCCGCGGTTGTCGCACGCGGTGTACGGGGCCGCGGCCGCGCATCCGTCGCACTGATCGCCGCAGCCACCTGGGCCGTCGTCGGAGGTACGACGCTGGGCCGCGAGGCGCGGGCCATCGGCGGCGCGCTCGCCGCCGGTGACGTGGACGTGGCGCGGGAGCGCCTGCCGCATCTGTGCGGGCGCGATCCGCAGGCGCTGGACGAGCAGCAGATCGCACGCGCCGTCGTCGAGTCCGTCGCCGAGAACACCTCCGACGCCGTGGTGGGCGCGCTGGTCTGGGGCGCACTCGCGGGCGTGCCGGGTCTGGTGGGGTTCCGTGCCGTCAACACGCTGGACGCGATGGTCGGGCACAAGTCGCCCAAATACCGGAGGTTCGGCTGGGCCTCGGCGCGGCTCGACGATGTGGCCGGATGGCCGGGGGCCCGGCTCACCGCGGGACTCGCGGTACTCGCGGGCGGGGATGCCCGCGGAGCCGTACGGGCCTGGAGGGCCGATGCGAAGAAGCACCCGAGCCCGAACGCGGGCCCGGTGGAGGCTGCGTTCGCGGGGGCGCTCGGCGTACGGCTGGGCGGGACCCTCTCGTACGGCGGCCGGGTGGAGCACCGTCCCGTACTCAACGGCACCGGGCGCCCGGTGGAGTTCGGCGACATCGGACGCGCCGTACGGCTCTCACGGCGCGTCGGCTGGCTGACACTGGCGACCTGCGCGGCGGGCCGCCTGGCAGGTCACGCACTGCGCGCGCGGCGCGCGGGAAAGGGGCGGGGATGAGCAGGCGCAGAGGCGGCGGGCTGCTGGTGGCGGGGACCACGTCCGACGCGGGCAAGAGCGTCGTCACGGCCGGGATCTGCCGATGGCTCGTGCGGCGGGGAGTGAAGGTCGCGCCCTTCAAGGGGCAGAACATGTCCCTCAATTCGTTCGTGACGCGCGAGGGCGCGGAGATCGGCCGGGCGCAGGCCATGCAGGCTCAGGCCGCGCGCGTGGAGCCGAGCGCGCTGATGAATCCCGTGCTGCTCAAGCCGGGCAGCGACCGGTCGAGCCAGGTGGTCCTGATGGGCAAACCGGTGGGCGAACTGAGCGCCCGCGGGTTCTTCGGGGGCGCTGAGGGGGCGTCCCCCGGGAAAACGCTGCACGGTGGGCGGCAGGAGGCGCTGCTCGGGACCGTCGTGGAGTGCCTGGAGGAGCTGCGGGGCACGTATGAAGCCGTGATCTGCGAGGGGGCGGGCAGTCCGGCCGAGATCAATCTGCGGCGTACGGACATCGTGAACATGGGCATCGCGCGAGCGGCACAGCTACCGGTGCTGGTGGTCGGAGACATCGACCGCGGTGGGGTCTTCGCCTCGTTCTTCGGGACCACCGCGCTGCTCAGCGCCGAGGATCAGGCGCTGGTCGCCGGATACATCGTCAACAAGTTCCGCGGCGATGTGTCACTGCTGGAGCCCGGTATCGAGATGCTGCGCGGGCTGACCGGGCGGCACACGTACGGGATTCTGCCGTACACCCACGGGCTCGGCATCGACGAGGAGGACGGGCTGCGGGTCTCGCTGCGGGGCGCGGTACGGGAGTCGGTGGTCGCGCCGCCCGTGGGCGAGGACGTACTGCGGGTCGCGGTCTGTGCCGTGCCCCTGATGTCCAACTTCACGGACGTGGACGCGCTGGCCGCCGAGCCGGGTGTCGTCGTGCGGTTCGTGGACCGGGCCGAGGAACTTGTCGACGCCGACCTGGTGGTCGTGCCGGGAACCCGGGGCACGGTCAAGGCCCTGGAGTGGCTCAAGGAGCGCGGGCTGGCCGACGCGCTGGCGCGCCGGGCTGCCGAGGGGCGGCCCGTGCTCGGTGTCTGCGGCGGTTTCCAGCTCCTCGGCGAGCACATCGAGGACGAGGTCGAGTCGCGGGCGGGCCGTGTCCAGGGGCTTGGACTGCTGCCCGTGCGGGTGCGGTTCGCGCGCGAGAAGACCCTCGCCCGGCCGGTCGGCGAGGCCCTGGGTGAACGCCTGGAGGGCTACGAGATCCACCACGGCGTCGCCGAAGTACTCGGCGGCGACACGTTCATCTCCGATGGCGACGGACACAGCCTGGACGGCTGCCGGGTCGGTGCCGTCTGGGGTACGCACTGGCACGGATCGCTGGAGAGCGACGGCTTCCGCCGGGCGTTCCTGCGCGACGTCGCCGAGGCCGCGGGCCGGCGGTTCGTGCCCGCGCCCGACACCAGCTTCGGCGCGCTGCGCGAAGAGCAGCTGGACCGCCTCGGCGACCTCATCGAAGAACACGCGGATACGGATGCGCTGCTGCGGCTCATCGAGTCGGGCGCACCCTCAGGACTTCCCTTCATCGCACCTGGAGCGCCATGAGCACCGAGAGCACCGTGCTGTTGCTGTCCACCGCCGATACGGATCTGCTGGCGGCCCGGGCCTCCGGCGCGCCCTACCGCATCGGCAATCCGACCCGTATCGATGTGGCGGAGGAGCTGCCCGCGCTCATCGCGGGCGCGTCCGTCGCGGTCGTACGGCTGCTCGGCGGGAAGCGGGCCTGGGCGGACGGGCTCGCGGCCCTCAAGGCGTCCGGGATTCCGACCGTGCTGCTGGGCGGCGAGGCGGTGCCCGACGCGGAGTTGATGGCCGAGTCGTCCGTGCACGCGGGTGCTGTCGCGGAGGCCCTGCAGTATCTCGTCGAGGGCGGCCCCGGGAACCTCGTCGAGCTGTCCCGGTTCCTGACGGAGGACGTACTGCTGGCCGGTCACGGTCGTGCCGCAGACGCGCAGGACAGGCACAGTGCCGAGCCGCAGAAAATGCCGGAGTGGGGCGTGCACGGCACGCGTGCGTATGTGGAGGGGCGGCCGAGCGTCGGCGTGCTCTTCTACCGCGCGCACCAGCTCTCCGGCAACACCGGATTCGTCGACACGCTGTGCGACGCGATCGAGGCCCGTGGGTCCAACGCCCTTCCCGTGTACTGCGGTTCGCTGCGCGGCGCCGACGCCGAGCTGTACGAGCTGCTCGCCAGGACCGATGCGCTGGTCGCCACGGTGCTGGCCGCGGGCGGCACGCGGGCGAGTGACGCCAGTGCCGGCGGGGACGACGAGGCCTGGGACATCGGCGCGCTCGCCGAGCTCAATGTGCCGGTGCTGCAGGGACTGTGCCTGACCTCGTCGAAGGCCACCTGGGAGGCGTCGGACGCGGCCCTGTCCCCCATGGACGCTGCGATGCAGGTGGCGATCCCCGAGTTCGACGGGCGGATCATCACGGTCCCGTTCTCCTTCAAGGAGCAGGGCCCCGACGACGTGCCGGTGTATGTCGCCGACCCGGAGCGCGCCGGACGCGTCGCCGGAATCGCCGTACGCCACGCCCGGTTGAAGCACAAGCCGAACGCCGAGAAGAAGCTCGCGCTCGTCTTCACCGCCTACCCGACCAAGCATTCACGGGTCGGCAACGCCGTCGGTCTCGACACCCCGGCGTCCGCCGTGCGGGTGCTGGACGCGCTGCGCGACGCCGGTTACGCCGTGGAGGGCTACCCCGACAACGGCGACGAGCTGATCCACCGGTTGATCAACGCCGGTGGTCACGATGTGGAGTGGCTGACCGAGGAGCAGCTGGCCACCGCCCCCGCGCGCGTGCCGCTCGCCGACTACCGCGCCTGGTTCGACAAGCTGGAGCCGGACCTGCGCGACGGAATGCTGGAGCACTGGGGCGAGCCGCCGGGCAGCCTGTACGTCGACGGCGACGAGATCGTGCTGGCATCCCTGCAGTTCGGAAACGTCGTCGTGATGATCCAGCCGCCGCGCGGCTTCGGCGAGAACCCGATCGCGATCTACCACGACCCCGATATGCCGCCCTCGCACCACTACATGGCGGCGTACCGCTGGCTGGACAACAGTTTCGGCGCGGACGCGATCGTGCACATGGGCAAGCACGGCACCATGGAGTGGCTGCCGGGCAAGGGGCTCGGGCTGTCGGCGGGCTGCGGCCCTGACGCGGTGCTCGGCGAACTGCCGCTGGTGTACCCGTTCATCGTCAACGACCCGGGCGAGGGCACCCAGGCCAAGCGCCGCGGTCACGCCACCGTTGTGGACCATCTGGTGCCGCCGATGGCGCGTGCCGACACCTACGGCGACCTGGCCAAGCTGGAGCAGCTGCTCGACGAGTACGCGCTCGTCAGCGATCTCGACCCGACGAAGGCCCCGGCCGTACGGGCGCAGATCTGGACGCTGGTGAAGGCCGCGGAGCTGCACCACGATCTGCATGTCGACGAGCAGCCGGACGACGGCGAGTTCGACTCGTTCGTCATGCACATCGACGGCTATCTCTGCGAGATCAAGGACGTCCAGATCAGGGACGGTCTGCACATCCTGGGCGGCGGCCCGGAGGCCGAGGCCCGGGTCAATCTCGTACTGGCCGTGCTGCGCGCCTCTCAGGTGTGGGGCGGCACGGCGAACGCGCTGCCGGGGCTTCGGGCTTGTCTCGCCGAGCACTTCGGTCTGGTGGAGAAGGAGCTGCTCGGCGAGCCGGGTGCGCCGGTGAAGGTGCCGGTGGAGCTCACGGAGCTGGTCGAGGGCCCCGCACGGACCGGCGCCGACGCGATCGATCTGCTGGAGCAGCTGTGCCGGCGGCTCGCGGAGGGCATGGAGGAGCGCGGCTGGGAGGTGTCCGCCGCGGCCGGTCTCGTGGCTGAGGTGCTGGGCACCGCTGTGCCTTCCGGGGTGACACCCCCTGGACCCATCTGCCCGGACGCCGTGGCCGTGCTGGGCTTCGCCTGCGCGGAGGTCGTGCCGCGACTGGCCCGTACGACGGACGAGATCGACCATATTCTGCTGGCGCTGGACGGCGGATACGTACCGGCCGGTCCTTCCGGGTCGCCGACGCGCGGCCTGGTGAATGTGCTGCCGACCGGCCGCAACTTCTACTCCGTCGACCCCAAGGCGATTCCGTCCCGGCTGTCGTGGGAGGTCGGCCAGGCGCTGGCCGACTCGCTCGTGGCCCGGTATCTCACGGACACGGGTGCGTACCCCAAGTCGGTGGGTCTGACGGTGTGGGGCACATCCGCGATGCGCACCCAGGGCGACGACATCGCCGAGATCCTGGCGCTGCTGGGCTGCCGGCCGGTCTGGGACGACGCGTCGAGGCGGGTCACCGGCTTCGAGGTCGTGCCGGTCGCGGAGCTGGGCCGTCCGCGCATCGATGTGACGGTGCGCATCTCCGGCTTCTTCCGGGACGCCTTCCCGCATGTGGTGGGGCTGATCGACGACGCGGTACGGGCGGTGGCGGAGCTGGACGAGCCGGCCGAGTCCAACTACGTACGGGCGCATGCCGACGAGGACACGGCCGAGCACGGCGACCGGCGGCGCGCCACGGCCCGGATCTTCGGCTCGAAGCCGGGTGCCTATGGTGCGGGGCTGCTGCCGCTGATCGATGCGCGGAACTGGCGCAGCGACGCCGACCTGGCCGAGGTGTACGCGGTGTGGGGCGGTTTTGCGTACGGGCGCGGGCTCGAAGGGCGGGCGGCGCGCGGGGACATGGAGACGGCGTTCCGACGGATCGCGGTCGCGGCGAAGAACGTCGACACCAGGGAGCACGACCTCGTCGACGCCGACGACTACTTCCAGTACCACGGCGGGATGGTCGCCATGGTGCGGCATCTGACCGGTGAGTCGCCCGAGGCGTATGTGGGTGACAGCGCCACACCGGACCAGGTGAAGACGCGCACGCTGGGCGAGGAGACGCACCGGGTGTTCCGGGCGCGGGTGGTCAATCCGCGCTGGATGGCGGCGATGCGGCGGCACGGCTACAAGGGCGCGTTCGAGATGGCCGCGACGGTGGACTACCTGTTCGGGTATGACGCCACGGCGGGTGTCGTGGATGACTGGATGTACGAGAAGCTCTCCGCGGAGTACGTCTTCGACCCCGAGAACCGCGCGTTCATGGAGAAGTCGAACCCATGGGCGCTGCGGGGCATCACGGAGCGGCTGCTGGAGGCGGCGGACCGTGGGCTGTGGGCGGAGCCGGACGCGGAGACGCTGGAGCGGCTGCGGGCGACGTATCTGGAGCTCGAGGGTGATTTGGAGGGGGACGCGTGAGGGTTGCGCCTGCAGCGGGCTGCAAGAACCGGGGCTCCGCCCCGGACCCCGCGCCTCGAACGGCTGATTTTTCAGCCCGTCCGGCGATTGAGGACCGGGGGTCCAGGGGGCGAAGCCCCCTGGTTACGGGAAGGGGCGGGGTGGGGGAATCTCCCCGCCTCAACACGATCGAGGAGTCCGCATGAGCACCCCATACCCCTTCACCGCGATCGTCGGCATGGACGACCTGCGGCTCGGGCTGCTGCTGAATGCCGTCTCCCCCGCCGTGGGCGGTGTGCTCGTGCGCGGTGAGAAGGGGACCGCCAAGTCGACCGCCGTACGTGCGCTTTCCGCGTTGATCCCGGAGGTTCCGGTGGTCTCCGGGTGCCGGTTCTCGTGCGACCCCGCGTCGCCGGACCCGGCGTGCCCCGACGGTCCGCACGAGCTCGGCGGCGGTGTGGCGCGCCCGGCGCGGATGGTCGAGCTGCCCGTCGGCGCGTCCGAGGACCGGCTCGTCGGTGCCCTCGACATCGAGCGAGCGCTGGCCGAGGGCGTGAAGGCCTTCGAACCGGGGCTGCTCGCGGACGCGCACCGCGGGATTCTCTACGTGGATGAGGTCAACCTCCTCCACGACCACCTCGTCGACCTGCTGCTTGACGCGGCCGCCATGGGCGCTTCGTACGTCGAGCGTGAAGGCGTCTCGGTGCGGCACGCCGCCCGTTTCCTGCTCGTGGGGACCATGAACCCCGAAGAGGGCGAGTTGCGGCCTCAGTTGCTGGACCGCTTCGGACTCACCGTCGAGGTCGCGGCCTCGCGGGAGCCCGATCAGCGGGTGGAGGTCGTGCGCCGTCGGCTCGCGTACGACGACGATCCGGCCGGATTCGCCGCTCGCTGGGCGGACGAGGAGTCGGCCCTGCGGGCCCGGATCGTGGCCGCGCGGGCGCTGCTGCCCGACGTCCGGCTGGGGGACGGCGCATTGCGGCAGATCGCCGCGACCTGTGCGGCCTTCGAGGTGGACGGTATGCGCGCCGACATCGTGATGGCCCGTACCGCAACCGCGCTCGCCGCGTGGGCGGGACGCACGGAGGTGCTCGCCGAGGATGTGCGGCAGGCCGCTCTGCTGGCGCTCCCCCACCGGCGCCGGCGCAATCCCTTCGACGCCCCCGGCCTCGACGAGAACAAGCTCGACGAGACCTTGGAGGAATTCGGCGACGACAATCCGGACCTCGATCCGGACCCCGATCCGGACGGGCCGGGCGGGGGCGGGCAGCCGCCGCAGGGCGGGCCCGAGGTGCCGCCGCAGGGCGATGGCGGACAGGGCGACACGCCCGCTCAGGCGGAGCCGGCCGAGAGTGGTACTCCGCAGGCCGGCGGCGGTGAGCAGCAGCCCGTACGGGCCGCCGAGCCGTTCCGTACGAAGATGCTGAGCGTGCCGGGTCTCGGGGAGGGCGCGGCGGGGCGCAGGTCCCGTGCGCGGACCGAGCACGGCCGGACGACGGGTGCGCGGCGGCCCCAAGGGGCGCTCACCAAGCTGCACTTGGCGGCGACCGTGCAGGCCGCGGCCCCGCACCAGCGGGCGCGCGGGCGCAGCGGCCGGGGTCTGGTGGTCCGCCGGGACGATCTGCGACAGGCGAACCGCGAGGGACGCGAGGGGAACCTGGTGCTCTTCGTGGTGGACGCGTCGGGTTCGATGGCGGCCCGGCAGCGGATGAGCGCGGTGAAGGGTGCGGTGCTTTCGCTGCTGCTCGACGCCTACCAGCGGCGCGACAAGGTCGGGCTGATCACCTTCCGCGGGAAGGACGCCGAGGTGGCGCTGCCGCCGACCTCGTCGGTGGACACGGCCGCCGCTCGTCTGGAGACGCTGCCGACGGGTGGTCGTACGCCGCTGGCGGCCGGCCTGCTCAAGGCGCACGACGTGCTGCGGGTGGAGCGTATGCGCGATCCTTCGCGCCGGCCGCTGCTGGTGGTGGTGACCGACGGCCGGGCGACGGGCGGGGTCGATCCGGTGGCGCTGGCGTCGCGTGCGGCGCGGCTGCACTCCGCCGAAGGGACGGCCGCGATCGTCGTGGACTGCGAGTCCGGGCCCGTACGGCTCGGCCTCTCGAGCACACTGGCCGTCGATCTCGGCGGCACCGCCGTCACCCTCGACGAGCTGCGCGCCGACTCCATCACCGGGCTTGTCAAGGACGTTCAGACTGCAAGGAGGGCCGCGTAATGCCGCAAGGACAGCCGTCCGTCGTACCGGACGACGGACTCACCACCCGCCAGCGCCGCAACCGCCCGCTCGTCGTCGTCCACACGGGCATCGGCAAGGGCAAGTCGACGGCCGCGTTCGGGCTCGCGCTGCGCGCCTGGAACCAGGGGTGGCCGATCGGGGTGTTCCAGTTCGTCAAATCCGCGAAGTGGAAGGTCGGCGAGGAGAACGCGCTGAAGGTCCTCGGTGCCTCCGGCGAGGGCGGTCCTGTCGACTGGCACAAGATGGGCGAGGGCTGGTCGTGGGTGCAGCGCGACAGGCAGCTGAACAACGAGGAGGCGGCGCGCGAGGGCTGGGAGCAGGTCAAGCGTGATCTGGCGGCCGAGACGTATCAGCTGTATGTGCTGGATGAGTTCGCGTACCCGATGCACTGGGGGTGGGTGGACACGGACGAGGTGATCTCGGTGCTCCGGGACCGGCCGGGGACGCAGCATGTGGTGATCACCGGCCGCAACGCTCCGGCGGAGCTCGTCGGGTTCGCCGATCTGGTGACCGACATGTCCAAGGTCAAGCACCCGATGGACACCGGTCAGAAGGGGCAGCGGGGCATCGAGTGGTAGCACGTCTCGTCATCGCCGCGCCGTCGTCCGGCAGCGGCAAGACCACCGTCGCGACGGGCCTGATGGCGGCCTTCGTCGCGGCGGGCCTCTCCGTGTCCCCGCACAAGGTCGGCCCCGACTACATCGACCCGGGCTATCACTCGCTCGCCACGGGACGCCCGGGGCGGAATCTGGACGCGTATCTGTGCGGTACGGAGCTGATCGCGCCGCTGTTCGCGCACGGCGCGGCGGGCTGCGATCTGGCCGTGGTCGAGGGCGTGATGGGGCTTTACGACGGGGCGGCGGGAGCCGGTGAGCTGGCGTCCACCGCTCAGGTCGCGAAGCTGCTGCGGGCGCCGGTGGTGCTGGTGGTGGACGCGTCCTCGCAGTCGCGGTCGGTGGCGGCGCTGGTGCACGGTTTCGCGTCCTGGGATCCACAGGTGCGGATCGGGGGCGTGATTCTGAACAAGGTGGGGTCGGAGCGGCACGAGAAGCTGCTGCGGGAGGCGCTGGACGAGTCGGGGGTGCCGGTGCTGGGGGTGTTGCGGCGGTCCGACTTCGTGGGGACGCCGAGCCGGCACCTGGGTCTTGTGCCGGTCGCCGAGCGGCGGGCGGACGCGGTGGCCGCGGTGGCGGCGATGGCCGAGCAGGTGCGGGAGGGGTGTGACCTGGAGGCGCTGCTGGGGTTGGCCCGCAGCGCGCCTGCGTTGCCGGACGCGCCGTGGGACCCGGGGGTGGCCTGCGGCGCTGTTCCCCTACCCGCCCCTTCCCGTAACCAGGGCTCCGCCCCGGACCCCGCGCCTCGAACGCCGGCGAGGCTGAACATGTCGGCCGGGCCGCACAATCAAGCCCGCCGCAGGCCATTCCTCGTGGCCGTCGCCGGCGGGCCCGCGTTCACGTTCTCCTACGCCGAGCACACCGAGCTGCTCGCCTCCGCCGGCGCGGAGGTCGTCACGTTCGACCCGCTCCGGGACGAGCAACTGCCCGACGGGACACGGGGGCTCGTCATAGGTGGCGGGTTTCCCGAGGTGTACGCGCCCGAGCTGTCCGCCAACGACGCTCTGCGCAAGGCCGTCGCCGAGCTGGCACACTCCGGCGCGCCGGTCGCCGCCGAGTGCGCCGGGTTGCTGTATCTCGCACGCGCCCTGGACGGAATGCCGATGTGCGGTGTCCTGGACGCCGAGGCGCGGATGTCGGAGCGGCTCACACTCGGCTACCGGGAGGCCGTCGCGGTGAGCGACAGCGTCCTCGCGGCGGCCGGGACACGGCTGCATGGGCACGAGTTCCACCGCACGGTCATCGAGCCGGCCGCAGGGCCCGGCCCCGCGTGGGGGATGCACCGGCCCGAGCGGCGCGTGGAGGGATTCGTACAACAGGGCGTGCACGCGAGCTATCTGCATACGCACTGGGCGGCCACGCCCGGCATGGCACGCAGATTCATTGAAAGGTGCGAGGCATGAGCAGCAGGCTGATCGGGGTCGGAGTCGGGCCCGGCGACCCGGAGTTGGTGACCGTGAAGGGCGTACGCGTGCTTCGCGAGGCCGATGCCGTCGTCGTACCTGTGATGGCCGGATCCGACGGAACAGATGGGGGTGACCCCGGACGCGCCGAAGCGACCGTCCTGCACTACGTGGGCGCGGAGAAGGTCGTGCGCGTCGTCTTCGCGCTCAACGAGCGCACCGACCGTGGCCGTCGCGAGGCCGCCTGGGACGCCGCGGGCAAGCGTGTCGCCGAGCTGCTGCGCGCGCACGGTTCCGTCGCCTTCGCGACGATCGGCGATCCCAATGTGTACTCGACGTTCACCTATCTCGCGCAGACCATCACCGAACTGGTCCCGGGTACTGCCGTGGAGACCGTGCCCGGCATCACCGCCATGCAGGATCTGGCGGCCCGCAGCGGCGCCGTCCTCACCGAGGGCACCGAGCCGCTGACCCTGGTGCCGGTGACCGCTGGGGCCGCAGCGCTCAAGGACGCCCTGGAGGGCCCCGGCACGGTCGTCGCGTACAAGTTCGGGCGGCTCGCTGCGGAGGTGGCCACCGCGCTGCGCGAGACGGGACGTACCGAGGGCGCGGTGTGGGGGTCGGCGCTCGGGCTGCCCGAGGAGTCGATCCGGCCGGCCGCGGAGCTTGCCGAGGGAGCGCTGCCGTACCTCTCGACGCTGATCGCGCCGGCGCCGCGCGACGGTGGCCGCGGAGGCAAGCTGTGAGTTCACCACTCTCCTCGCTCGGCGGGCCCCTCAGCGGGCCGCTCAGCGGGCCGATCGGCGGGTCGATCGGCGGGTCGATCGGCAAGTCACTCGGCGAGGCCGACCAGCAACCAGATGAAGCCCACGCCTCCCGCCGTGCACAGCAGGGTGGAGCGGGCGGGGTGGGTGTGGTGTGCCTCGGGGAGGATCTCGGCCGCGGCGAGATAGAGCAGGGCGCCGCTGAAGAAGCCGAGATAGCTGCCGAGAAGTTCGGCCGGAAGCGTGAACAGCAGGGTGGACGCCGCGCCGACGATCGGAGCGAGTGCGTCCGCGAAGAGCATCGCGATCGCCTTTCTGCGCGTGTTCCCGTACAGGCTGGTGATCGTGTACGTGTTGAAGCCGTCCGCGAAGTCGTGGGCGATGACGGCGAGCGCCACGGCCGCGCCCATACCGCCACCCACCTGGAACGCAGCGCCGATGGCGACTCCGTCCATCAGACTGTGGCCGACCATCGCCGCGGCCGCCGTCAGCCCCACCTGGGGCACCCTCTCGTCCTCGTCCGCGCCGTGCGCCGCCTGACGGACGGCCAGCAGCCGTTCCACCAGGTGCGCCGCCAGGAAGCCGCCGACGAAGAGCAGCAGCCCCTGCGGCACCCCGAACACCTTGTTGCCGGCCGCCTCCAGTGCCTCCGGCAGCAGGTCCAGGCCGACCACGCCGAGCATCAGCCCGCCGGCCAGACCCAGTACAAGGTGGCGGCGGTCGGTGACGCGTTGCGCCGTCCAGCCGCCGAACAGCGTCATCAGGAACGCGCCGAGCGCGACGAACACCGCCATACGCCCTTGCTAGCGGATTGACCCGTCTCTTCGCACCCTTCCGATCGAGATCCGCCCGAATCACCCGAATGACCCGAGAGGACCCCCGCTCATGGCCGATGCCGCCACCCACGGCAAGGTGACCTTTGTCGGCGCCGGCCCTGGCGCCGCCGATCTGCTGACGTTCCGCGCCGCGCGTGCCATCGCCGACGCCGACATCGTCATCTGGGCGGCGAGCCTGGTGCAGGCCGACGTCCTTGACCACGCCCGCGACGGCGCCGAGATCCTCGACTCGGCAGCCATGTCACTGGAGGACGTCGTCTCCGTGTACGAGCGGGCGCTCGACGAGGGCCTGCGCGTCGCCAGGATCCACTCCGGCGACCCCGCCCTGTGGGGCGGCACCCAGGAGCAGCTCGACCGGTGTGTGGATCTCGGCCTGGAGGTCGAGATCGTGCCGGGCGTCTCGTCGTTCTCGGCGGTCGCCGCGATCGCTCAGCGCGAGCTGACGATCCCGGAGGTCGCGCAGTCCGTGATCCTGACCCGGCTCGGCGGCGGCAAGACACCGATGCCGCCGGGCGAGGAGGTACGGGAGTTCGCGCGGCACGGCACGACGATGGCGCTCTTCCTGTCGGCGGCGCGCTCGGGCCAGTTGACGCAGGAGCTGCTGGAGGGCGGCTATCCGACGAGTACGCCGGTGGTCATCGCGTACCAGGCGACCTGGCCTGAGGAGCTGATCCTGCGCTGCACGATCGGCACGCTGGAGGAGACGGTCAAGGAGCACAAGCTCTGGAAGCACACGCTGTTCCTGGTCGGTCCGGCGCTGGCGGCTTCCGGGACGCGCTCGCATCTGTACCACCCGGGGCACTTCCACGGCTTCCGGAAGGCCGACCCGGCCGCCCGCAAGGCGCTGCGCGCGCAGGGCGCGACGCCGTGATCACGGTCATCGGTACGGGGACGGGCGCGCCGCTCTCCGTACGCGACGCCGAGGCGCTCACCGCGGCCACGCTGGTGGTGGGTGCCCGGCGGCATCTGACGGCGGCGTGCCGTGCGGCCGATGTGCCCGCCGACGCGGAACAGCTGGTGCTGGGACCGCTCGCGCCCGCGCTCGACGTGATCGAGAAGAAGCTGGCCGGCGGCGGGGCCGGCGTGGTGGTGCTGGCCTCGGGCGACCCCGGATTCTTCGGGATCGTACGGGCGTTGGCCGAGCGTTTCGGCGCGGACGCGCTGGACGTGCGGCCGGGGGCGCCGTCAGTGGCGGTCGCCTTCGCGCGGATCGGGCTGCCATGGGACGACGCGGTCGTCGTCAGTGCGCACGGCCGTGATCTGCGGACCGCGGTCAATGTATGCCGTGCGCATCCCAAGACGGCTGTGCTGACCGGTCCCGGCTCGGGGCCCGCCGAGCTGGGCGCCGAGCTGGCGTACCGGGCCGCGGAGCGGACGCTGGTGGTGGCGACGGCGCTCGGCGACCCGGAGCACGAGCGGATCGAGCGGATGTCGCCCGCGGAGGCGGCGGCGCGTGAGTGGGACGCGGTGAGCGTGGTGCTCTGCGTGGACGAGCGGCGGGCGCTGTCGCCGGTGCAGCGGACGGTCTCGGTGCCCATCGGTCCGGACCGGTGGGCGCTGTCCGAGGGAGAGTTCGAGCACCGCGACTCGATGATTACCAAGTTCGAGGTACGGGCGCTGGCGCTGGCGCGCCTCGGGCCGCGTACGGGCGACCTCGTGTGGGACATCGGCGCGGGGTCCGGTTCGGTGGCGGTGGAGTGCGCGCGGTTCGGCGCGGCCGTGGTGGCCGTGGAGAAGACCCCCGACGGCGTGGAGCGGATCCGCGCGAACGCGGCCGCGCACGGTGTGGACGTACGGGCCGTGCACGGCGCGGCGCCCACGGTGCTGTCCCATCTGGGGGACCCGGACGCGGTGTTCATCGGCGGCGGCGGCGCGGAGCTGCCCGCGATCGTCACCGCGTGCGCGCGGCGGGCCCGGCGCACGGTGGTCGTCGCGCTGGCCGCGCTGGACCGGGTGGCTGCGGTACGGGGCGCGCTGGCCGCCGCCGGGTTCGTGTCCGACGGCGTGCTGCTGCACTCGTCACGGCTGGCCCCGCTGCCCGGAGATGTGACACGGCTGGCGTCCGTCAACCCCGTCTTCCTGCTGTGGGGCGACCGCCCCGCGGATTCGGTGAACGAAGGAGCAATTCAGTGATCGGCCTGATCTCCGCCACGGCGGCGGGCGCCGCCGCCCGCGACCGGCTGGCCGCGGCCTGGCCCGGCCGCACCCGGGTGTACGAGGGCCCGGTGCGCGAGTCGGTGGAGCGCGCGTTCGCGGAGTGCGAGCAGCTGGTGTGCTTCCTGGCGACGGGCGCGGTGGTACGGCTGATCGCCCCGCTGCTCGCGGACAAGTCGGCGGACCCGGGCGTGGTGTGCGTGGACGAGGGGCAGCGGTACGCGGTGTCGCTGCTGGGCGGCCACGGCGGCGGCGCGAACGAGCTGGCGGCGGAGGTCGCGGACGTCCTGGGCTGCACCCCGGTGGTGACGACGGCGACGGACGCGACGGACATCCCTGGTCTGGACACGCTGGGCCTGCCGGTGGAGGGCGCGGTCGCGGCGGTGACGCGGGCGGTGCTGGACGACGAGCCGGTGGCGCTGCGGGCGGACGCGGTGTGGCCGTTGCCGCCGCTGCCGCCGAATGTGGGTGCTGACGTGACTGCTGACGGTGCCGCCGTCCTCCGGGTGACCGACCGGCTCGTCGAACCGGGCGCACAGGAAGTCGTGTTGCGGCCCGCGTCGCTCGTCGTCGGGGTCGGAGCGTCCAAGGGGGCTCCCGTCGAGGAGGTGCTCGGGCTCGTCGAGGAGTCGCTGCGTGACGCCGGGCTCTCCGTACTGAGCGTCGTGGAGCTGGCGACGGTCGACGCGAAGGCGGAGGAGCCCGGGATCGTCGGGGCCGCGGAGCGGCTCGGAGTGCCGGTCGTCACGTACGCGGCGGAGGAGCTCTCCTCGGTCACCGTGCCGAACCCGTCCGACGCGCCGCTCGCCGCCGTGGGGACGCCGTCGGTCGCGGAGGCCGCCGCGCTCGTGGGCGGCGGCGAACTCCTGGTGCCGAAGCGGAAGTCGAGCCCCGAGGGGCGTGCGGCGATGGCGACCTGCGCGATCGTGCGCAGGCCGCCGCGCGGCCGGCTGGCCGTGGTCGGGCTCGGGCCCGGGGCCCGCGATCTGGTCACCCCGCGCGCCACCGAGGAGCTGCGGCGGGCCTCCGTACTGGTTGGGCTCGATCAGTACGTAGACCAGATCCGCGACCTGCTCAGGCCCGGCACGCGCGTGATCGAGTCCGGCCTCGGGGCGGAGGAGGAACGGGCCCGTACGGCTGTCGCCGAGGCCCGCGCCGGGCATGCGGTCGCGCTGATCGGGAGCGGCGACGCGGGTGTGTACGCGATGGCCTCGCCCGCGCTCGCCGAGGCGTCCGACGACATCGACGTGGTCGGCGTACCGGGCGTGACCGCGGCGCTCGCGGCAGCCGCGATCCTGGGTGCGCCGCTCGGGCACGACCATGTCTCGATCAGCCTGTCCGATCTGCACACGCCGTGGGAGATCATCGAGCGCCGGGTGCGGGCCGCCGCGGAGGCGGACATCATCGTCACCTTCTACAACCCGCGCAGCCGCGGCCGCGACTGGCAGCTCCCGAAGGCGCTGACGATCCTCGCCGAGCACCGGGAGCCGGTGACGCCGGTGGGTGTCGTGCGCAACGCGTCGCGCGTGGACGAATCCAGCCGCGTGACGACTCTCGCCGGACTGGATCCGGCGACGGTGGACATGATGACGGTCGTGACGGTCGGCAACACGGCCACGCGCGAGATCGCGGGCCGCATGGTGACGCCGCGCGGCTACCGGTGGCAGTCGTGAGGGCCCGCGGCGACGCGCTCGCGGTTGCGGAGGCGTGCGGGGCGCGTGTGGTGTGCCCCGGCAGCGAGGCGGCCGTGGACGGGGCACCCCACCACGCGGGCGCGGGCGCAGCCCCGGGCACGGGTACGGGCGCAGCCCCGGGCACGGGCGCTGACGCAAGGGCGGGCGCAGCCCCGGGCACGGGCGCAGCCCCGGGCACGCGCGCAGCCCCGGGCACGCGCGCAGCCCCGGGCACGCGCGCAGGCACCGGCGCAGGCACGGGCACGCGCGCAGGCACCGGCGCAGGCACGCGCGCCGACGCAAGGGCGGGCGCAGCCCAGGGCACGCGCGCAGGCACGGACCACACCGGCCGACCCATGTCGCACGCCGGCAGCGCCCAGGCCTGTCCCCCATCGCCGGCGACAGCCGGCACCGCATCCACATGGCGCGGACCGCTCACCCCTTCACGCCCGCTGACAGCCGGCACCGCACCCTTCACCCACCGCCGCCACTCCGGAGTCGCCTCGTGACCCGCGTTGTCCACCCCATCGAGCAGGAGTCGTTCCGGCGGCTCCGGTCCCGGCTCGATACCAGCGGATTCCAGCCACTGACGCGGGCCGTCGTGGAGCGAGTCATTCACTCCGCGGCCGATCTCGAGTACGCCACCGATCTCGTCTGCGACGAGGCCTCCCTCGTCGCCGCGCACGACGCGCTGCACACCGGTGCGCCGGTCGTCGCCGATGTCGAGATGGTCGCCGCCGGGATCACCCGGCGCGAGACCGTCTGCCGGCTCAAGGACGCCGAGTCCGGCCCGGGGCTCACCCGTTCCGCACACGCGATCCGTCTCGCGTACGAGCAGGTCGGGCCCGGCGCGATCTGGGTGATCGGCTGTGCGCCGACCGCTCTCGAGGAGCTCCTCGTCCTCGACGCCGCTCCCGCGCTCGTCATCGGGCTGCCCGTCGGTTTCGTCGGCGCGGCCGAGTCCAAGGCCGCGCTGCGCGAGAGCGGGCTGCCGGCCGTCAGCAACGTGTCCGAAAAGGGCGGCAGCGCGGTCGCCGCGGCCGCGCTCAATGCTCTGCTGTACCACCCCCACATCAAGGAGAACGCGTGACCACGCCGCCCGCACTGCTGATCGCCGGCCACGGCACCCGCGACGAAGCCGGGGCCGAGGCCTTCCGGGACTTCGTACGGGAGCTGGGGCGGCGCCATCCCGAACTCCCCGTCGCCGGCGGCTTCATCGAGCTGTCCCCGCCGCCGCTCGGCGACGCCGTCACCGAGCTGGTGGAGCAGGGCGTGAACCGCTTCGCCGCGGTGCCGCTGATGCTGGTGTCGGCCGGGCACGCCAAGGGCGACATCCCGGCGGCGCTGGCCCGCGAGCGGGAGCGGCATCCCGGGATCTCGTACACCTACGGCCGCCCGCTCGGCCCGCACCCGTCGCTGCTGACCGTCCTGGAGCGGCGGCTCGACGAGGCGCTGGGCTCCACGGTCCGTACGCCCTCCGACCGCGCCGATGTGACCGTGCTGCTGGTGGGCCGCGGTTCCACCGACCCGGACGCCAACGCCGAAGTACTCAAGGCTGCCCGGCTGCTGTGGGAGGGGCGGGGGTACGCGGGTGTGGAGACGGCGTTCGTCTCCCTCGCCGCCCCCGATGTGCCCAGCGGTCTCGACCGGTGCGTGAAGCTGGGGGCGCGCCGGATCGTCGTACTCCCGTACTTCCTGTTCACCGGCATCCTGCCGGACCGGGTGCGTCAGCAGACGCAGGGCTGGGCGGCGGCGCATCCCGAGGTGGAGGTGGTGTCGGCCGATGTGATCGGCCCCACCGAGGAGTTGCTGGACCTGGTCATGGAGCGCTACCGGGAGGCCGTCGCCGGCGACATCCGGATGAACTGCGACTCCTGTGTGTACCGGATCGCGCTGCCGAGTTTCGAGGACAAGGTGGGCATCCCGCAGCAGCCGCACTTCCACCCGGACGACGACGGTCACCACCACGGCCAAGGCCACGGGCATCACCCACACGGCAGCCATGCGCACTCACACTGACGCATACGATCTGCGCCACCACGGTGACGCGGAGGTGCGGGACGCCCACCTCACGGACCTCGCGGTCAATGTCCGGGCCGGCACTCCCCCGGACTGGCTGCGCGAGCGCATCGCCTGCTCGCTGACGGCCCTGGCGGCGTATCCGGACGGGCGGGCGGCGCGCGCGGCGGTCGCGCAGCGGCACGGTGTGCCGGTGGAGCGGGTGCTGCTGACGGCGGGGGCCGCGGAGGCATTCGTGCTGCTGGCCCGCGCCCTGACGGTACGTCATCCATTGGTCGTGCACCCGCAGTTCACGGAGCCGGAGGCCGCGCTGCGGGACGCGGGCCACGAGGTGGCGCGGATGCTGCTGCGCGAGGCGGACGGCTTCCGGCTCGATCCGGCGGCCGTTCCCGACTCGGCGGACCTGGTGGTGATCGGCAATCCGACGAACCCCACGTCCGTACTGCATCCGGCCGCGGACATCGCCGGACTGGCCCGCCCCGGACGGGTGCTGGTGGTCGACGAGGCCTTCATGGACGGGGTGCCCGGCGAGTCCGAGTCGCTCGCGGGCCGGACCGACGTCCCGGGTCTGGTGGTGCTGCGCAGCCTCACCAAGACCTGGGGTCTCGCCGGTCTGCGGATCGGCTATGTGCTCGCCGGGCCGGAGACGATCGAGGCGTTGGAGCGAACCCAGCCGCTGTGGCCGGTCGCCACGCCCGCGCTGGCCGCGGCCGAGGCGTGCATGGAGCCGGCCGCGCTCAAGGAGGCCGCGCAGGCGGCGCACGGGATCGCGACGGATCGGGCGCATCTGCTGGCGGGGCTTGCGGAGTTCGAGGAGGTTCGGGTGGTGGGGGCGGCGGAGGCTTCGTTCGTCCTCGTCCATGTGCGGAGTGGCGCCGAGGTGCGGGAGCGGCTGCGCGGTCTGGGCTTCGCGGCCCGGCGCGGTGATACGTTCCCGGGGCTCGGGCCGGACTGGCTGCGGCTGGCGGTACGCGACCGGGCGACCACCAACCGCTTTCTGCAGGCGCTGGACCAGGCGCTCACCATGGTCGGCGGCTGAGTCGGCGGCTGAGTCGGCGGCTGACGCCCCGCACAGCCTTGCGTGCGGGGCGCCGTAGGCCGGGTGTCAGCTCCTGGACCGTGCGCGGGCCAGCACCATCGCGGCGCCACCGGCCGCCAGCAGCAGGACCGCGCCGCCCGCGAGGTACCGGGTTGTGGTGTTGCCGCCGGTCTCGGCGAGGTCCTCCTTGGCGGGGTCCTCGCCGGACTGCGCCCGCACGCCGTGGCTCGGCCCGGGGGACGGTTCCCGCGCGGCGGACGTCGCGGGCGACTCGCAGGTCGCCTCGGCGAGCGTGACCGTGCCGTTGACCTCGGCGACGTTCAGCTTGAGCGGGTTGACCGACACCTTCAGCTCGAGCGCGGTGGCGGCGGCCGTACGGGACGTGGTGTGCCGCTTCGACAGATCGAGCGTCACCTCGCCGACCCCCGGCACCGCGATCCGGGTGGTGCCGCCGGTGGAGAGCGTGACCTTCTTGCCGAGCACGGTCACCCGGCCGAGCAGATTCGACTCGGCCACCGGCTGCTTGCCCGCCTCGCAGACGGCCTGCGACGTGACCTCCTCGACCTCGACGAGCGCGAGCAGCGGCAGTCCCGGCACATGCAGCCTGACGTGGGCGAGGTTGGTGTAACCCTCGGCCCGGTGCCGGTCGGCGGTGGCCTTCGCAGTGGCGACGTCCGCACGGAGCACCTGGAAGGGCCTGCCCTGGTCGACCCCGTCCAACTGCACGGTCAGCGCGGTCTTCTCGGCACTGGCAGGGGCCTGCACCTCGTTGAGCGTGGCCTTGAGCGGGACGTTGACGGTCTTGTTGAGCAGGGACACATCGAGCCCGGTGCGGAGCACGGCCGCACTTGCCCGTCCCCCGCCGCCGCCCCCGGTGGCATGCGCCGGGGCGGCGAGGACGGCGATGGCCAGGGGGCCTGCGACCAGCGCGGCGGCGGCCGTCGCGGCGGCCCAGCGGCGTGCGGGCATGCGGAAGGTGTGGCTGTTCAAGGTGGTGGAACCCCTACAGGAGACTTGGCGCCGCGGCCGCCCCCGCGGGGACGCATGGACGGTGGCGACTTGAGACACCGGAATCCTTGCGCACTGAGAGTGAACTGACAGACACCTGACGTGAGTTCACCCCAAAGTGGGGTTTCCGTGCCCGTATTCGATTGTTGAGGTACGAGTGTTCCCGCGGGGCCACCCCTGTCACCGCGAACGGAGCAGTACGCCGGTCAACCGCACCGCCCCGCACGTGAAGTGCTTCGACGAGCGGTGCAGCCTCGGTCACGCTGGGTCACCGCGGCGGCGCGCTACAGGGAGCGGCGCCCCTCAGCCGACCACACGGCCGTTGAGGATCACCCGCCGCGGCGCCGCCAGAGCCCTGACGTCAGCCCGCGGATCCGTGTCGTAGACCACCAGGTCCGCCGGCGCGCCCTCCTCCAGCACCGGGCGGCCCAGCCACTGACGTGCTCCCCAGGCCGTCGCCGACAGCGCCTGGAGCGGCGGGATGCCCGCCTTCACCAGTTCCGCCACCTCCGCGGCGACCAGACCGTGGGCCAGCGAGCCGCCCGCGTCCGTACCGACGAAGACCGGGATGCCCGCGTCGTACGCCGCGCGCACCGTGTCGTAGCGGCGCTCGTACAACCTGCGCATATGGGCGGACCAGTCGGGGAACTTCGCTTCGGCGCCCGCCGCGAGGTCCGGGAACGTCGCGATGTTGACCAGCGTCGGAACGATCGCGACGCCCCGCTCCGCGAACAGCGGGATGGTGTCCTCGGTGAGCCCCGTGGCGTGCTCGATGCAGTCGATGCCCGCCTCGACCAGGTCCCGGAGCGCGACCTCGGCGAAGCAGTGCGCGGTCACCCGCGCGCCCAGCCGGTGCGCCTCGGCGATCGCCGCGGCGACCTCGCCGCGGGGCCAGCAGGCGGTCAGATCGCCCGCGTCCCGGTCGATCCAGTCGCCGACGAGCTTGACCCAGCCGTCGCCGCGCCGCGCCTCCTGCGCGACATACGCGACGAGGTCGCCCGGCTCGATCTCATGGGCGTAGTTACGGATGTAGCGGCGGGTGCGCGCGATGTGCCGGCCCGCTCTGATGATCTTCGGCAAGTCCTCGCGGTCGTCGATCCAGCGGGTGTCGGACGGCGATCCGGCGTCGCGGATGAGCAGCGTGCCCGCGTCCCGGTCGGTGAGCGCCTGCTTCTCGCTGGTCGTCTCGTCGACCGCGCCGTGATGGTCAAGACCGACATGGCAGTGCGCGTCGACCAGACCGGGCAGCGCCCAGCCCTCGAGGGTCAGTGCCTCGGCGCGCGGCCGGTCGTACGTGATCCGGCCGTCCACCGCCCACAGCTCGTCCCTGACGTCGTCGGGACCGACGAGCACCCGCCCCTTCACATGCAGCACCACGTGATCGCTCATGTCCAGCACTGTACGAGGCGCTGAGTACCCTCGGCGCAGTAGGCCGAACACACCTTCGCGAGGAGAGCACCGCCGTGACGCACCCCCTCCTCGATCCGGCCCCGATGACCGCCGCGCACTTCGCGGCCATCGAGGGGCGGGTCGCCGCACTGCTCGACACCGAGCAGGACGTGGTGATCATGCAGGGCGAGGCGCTGCTCCCGCTGGAGGGCTGCATCCGCGGCGGTGCGCGGCCGGGATCGACCGCGCTGAACGTGGTCACGGGACCGTACGGGCAGACCTTCGGGAACTGGCTGCGCGACTGCGGGGCGAGCGTCGTCGACCTCGAGGTGCCCTTCCATGCCGCGGTGACCGCGGCACAGGTGGAGCAGGCGCTGGCCGCGCACCCGGAGATCGACTTCGTCTCTCTGGTGCACGCCGAGGCGGCGACCGGAAACACCAACCCGGTGGCCGAGATCGGCGAGGTGGTACGCCGGCACGGGGCGCTGTTCATGCTGGACGCGGTGGCCTCGGTGGCCGCCGAGCCGCTGCTGCCGGACGTCTGGGGCGTGGACCTGTGTGTGATCGGCGCACAGAAGGCGATGGGCGGCCCGGCCGGGGTGTCCATGGTGTCGGTGAGCGAGCGCGCCTGGGAGCGGTTCGCCGCCAACCCGGCCGCGCCCCGGCACTCGTACCTCTCTCTCCTCGACTGGAAGGAGCGCTGGATCGACGGCGGCCGCAAGGCGCTGCTGCACGCTCCCGCCCAGCTGGAGATGCTGGCACTGGAGGCCTGTGTGGAGCGGATCGAGGCGGAGGGCCTCGATGCGCTGATGGCGCGTCATGCCTCGGCCGCTGCGGCCACGCGCGCGGGCGCACTGGCGCTCGGCGGCGGTCTCGAGCCGTACGTCCACGAGGCGCGGGAGGCGGCGCCGGTGGCCACAACGCTGCGTTCCCCGGCCGGAGTCGACGCCTCCGAGCTGGTCGCGAAGGCACTCGCGGCCGACCCGTCGCTGCCGCTGATCGCGGGTGGCGGGTCGCTGGCCAAGGAGATGCTCCGGGTCAATCACTACGGCGTGGACGCCACCCGGGGCACGGTGCAGTCCTCGCTGGCGGCACTGGGCGCGGCGCTCGGCGAGTCGGGTGTGACGGTGGACCTGGAGGCGGCCCGGCGCGCGGTCACCGAGGCCTGGCGCTGACCCGTACTCTTCTCGGCGAACAGCATTTCTCCGGGAACTAAAGTCGGCGTTAATTGAAATAGACGGGAAGCTGCTTTATTACGAGCAGCTTCCCGTATTCTTCTGCCCCCGTTCCGCGATCCTAAACACCAAGGTTTCGACAGGATCGAATGACGTAATTCGGGCGGATCTCGAGAGAGTTACCGACGTGTGACCGACTCCACAACGCGTCCGATTCACCCCGCTAATTCCGGCGCAAAAGCCCCGAAAGCACCCCATCGTCATGCCGACGCTCACGCCCGCGCGATAACACAAAGAGGCACAGCACCCAACCCCTTCCCTCGATGCATTTTCTGAATTTGCTCGGTAAATTTCCTCTGCATGACCGCCGCACAAGAAAACCTTGTACGAGCCAAGACCCCTAGCGAATTCCTGGAGATCGCCACCCCCCGAGTGGAGGACGGAGCCGCGATCTGGCGCATCGCCCGCGACTCCGAGGTCCTGGACCTCAACTCCTCGTACAGCTACCTGCTGTGGTGTCGCGACTTCGCCGCCACCTCCGCGGTGGCGCGCGGCTCCGACGGCGAGCCCATCGCCTTCGTCACCGGCTACGTACGTCCCGACCGCCCCGAGGCACTTGTCGTCTGGCAGGTAGCCGTCGACCATGCGCACCGCGGCCGGGGACTCGCCGGCGTACTGCTGGACGCGCTGACCGCCAGGGTCACCGACGGCCCCGGGATCCGTGAGATCGAGACGACCATCACCCCGGACAACACCGCCTCCGACCGCCTTTTCACCTCCTACGCCCAGCGCCACGGGGCGCGGCTGGAGCGCGAAGTCCTCTTCGACGGCGAGCTGTTCCCCGAAGGAACGCACCAGCCGGAAGTGCTCTACCGCATCGGCCCCCTCTCCGCCTGACCCCCCACATCTGGAGACTGCTGTGACCATCACCCCGCCCGCCCTGAGTGTCTTCGAGACCCTGGAGTCGGAGGTGCGCAGCTACTGCCGCGGTTGGCCCGCAGTGTTCGACCGCGCGCAGGGCAGCTACCTCCACGACGAGGACGGCCACACCTACCTCGACTTCTTCGCCGGCGCCGGATCGCTCAACTACGGGCACAACAACCCGGTGCTGAAACGCGCGCTGATCGACTACATCGAGCGCGACGGCATCACGCACGGCCTGGACATGGCCACCGCGGCCAAACGCGCGTTCCTGGAGTCGTTCGAGAATGTGATCCTGCGGCCGCGCGACCTGCAGTACAAGGTCATGTTCCCCGGCCCGACCGGCACCAACGCGGTCGAGTCGGCGCTCAAGCTGGCCCGCAAGGTGAAGGGGCGCGAGTCCGTCGTCTCGTTCACCAACGCCTTCCACGGCATGTCGCTGGGCTCGCTCGCCGTCACCGGCAACGCCTTCAAGCGCGCCGGCGCCGGTATACCGCTGGTGCACGGCACGCCGATGCCCTTCGACAACTACTTCGAGGGCACGGTCCCGGACTTCCTCTGGTTCGAGCGACTGCTCGAGGACCAGGGCTCAGGACTCAACAAGCCGGCTGCCGTCATCGTCGAGACGGTGCAGGGCGAGGGCGGCATCAATGTCGCCCGCGCCGAGTGGCTGCGCGCCCTGCAGGACCTGTGCCACCGCCAGGACATGCTGCTGATCGTCGACGACATCCAGATGGGCTGCGGCCGTACCGGCGGCTTCTTCTCCTTCGAGGAGGCCGGCATCACGCCGGACATCGTCACCCTGTCGAAGTCCATCAGCGGCTACGGACTGCCCATGTCGCTCTGCCTGTTCAAGCCGGAGCTGGACATCTGGGAGCCGGGCGAGCACAACGGCACCTTCCGCGGCAACAACCCGGCGTTCGTCACCGCCGCCGCCGCGCTCAACACCTACTGGGCCGACGGCCAGATGGAGAAGCAGACCCTGGCGCGCGGCGAGCAGGTCGAGCGTGCGCTGCTGGCCATCGTCGAGGAGAGCGGGGGGACCGGACTGAGCTTCCGCGGCCGCGGCCTGGTGTGGGGCCTGGAGTTCGAGGACAAGGCACGTGCTTCGGCGGTCTGCGCCCGCGCCTTCGAGCTGGGGATGCTGCTGGAGACCTCGGGCCCGGAGAGCGAAGTGGTGAAGCTCCTGCCCGCGCTCACCATCTCCCCCGAAGAGCTGGACGAGGGCCTGCGCATTCTGGCCCGTTCCGTCCGCGAGACGGCCTGACACCCCCGTACGAGAAAGGCAGCAACTCACCGTGATCGTCCGATCGTTCAAGGACATCGAGAACACCGAGCGCCATGTGAAGGCCTCTTCCGGCACCTGGGAGAGCAAGCGCATCGTGCTCGCCAAGGAGAAGGTCGGCTTCTCGCTCCATGAGACCGTGCTGTACGCGGGTACGGAGACGTCGATGTGGTACGCGAACCACATCGAGGCCGTGCTCTGCGTGGAGGGCGAGGCCGAGCTCACCAACGACGAGTCCGGCGAGACCCACTGGATCGAGCCCGGCACGATGTACCTGCTGGACGGCCATGAGCGCCACACCATGCGCCCCAAGACCGATTTCCGCTGTGTCTGCGTCTTCAACCCGCCGGTCACCGGACGGGAGGACCACGACGAGAACGGCGTCTACCCGCTGCTCACCGAGGAGGGCTGAATGATGACCACCGCCCCTGTACGCACCGACCTGTACCCGACCCGCGGCGCAGCTGAGGTGACAACCCCGCGCCGGGACCCGGTCGTCTGGTCCGCGCCCGGAGCGCCGGGACCGATCGTCCCGTCCGCGCTGATTGGCTTCGAGCGGGACGGCTTCCTGACCGTCGACGAGCTGATCACGCCGGACGAGGTCGCGCTCTACCGCGCCGAGTTGGACCGGCTGGTCGCCGACCCCGCGGTACGTGCCGACGATCGCTCGATCATCGAGCCGAAGTCCCAGGACGTGCGCTCGGTCTTCGAGGTGCACAGGCTCAGCGAGATCTTCGCCGGTCTGGTGCGCGACGAGCGGGTGGTGGGCAGAGCCCGGCAGATCCTCGGCTCGGACGTCTACGTCCACCAGTCCCGTATCAATGTGAAGCCGGGCTTCGGCGCCTCGGGCTTCTACTGGCACTCGGACTTCGAGACCTGGCACGCGGAGGACGGCCTGCCGAACATGCGCACCGTCTCCGTCTCGATCGCACTGACCGAGAACCGGGACACCAACGGCGGCCTGATGATCATGCCCGGATCGCACAAGACGTTCCTCGGCTGTGCGGGCGAGACGCCGAAGGACAACTACAAGAAGTCGCTGCAGATGCAGGACGCGGGTACTCCGTCGGACGAAGCGCTGACCCGGTACGCCGACCGGCACGGCATCCGGCTCTTCACCGGCCGGGCCGGGTCGGCGACCTGGTTCGACTGCAACTGCATGCACGGCTCCGGAGACAACATCACCCCGTACCCGCGCAGCAATGTCTTCATCGTCTTCAACAGCGTGGAGAACGCTGCGGTGAAGCCGTTCGCGGCGCCGGTGCCCAGGCCGGAGTACATCGGGGCGCGGGACTTCGCTCCGGTGCGGTAAGCCACTTCTGGCCGGCGGCCGGCCCGCGGCGAGCCGCCATGGGACACAGCATCGGGGCGCGGGACTTCACTCCGGTGCGACAGCCCTGGGACAGCCCGCGACAGCCCTCCCGTACGGGAAGGCCCGACGCCCCTCGCTCGGAGGGGGCCGGGCCTTTCCCGTGCCAACTGCCCTACAGCGCCGGGTAGTCGATGTAGCCCTTGTCGTCACCGCCGAAGAACGAGGCCGTGTCCGGGGTGTTGTACGGGCCTTCGGCCTTGAGCCTGGCCGGCAGGTCCGGGTTGGCCAGGAACAGCGCGCCGAAGGCGAGGATGTCCGCGATGCCGTCCTCGATCAGCCCCAGCGCCCCGTGGTCGGTCGGGCCCTCGGTCGCCGGGTTGAGGATGAAGGTGCCGCTGAACTGCTTGCGCAGCGCGAGCGTCACCTCCCTGAATCCCGGGACCATCTCGACGACATGCAGATAGCCGAGGCCGAGCGGCTCCAGCTCCTTGACCAGCGCGGGGTAGGTCGCCTCCGGGTCGGTCTCGGCGATGTCGTTGTACAAGTTGCCGGGAGAGACCCGCAGTCCGGTCCGCTCCGCGCCGATCGCCTCGGCCACCGCCTTCGTCACCTCGACGGCGAAGCGGATGCGGTTCTGGACGGAGCCGCCCCACTCGTCGGTGCGCAGGTTGGTGTTGTCGGCGAGGAACTGGTGGATGAGGTAGCCGTTGGCGCCGTGCAGTTCGACGCCGTCGAAGCCTGCCTCTATGGCGTTGCGGGACGCGTCGACGAACTCGCCGATGACGGCCGGGATTTCGGCGGCGGACAGCTCGCGCGGGGCGATGAAGTCCTTGGGGCCCTCCTGCGTGTAGAGCTGCCCGGCGGCGGCGACGGCGGACGGAGCCACGCTCACCAGCTCCTGGTCCGGCCAGAGCACCGGGTGGCCGATGCGTCCGGCGTGCATGATCTGGGCGAAGATCTTCCCGCCCTTGGCGTGCACGGCGTCGGTGACCTTGCGCCAGGCGACGATCTGCTCGTCGCTGTGCAGGCCCGGAGTGTTCGGGTAGCCCTGGCCGAGGACCGAGGGCTGGATGCCCTCGGTGATGATCAGGCCGGCCGATGCGCGCTGGCCGTAGTACTCGACAGTGGAGTCGGTGACGGTGAGCCCTTCACCGAACGCCCGGCTGCGGGTCATCGGCGCCATGGCGATCCGGTTGCCGAGCTGTGTGCCGGACAGATCGATCGGGTCGAATGCGGTGGTCATGAAAGCTCCCCAGAATTTATGTGGTCGGCCAAGTAAGCGCGCCGAGAGTCACTGTAGACCATTAATTGGCCGACCAAGGTAAAGTTTCTGGGGACACTGTCCACCAGACAGTCGCCACCCCTCCTGAGGAGGCCCCGATGAAGCCCGAGACCGCGGCCGACCCCGTCTGTACCGAGGCACTGCCGAGCTCCGCGCTCGGCGGCCCCGTCAGCCATGCCGTCTCCCGGGTCGCCCGGCTGCACCGTATGGCGGCGGGCAAGCTGCTCAGGGGAGCCGGCCTCTACCCGGGGCAGGAGTTCGTGATGATGCATCTGTGGGACGCGGGCCCGGTGCGCCAGTCCGAGCTGATCAAGGCCGTCGAGCTCGACCCCTCCACCGTGACCAAGATGCTCCAGCGCCTGGAGCAGGCCGGACACGTCCGCCGCTGCCCCGACCCGGGCGACCGGCGCGCGGTGCTCGTCGAGGCCACGGAGGAGAGCTGCGCCCTGCACTCCGCGGTGCAGGCGGCCTGGGCGAATCTGGAGGAGCACACGCTCGCCGGGCTCGACCCGGACGAGCGCCGGGAGCTGACCCGGCTGCTCGGGAAGGTCGAGCAGAACCTCTGCGTCCAGACCGCGGACTGCCCCGGTCAGCCGGACAGGACGTCGAGCACCCGGTCCACCTCGGCGGCTGAGTTGTAGAGGTGGAAGGCGGCGCGCAGATTGCCCGCCCGCTCCGCGAGGGTGATCCCCGCGCGGGCCAGTTCCGGGACGCGGTGGCCGAGCCCCGGGACGGCGACAATGCCGGACTCGCCGGGCACCGGTTCATGGCCCAGCTCCGCAAGCCCCGCCCGGAACCGCCGGGCGAGCCTGGTGTTGTGGGCGTGTACGGCGTCGATTCCGGTCTCCTCCAGCAGCGCCAGTGACTGCCTCGCTCCGTGGTACGAGAGGAAGGCGGTGGGTTCGTCGAACCGGCGGGCCGAGTGCGCCAGCTCCTCGATGGGTCCGTATGTGGTCCCCCAGAGAACCTCGGCGGCGAAGGTCCCCGCATGGATCGGCACCAGGGTCTGCTGCGCATCCTCGGTCACGGTGAGGAAGGAGGCGCCGCGGGGGCAGAGCAGGAACTTGAAGCCGCCGGTGACGGTGAAGTCCCACGCGCCCGCGTCCAGCGGCAGCCAGCCCGCCGACTGGCTGGCGTCGACGAGCGTACGGGCGCCGTGTGCGGCCGCGGCGGCCCGGACCGCGGGCAGATCGGCGATCCGGCCGTCGGCGGACTGCACCGAGGAGAAGGCCACCAGCGCGGTGCCCGGACGCACCGCAGCGGCCAGCTCGCCCAGCGGTGCGTACCGCAGCTTGAGATCCCCGCGTACCAGGAACGGCGTGATGACCGAGGCGTACTCCCCCTCGGGGAAGAGGACTTCCGCGCCGGTCGGCAGCGAGCTCGCGATCAGTCCGACATGCACCGAGACCGAACCACCGACGGCGACCCGCGACTCGTCCACACCGGTGAGGCGTGCGAAGGACTGCCGGGCGGCGGTCACCTCGGAGAAGTCACCGGCGCCGCCCGGCCGCCCTGCCGCGAGCTCCTCGGCCAGCGCGGTCACCGCCGCGACGGTCCTGCGGGGCAGCAGCCCGCAGGTGGAGGTGTTCAGATACGTCGTGTCCGGCGCGAACTCGGCGCCGCCCAGGGTCTCCATGAGATCACCCTGCGGTGCCCTCAACGCCTGGTCAACCGCGAATCGTTGAGGGGAACCATTCAGCAGCGCTCAAGCATGGGCTCCGGACTGCGGAACCTCGCACGAGCCGTCGGTGTCACAGGCGGCGGCGTCCGCGCCGATCGGGGTGATCGCCCGGCCCTGCCACGCCTGCTCCAGCGCCTGAGTGAAGACCTCGGCCGGCTGGCCGCCGGAGACGCCGTAGCGGCGGTCGAGGACGAAGAACGGCACACCGGTCGCGCCCAGCTCGGCGGCCTCGCGCTCATCCGCCCGTACGTCGTCGGCGTACGCGTCCTCGTCGGCGAGGACCGCCCGGGCCTCGTCCGCGTCCAGACCGGCCTCCACGGCGAGCTCGAGGAGGATCTCGGCGTCGAAGACCGACCGCTCCTCTGCGAAGTTCGCCCGGTAGGCGAGGTTCAGCAGCTCGTCCTGGCGGCCGCGGGCCTTGGCCAGGTGCAGCAGCCGGTGGATGTCGAAGGTGTTGCCGTGATCACGGCCCTCGGTCCGGTACTCGAGCCCCTCGGAGCGCGCGTTGGAGGCAACGTGCTCCTCCATCGACTGCGCTTCCTCGATGGTGCGCCCGTACTTCTTCGCCAGCATGGGGATCACCGGGCCGGTCTCGCCCTTGGCGCGGTTGGGGTCGAGCTCGAAGGAGCGGTGCACCACCTCGACCTGGTCGCGGTGGGCGAAGACCGCGAGTCCCTGCTCGAAGCGCGCCTTGCCGATGTAGCACCAGGGGCAGGCGATATCGCTCCAGATCTCGACGCGCATTTTCTTCATCACTCCAGGGTCGTACGGTGCGGAGGCCACCTCCGCCAAGGGGTGAACGCGCACCGGGACTGCCTCATTCCGCGGGGGCCGCCTGTGTGAGGTGCAGCACGATCGATTGCCGGGACCGAATCCCCAGGCCGTTCGCATGAGCGGTCGACCTGGCCAATTTGCGTCTCGCCGGGGCGGGACTATTCCTCTGCGAAGATCTCCTCTGCGCAGGATGCGGTGATGGTCCGGGCGAGCCAGTGCCGCAGGATCTCGGGATCACCGCAGCTGGTGATGCGTTCGCGGGCGTCGGCGGGAACGGCGATGTCGCGCTGCTCGAGCAGGAGCAGGATGCTCTGCGCGATGCCCTGGGCGCGGCCTTCGTCTCGGATCTCTTCCGAGAGGGGTGAGGTGTAGAAGGAGAGGTCCACGGCCACCAGGTTCCTCCAGTGTTGTGCGGCTGGGAGTCTGCCCAGGCCTTCGGTACGAGGTCCGGCTCGGCCCACACCGTCTTGCGGGGGACGGGTCCCGGCGTCGCACCTCACCGTCCGCCGACGCTTCGACCAGTAGCAGCCCGCGCCCCGAGTCCTCGTCGGGGGACGACTGTTGGGGCTTGAGGCTCGGAAGCCCCGCGCCACGCCGAATGGGGCCGGGAAGCGCTCCATCGGGCCGGTCCGGTGGTGGCGGTCGTCGTGTTGACGGTTCTGTACCGGATCGGCATGCCGAGAGTGCCGCTAGGCGCGCGGCACTGTGAGGCGAAGCACCAGGTGAGTGTCGGCGCGCGGCTCGTCCGGGTCGGGGAACCAGCCGTGGTGCGCGTAGAAGGACTGGGCGCGCCTGTTCTGCTCGAAGACCTCGAGGCGGGCGGTGCGGACTCCGACGCGCTGCCAGGACTCGACGCAGGCCGTGTGCAGGGCGGTGCCTATGCCGCCGCGCCACCGTTTCGGGTCCACATGGAGCTGGGTGAGTGTCATGACCGTATCGACCTCGCGGAAAGCGGCGACTCCGGCGACGGTCCCGTCCTTCTCGGCGCAGAGCACCGCGCCGCGCTCGATGGCTGCGGCCCAGCCCGCGCGGGTGCGGGCGCGCTCGGCGGGGCCGTCGAAGGCGTCGTCCGGGATGTGGCCGCGGTAGTAGCTCGCGCGGGCTTCGGCGTGGAGGGCGGCGATGGCGTCCAGGTCGGCCGGGACGGCTGTTCTGATCATGATGGTGGGGACGCCGGGAGATCAGCCGGCGGTTGCGATCCGGCTGTGGGCGGCCCGGTAGGCGCTCGGTGTGAGGCCGCCGCGGCGCTGGATGTGCTGGCGCAGCGAGTCCGCCGTGCCGAGCCCGCCGGCGCGGGCGACCTGGTCCCTTCAGAGGGCTTTCGGAGGGCCGACGGTACTCACCCCGTGCCCCGGCGGTACTGGCCCGGCGCCATCCCGTACTCCCGCTTGAAGGCCTTGGCGAAGGCGAACTCCGAGGTGTAGCCCGCATGCTGGGCCACCGTACGCAGCGGTGCGTCGTCCTTGCGCAGCAGCCGGCCCGCGGTGGTCATCCGCCACCACGTCAGATACGCAAGCGGCGGCTGGCCGACGAGCGCGGTGAACCGGCGGGCCGTCCAGCGGAGTCGGTACGGCCGCGATCCAGACCGCGGCCCGGATGGGCGCCGTCCCGATCGCCACCACCCGTACCGCTGCCAAGAAGCAGCAACTGCTCGACCTCGGAGCGGCCCATGTGATCACCACGGACGACGAGGACCTGGTGAAGGAGGTCAAGGGGATCACCGGTGGGCGCGGGGCCGAGCTGGCCTTCGACGCGATCGGCGGACCGGGCTTCCGGACGCTGGGCGACGCGGTCATGCCCGGCGGTACGGCGGTGCTCTACGGCTGGCTGGATCCGCGTCCCATCGAGCTGTCGATGAACTGGCCGCTCACGGTGCACACGTATGCCAACGGCGTGCCCGCCAGGACCGAAGCAGGCCGACGCCGGGCGGCGGCCTTCATCGGGTCCGGTCTGCGCGACGGGTCGTTCGCTCCGGCCATCGCAGAGACCTTCGACGGTCTCGGGCAGATCGTGGACGCCCACCGGCTGATGGAGTCGAACGCCCACACCGGCAAGATCGTGGTGCGGGTCTGATCACGATCCGTCACGCAGCCCCTCGGGCCAGCCCTCGCGGAACTCGATCCGGTCGAAGGTCACCACACAGCCCTCGCCCACCGGGGACTGCGCCAGGAAGCCGACGAGCGCGGCCCCGGCCTGCTCCTCCGTCCCGAGGGCGAAGATCCGCACGAAGGTCCAGTGCTCGCCGTCCGTCGAGGCGTGGAAGGCGAAGGCCTTGCCGGTGCGGCTGATCCGCAGCCATGCGCTGTCGCCCGCCACCTCGAAGGAGTTGGCGTCGTCGGAGTGGCCGCGGGTGACGACCGTGCAGATGGTGGGCTTGTCCGGGGAGAGTTCCAGGCAGAGCTTGGCCCACTCCCGCTCGCCGACGTGCAGATAGAGCACGCCGGCGTCGAAGGCCGCGGCGAAGCCGACGGTGACCCGTGCGATGAGCTGGAAGTCGCCCTCCGGTGCACCGAGCAGGCGGGGCGCGTCGGAGACGGGCTCCAGTGCCTCGCCCGCGGGCGGTACGAAGCGGTCCTGCCTGGCTCCCGCCCAGCCGGTCAGCACCCCTTTCTCGTACGACCAGTTGGCGTCGGGGCCGTAGGAGCGCAGCGGGAAGGGGAGCTCGGGCAGGTCGATCGGCTCGTCCACGGGCTCAGCTTTGCGGAGTTTCGAGGCGGCCGTCCACCCGACGCGACAGCCCCAGCGGGTTTTCGTCACGCAGCTCGGGCGGGAGCAGCGCCTCGGGCGTCGTCTGGTACGTGACCGGGCGCAGCCAGCGCTCGATCGCCGTGGCCCCGACCGAGGTGGAGCCGGAGGTGGAGGCCGGATAGGGGCCGCCGTGGTGCTGGGCGGGGGCGACGGCGACACCGGTCGGCCAGCCGTCGACCAGAACGCGGCCCGCAAGCGGGGTGAGTTCGGCGAGCAGCTCCATGCCCCGGCCCTCGCCCGCGGCCTCTCCCTCGGAGAGGTGCAGGGTGGCGGTGAGGTTGCCGGGCAGTCTGCCGAGGACCTCGGTGATCTCGGCCTCGGACTCGTACCGCGCGACGACCGTGACCGGGCCGAAGCACTCCTCGAGCAGCAGGTCGTGCGGCCCTTCGGCGGCCAGCAGCCGGGCCGGTACGGAGAGGAAGCCGGCGCTCACGGTGTGATCACCGCCCGCGCCGGGCGTGATCGGGGCCTCCACGTCCGGGAGTTCGGCCCGTTCGCGCACGCCCGCGACGAAGGCGCCACGCATCCGGTGGTCGAGCATCACGCCGGGCTCGGTCTCGCTGACCGTCGCCGTCAGCGACTTGAGCAGCCGGTCGCCCGCGTCGCCGGCGGGAGCGAGCACAAAGCCGGGCTTGGTGCAGAACTGGCCCCCGCCCAGCGTCATCGAGCCCGCGAGCCCGGCGCCGAGCTGCTCGGCCCGCTCTCCGGCGGCCGCCTCGGTGATCACAACGGGGTTGAGGGAGCCGAGCTCGCCGTGGAAGGGGATGGGGGTGGGCCTGGCGGCCGCGGCGTCGAAGAGCGCGCGCCCGCCGCGTACGGACCCGGTGAAGCCGGCGCCCGCGACCAGCGGGTGCCTGACCAGCTCGACGCCCGCCTCGAAGCCGTGGACGAGGATCACGACGTCTTCGGGCAGGCCGACCTGGTGGGCGGCCCTGCGCAGTACGGAGGCGCACAGTTCGGAGGTGCCGGGGTGGTCGGGGTGGGCCTTGACGACGACCGGGCAGCCGGCCGCGAGCGCGCTCGCGGTGTCTCCGCCGGGTACGGAGAAGGCGAGCGGGAAGTTGCTGGCGGCGTAGACGGCGACGACGCCCAGCGGGATCTTGAAGCGGCGCAGATCGGGCCATGGCGGCGTACGGCTGCCGTCCGCGTGGTCGATGTGGATGTCGAGGAAGGCGCCCTCGTCGACAACCGCGGCGAAGGCCCGCAACTGAGCGGTGGTGCGCGCGAGTTCACCGGTCAGGCGGGTGGGGCCGAGCGCGGTCTCCGCGTCGGCGGCCTCGATGACATGTTCACCGGCCTCGTCGAGCAGGTCGGCGGCGGTGCGCAGCAGCCGCGCGCGTACACTCCGGTCGGCGAGTGCGGGGCGGGCGGCGTGTGCGGCGCGGACCGCGCGGTCGATCTCCTCAGTGGTTGACTCGACCGCAACCTGCTCACGCGGCTTCCCGGTTCGGGGGTCGACACTCCAGACTGGTGCTGCTGCCACCGCGGCTTCCTTCCCGGTCTTCTGCCATCCCTCAGGATTTGTTCGGTATTCTGAACAGTGTTCCCGATGGTGAATATATGGGGACTCTATTTCCGGGCGTTCTGCGCGGTCAAGAAGGGGCGAAGAGCAATGTCAACTGCGGATTCCGGCGGAGCACAGGTCAAGTCCGCGGTGCGGACGGTGGAATTGCTCGAGTACTTCGCCGGGCGCCCCGGCATGCACTCCCTCGCCGCGGTCCAGGAGGCCGTCGGCTACCCCAAGTCCAGCCTCTACATGCTGCTGCGCACCCTGGTCGAGCTCGGCTGGGTGGAGACGGACGCGACGGGCACGCGGTACGGCATCGGCGTACGCGCCCTGCTGGTGGGCACCTCCTACATCGACGGCGACGAGGTGGTCGCGGCCGCCCGCCCCACCCTGGACCGGCTCTCGGACGACACCACCGAGACCATCCACCTCGCCCGGCTCGACGGCACCAACGTCGTCTATCTCGCCACCCGCCAGTCGCAGCACTATCTGCGCCCCTTCACCCGCGTCGGCCGCCGGCTGCCCGCGCACTCCACCTCGCTGGGAAAGGCGCTGCTCGCCACCCACAGCGACGAGCAGGTGCGCAAGATGCTGCCGGAGACCCTGGCGCCGCTGACCGAGCACACCATCACCGACCGGGAGAAGCTCATCGAGGAGCTGCACCTCGTCCGCGAGCAGGGCTACGCCGTGGATCGCGAGGAGAACACCCTCGGACTGCGCTGCTTCGGCATCGCCATCCCGTACCGCACCCCGGCGCGGGACGCCATCAGCTGCTCGGTGCCGGTGGCCCGGCTGACCCCCGCGCATGAGCAGATGATCAAGGACGCGCTCTTCGACGCGCGCGACCGGCTGACGCTGGCGACCCGGCGGCTCTGAATGTCCGTGATGTCCCCGCGCGTCACCCTGCGCAAGGTGACCGACAGCGATCTGCCGGTCTTCTTCCGGCACATGAGCGACCCCGAGTCGAACCTGATGGCCGCCTTCACCAGCAAGGACCCCACCGACCGGGCCGCTTTCGACGCCCACTGGGCGCGGATCCTCGTCTCCGACGCCGTCATACGGACCGTCCTCACCGACGATGTGGTCGTCGGCCACACCGCGGTGTACGGACCGCCCGAGGAGCGGGAGGTCACGTACTTCATCGACCGCGCGTACTGGGGCCGCGGCGTGGCCACCGCCGCACTGCGCGCGCTGATCGAACTCGTACCGCAGCGTCCGCTGCACGCCCGCGCCGCCGCCGACAACGCCGGCTCGATCCGGGTCCTTCAGAAGTGCGGATTCACCGTGACCGGCGAGGACCGGGGTTACGCGCATGCCCGCGGCGCCGAGACCGACGAGGTGCTTCTCACCCTGGCGGGCTGACCCTCTCCGCCGCACGGCGGAGAGGGATCGTCGCAGCGCAGGAGGTGCGGGGCTCCCGGAGCCGGGAGCGTAAGCGGCATGAGCCCGCACAGTGTTCCCCGGTCCCGCCCCTTCCCGAAGGCGGGGGAAGGCCCCCGCACCCCCGAGCGCCGGCTTCGCGGCGCACCCGAGCGGCACAGCCCCGCACGCCGACTGCTGCGGGCGCTGACCATCGCCTCCTGCGTCCCGTATCTCTCGCTCAAGATCGCCTGGATCGCGGGCAGCAGGATCGGCATCCCCGACGGCAGTGGGCTGCTTGAGCACCGCGGTCTGATGGCCGCGGCCAACAGCGTCACCGTCCTGATGGACGGCGCCGTCATCGTCCTGGCGCTGCTGCTCACCCGGGCATGGGGCCGCCGCCTCCCCGCCTGGCTCCTCGCCACGCCCATCTGGATCGCGGGCGGTCTGCTCGCCCCGATCATGGTCGGCTTCCCGGTCCAGCTGCTGACCCGCGCCGCCACCGGAGACGGGTCCCAGGGGGCCGGGGACCGACCCTTCCTCGACGAGTGGGTCTTCGGAGTCGTCTACACGGGCTTCATTGTCCAGGGCCTGGCCCTTGGAACGCTCTTCGTGCTGTACGCGCGGGAGCGCTGGAGCCATGTGTGGCGGGGCCGGGTCTGGGACCTGCCCAGGGCAGCCACCGGGCGGACGCTGAAGGTGACCGCCGTGGCCGCCACCGTGCTCGCTCTCTTCCCCGCCACGATGCGCCTGCTGTGGGCCTGCGGCGCGACGACCGGTCTCTCCGCGACGCGGATCGAGCAGCGTACGGCCGACTTCTACGTGCTCGAAGGGATCAGCGCCCTGTTCGTGGCCGTCGCCGTGGCCGGAGCGCTGCTGCTCGCCTTCCGCCGGGGCCCCGCACTGCCGCTGAAAGTTCCGCTGGCCATGGCCTGGCTGGGCTCGGGCGCGGTGGGCTGCTGGGGCATCTGGCTGCTGATCGCCGCAGTGCTGCCGGGAGGCGAAGAAGGCGAGCAGGCATCGGGGTTGATGGCTCTGACCTACGCTGTGGGCATGATCGTCGGTCTGCTCGTCGTCACCGGGACCGCCTCGTTCCTGCGGCGGCGCGGGGCGTGAAGAGAGTGCTGGGGGAGTTCGGCCGGGCTCTGTTCGGGACGCGGGCCAGGCTGCGCTGGCTCCATCTGATCCTCGGCGGCGCCCTGTTGATGCCGTACTGGCTGGTGGGCACGGTGATCGTCGGCCCGCTCGTCGGCGCCGAGAGCATATTCAACTCCGTTGCCCTGCAGTTCGCTGCATACGGAATCGCCCTGCCGATAGCCACGGCGACTGCGCTCTTCCCGCTGGCGAGACCGCTCTCGGTGGCCGCTGCGAAGGCGCTGTGCGGGGTGCCCGCCGAGCGGTTCGCGGAGGGGCCGGCGCGCTCGCGTGCCGCGCGGCTGCGGACCTCGGGCTGGTTCACGCTGCATGTGGGGATCGGTGCGCTGATCAGCGGTGCCACGCTCGCGCTGCCGCCGTTCGCCGTGACGTTGATCCTGCTGCCGCTCTCCGCAGGGCTCAGGCACTGGGTTATGGCCCCCGACTACCTCGACCACGCCTGGGCACTGGCCCTGTGCCCGTTCGCCGGGATCGCCATGCTGACCGCGCTCGCCGCCTGCGCGGCGGCGGCCGGGGCGCTGCTGGCCCGCCAGGCGCCGGTGCTGCTCGGCCCCACGCCCGCGGACCGGCTGGAGGCCGCCGAACGCCGGGCCACCGAACTCGCCGAGCGCAACCGCCTGGCCCGCGAGCTGCACGACTCGGTGGGCCACGCCCTCAGCGCCGTCACCCTGCAGGCGGGCGCGGCCCGCAAGGTCCTGGACAGCGATCCGGAGTTCGTACGGGAAGCACTGGCCGCGATCGAGGAGACCACGCGGCGCACGGTGGGCGAACTGGACTCCGTACTGGGCCTGTTGCGCCGAGACGATGAAGCTGCAAACACCGCCCGGCTCAACGGGCCGACCCTGGACACCCTGGACGGTCTGATCGCCCGCAGTGGCGTCCCGGTGTCGCTCACGGCCGACGGCGACCTGGCCGCTGTCCCCGCGCCCGTCTCGCGCGAGGCGTACCGCATCGTCCAGGAGGGGCTGAGCAACGCCCTGCGCCACGCCGGGGCGTCCCCGGTGTCCCTGTGGATCGCCCTGCGTGGCGAGGAGTTGGAGATCACGATGGAGAATCCGCTGCCCGACAGCGTCCCGGTCATCCGCCCGGGAGGCGGCCGTGGTGTGCGCGGTATCGCCGAGCGGGCCGCGCTGCTCGGCGGACACGCGCAGGCGGGCCCGCAGGACGCGGTGTGGCGGCTCTCGGCCCGCCTCCCGCTGGCGGGCCGCCGATGAGCGCGATCCGGGTGGTCCTCGCCGACGACGAGCGGATGGTCCGTACGGCACTGCGCGTCATCCTCGACGCCGAACCCGATCTTGAGGTGATCGGCGAGGCGTCGACCGGCGCGGAGGCGGTGTCGGTGGTGCGTGAGCTGCGCCCCGATGTGGTCCTGATGGATGTGCGAATGCCGGAGATCGACGGCATCCGGGCCACCGAGCAGATCCTGGCCACGCTCGACGGGCCGCCGCGGATCGTGGTCGTGACGACCTTCGAGAACGACTCGTATGTGTATGAGGCACTTCGCGCCGGAGCCGCGGGCTTCCTGCTCAAGCGCGCCGCGGCGGAGGAGCTCGTCCAGGCGGTCCGGCTGGTCGCCCGCAGCGACTCGCTGCTCTTCCCGGCCGCTGTGCGTTCACTGGCCGCCGAGTACGGCCGCAGCCGGCCCGCGGCTCCCCCGCCGTGGGCGGCGCGGCTGACCGAGCGCGAGGCCGAAGTGCTGCGGCTGATGGCGACGGGCCTGACCAACGCGGAGATCGCCGGGCGGATGGGCGTAGGACGTGCGACGGCGAAGACCCATGTGGCGTCGGTCCTGGCGAAGACGGGCACCCGGGACCGTACGCAGGCGGTGATCGCGGCGTACGAGTCGGGCTTCATCTCGCCGCGCTGAGGCCCGTCCGCCGGCCGCTCCGGATGAAGAATTCCTGAGAAACCGGGCAGGAAGGAACGTCATCCTCCGCCCCGTTCGTCCCTTCTACGGGATGAACAAGACGATCAGGAATGCTGCGGTCTTCAGCCTGCTGCTGGTGCTCGCCCTACTGCTGCGGGCGACCTGGGTCCAGGCGTACGAAGACAGAGCGCTGGCGGACGACGACCACAACCGACGGAAGATCATCGCGCAGTACGCGCAGCCGCTCGGCGACATCATCGTGGCCGGATCACCGGTCACCGGCTCGAAGAGGACGGCGAGCAGTGATCTCGCGTACAAGCGCACCTACACCGACGGCTCGCTCTACTCGGCCGTCACGGGCTACAGCTCGCAGGCGTACGGAGCCACGCAGCTCGAAGGCATCTACAGCGAGGTCCTCGACGGGACCGACAGCCGGCTGAAGAACCCGGTCGACGCGCTCACCGGGAAACAGCAGAAGCCCGGCGATGTGGTGACGACCATCGACCCGGCGGTGCAGAAGGCCGGCTACCGGGCGCTCGGCGACACAAAGGGCGCAGCTGTCGCCATCGACCCGAAGACCGGGAAGATCCTGGGAATGGTCAGCACACCCTCGTACGACCCGTCGAAGATCAGCGGGACGACGGACGGCGACGTCTGGCAGAAGCTGCTCGCGGACCAGGACAAGCCGCTGGTCAACCGGGCACTGCGGCAGCCGCTGCCGCCCGGCTCGACGTTCAAACTGGTTGTCGCGGCGGCGGCGCTGGAAGACGGTCTCTACGGCTCGGCCGACGAGAGGACCAAGAGCCCGAATCCCTACACACTGCCCGGCACGCGCACGCTCCTGGAGAACGAGAACACCGCCGCGCCCTGCGAGAACGCTTCCATCCGCACGGCACTGCAGTACTCCTGCAACAACGTCTTCGGGAAGATGGCCGCCGATCTGGGGCAGGACAAGGTCAGGTCGATGGCGCAGAAGTTCGGCTTCAACGACACGACGCAGGACGTGCCGGTGCGGGCCTCGGCGAGTCTGTATCCGACGGGCATGGACAAGGCGCAGACGGCGCTGTCGGGCATCGGCCAGTTCGATGTGACCGCGACGCCGCTGCAGATGGCCATGGTCTCCGCGGCGATCTCCAACGACGGTGTGCTGGAGTCGCCGCACATGGTCTCGAAGGTCGTCGACGCGGACAGCAACACGCTGCAGTCCTTCGAGGACGAGAAGTCGCAGCGGATCGTCTCCTCCTCGACCGCCGAACAGCTGCGCAGCGCGATGGTGACGGTCGTGAACGACGGCACCGGGACCAACGCCAAGGTCGACGGGGCCGAGGTGGGCGGCAAGACGGGCACCGCGCAGCACGGCGAGAACAACAGCAAGACGCCGTACGCCTGGTTCACCTCGTACGCCAAGGACTCGTCCACCGGCAAGGAGGTCGCGGTCGCCGTGATGGTCGAGGATTCGGGCGCGGCCCGCTCGGAGGTCAGCGGCAACGGTCTGGCCGCGCCGATCGCGCAGAAGATGATGGCGGCGGCCCTGAAGTGAGGGTCGGGGACCCTCACTTCAGGGCGGGCCCTCACTCCGGGGCGGGCCCTCACTCCGGGGTGGGCCCTCACTCCGGGGTGGGGCAGCCGTCACTCCAGGGCGGAGGCTGCTTGCCGTCGGGGCGAGGCTACTTGGCGCCGAGCAGCTGCTCGACCGGGTCGATCGCGAAGTAGACGGCGAACAGCGCCGCCGTGCCCCACAGCAGCCAGTGCACCTCGCGCGCCCTGCCCAGCACCGCCTTGATGACGACGTAGGCGAGGAAACCGGCGCCGATGCCGTTGGTGATGGAGTACGTGAACGGCATGACCGCGATCGTCAGGAAGGCCGGGATGGCGATGTCGTACCGCTCCCAGTCGATGTGCCGCACCTGTGCCATCAGCAGGAAGCCGACAGCGACGAGCGCGGGCGCCGCGGCCTGCGCCGGGACGACGGTGGCGAGCGGGGTGAGGAAGAGCGCGAGGCCGAACAGCGCGCCGGTGACCACGGAGGCGAGGCCGGTGCGGGCGCCCTCGCCGACACCGGCCGCGGATTCGATGTACGAGGTGTTGGAGGAGGCGGAGGCCGCGCCGCCCGCGACAGCCGCCACGCCGTCGATCAGCAGTACCCGGCCGAGGTTCGGGACCTTGCCGTTCTCGTCGACGAGACCCGCCTCGTTGGAGACACCGACGACGGTACCCATGGTGTCGAAGAAGTCGCTCAGGATCAGTGTGAAGACCAGTAGGACAAGGGTGACGACGCCGATCTGCTCGAAGGCGCCGAACGGGCTGAAGTCGCCGACGAGCCCGAAGTCGGGGGCGGAAACGATGTCGTCGGGCACGGCCGGCACGGTCAGGCCCCAGGCGAGCGGCTCGATGTCGGCGATCTCGTTGATGACGATCGCGAGGACCGTCGTCGCGACGATGGAGATGAGGATGGCGCCCTTCACCTTGCGGGCCATCAGCGCGACGGTGAGCAGCACGCCGAGACAGAAGACCAGGACGGGCCAGCCGGAGAGGTGACCGCTCGCGCCGAGCTGGACGGGTACGGATCCGGTGTCGCCGGGGATGCGGGTGGCGAAGCCCGCGTCGATGAAGCCGATGAAGGCGATGAAGAGGCCGATTCCGACGCTGATGGCCTGCTTGAGCGACGGCGGGATGGCGTGCATGACGGCTTCGCGCAGCCCGGTGACGACCAGGACGCAGATGAGGATGCCTTCGAGGAATACCAGGCCCATCGCGTCGGGCCAGCTCATCAGGGGCGCGATCTGGAAGGCGACGACCGCGTTGAGCCCGAGTCCGGCGGCGATGGCGAGGGGCAGATTGCCGCCGAGGCCCATGATCGCGGTCATCACGGCGGCCACCAGGGCAGTGACGGTGACCAGTTGGGGACCGGAGAGATGGGCGCCGAACTTGTCCTCGGCACTGCCCAGGATGATCGGGTTGAGGACGAGAATGTAGGCCATCGTGAAGAACGTGGCGAAGCCGCCGCGTATCTCTCGCCCGAAGGTCGAACCTCGTGCGCTGATCTGGAAGTAGCGGTCGACCTGTGCGGACATGGCTCTCCTCGGGGTATCAATCCGGCCTGCGGGTAGCTGGATTGTGCCCACGGGAGGAGCGTTTCAGGTTATGCGCGTGTTACGTCATATCCGCCCAGCGCTTGATCGACGCGACGCGGCGCCCCGCGTAGGTCAACTGCCCGATCCGGTAAGGCGTCCTTAGCCGGCACGTCGGCCGTACAAGATCTTCGTGCCGAACGCGGCGGCGATGGCGGTGGGCGCGGGGCTGGTCGCGGTTGTCGACGTGCGGGTGCTGCTGCCGGTAACCGGCGCGGCGGGGGTGGCGCCGGCGGTTGCGCTGACGCTGCCGGGGCTCCGCCGCCCCAGACCCCACGCCTCCATCGCCGGCGAGGCTTGATCCTTCATTCAAGCCCGTCCGGCGATTGAGGACAACGCCCGAAGGGCGTAAGGGGATCTGGGGGGGCTTGCCCCCACGCGGCGGAGCCGCATATCGACACAGCGGGAAGGGGCGGGGCGGGGAACAAGCCAGGCCTTCAGGCCGGCCGGGACAGCGCGTCCGACACCAGCGTCAGGTCCGCGTCGGAGGCCAGTCCGGCGTGGTAGAGCCGCAGTTGGTTCGCGCCCAGCCCGGCGGCGCGGGCGGCGTCGTCCGCGAGCGTGCCGGGACTGCCGCCCATGCTGCCGACGACCGTGAAGTTGGCGGCCAGCACGGAGTCTTCGGAGCGCTGGTCCGCGAAGGGTGTGAGCAGCCGAGGCCCGCCGGTGCAGGGCACGACCACGCCGTCGGCGACGGACAGGATGTGCGCCGGATCGACGCCGGCGTTCGCACCGCAGTGGTACGCGACGGGGTCGGCGTGCAGCAGTACCTGGAAGCCGTCCGGGGCGGCGGCCCGTACCGCGGCGACCGTGTCCTCCTGGAGCGCACGGGCAGTTCGTGCCCGGAACTCCAGGGTGACCGCGCCGAGTTCGGCGCCGAGCAGCTTCTCGATCCCGGCGTCGGCCGGCGCCGCGCCCTGCCAGACCGGCTCCAGGCCGTGCCGTACGGCGGCAGCCAGCAGGTTCGGCTCCAGGCCCTGTTGTACGTAGCCGTCGCGGCAGGCGGTACAGAAGCAGAGCGACATCAGATACTGCGCCGCGTCGCCGAGGCCCACGCCCGCGATCTTGTCGTGGGCGTGCAGATGCGCGAGGCCGTACCAGCCGCAGGACTCCAGCTCGGTGCCGAGCGCACCGGGCCGTGTCGCCGCCTCCGCCGCCAGCTCCACCACCAGGGCGCGGACGGCGGGCTGCGCGATACAGGGCGCCCAGGGATAGCGATCGCCGTAGGCGTTGACCACGGAGGTGTCCGGACGCTCGGCGCCGAGGCGGGAGTTGTGGGCGAGGACCACCCAGGTGTGCACCTCGAGTCCGGCTTCGGTGAGGGCGGCGGCAGCTTCGCCGTAGGCGTCGCCGGGAGCCCAGGCCCCGGCGGCGTACGGGCGCAGCTCCCGGCCCGCCCAGCGCGCCTCGTCCATCTCGTAAAGCACGGCGGCGTGCTGCGCGGTGACGATCCGGTGCCGGGGGTGGCGCGGCGTCAGGGCCCGGGTGGAGTGGTAGGCGGCGGCCAGGGTGACCTGCTGGACGCCGAGGTCCGCGATCCGGGAGGCGGCGTGCGGGTCGCCTACGACGTCCCACGGGTAGAGGAAGGCGGAGGTCTTCACGCGCGCTCCGCCAGCAGGGCGCGGCCACGCTCGATCAGTGCCGCCAGGGCCTTGATGTGGAGGGCGAGGGGTTCGCTCAGCGGCGGCCGCACCTCGCCGACGTCCAGACCGCCCAGCCGCACGCCCGCCTTGACGAGCGACACGGCGTAGCCGCGCCCGAGATTGCGCAGTTCGACCAGCGGCACGTAGAAGCTGTCCAGCAGTCTGCCGACCGTCTTGTCGTCGCCGGTGGTCAGCGCACGATGGAAGGCGAGCGCGATGTCGGGCGCGAAGGCGAAGACGGCGGAGGAGTACAGGGTGATGCCGATGCCGCGGTAGGCGAGACCGGTGAGTTCGGCGGTGGGCAGCCCGTTGAAGTAGAGGAAGTCCTGGTCGGGCAGGTCGCGGCGGACGGCGCTGACGATGCGCTGCATCAGATCGAGGTCGCCGCAGCCGTCCTTGAGACCGATGATGCCGTCGACCTGCGCGAGTTCGACGACGGTCTCGGGAGCGAAGACGGCGTTGTCGCGCTGGTAGACGATGACATCGAGGGAGGTGGCGGCGGCGAGCGCGGTGTAGTGGCGCAGCAGTCCGCGCTGGTCGGCGACGACGAGGTACGGCGGCATGGCGAGGAGCCCGTCCGCGCCCGCCTCTTCGGCGAGCTTCGCGAACTGGACGGCGAGCGCGGTGCCGTAGCCGGTGCCGGCGACGACGGGCACCTCGCCCGCCGTCTCCTCGACGGCCGCGGCGATGCAGTCGCGGAACTCCTCCGGGGTCAGGGCGTGGAACTCGCCCGTACCGCAGCAGGCGAAGACCGCGGCCGCGCCCGCGTCGATGCCGGTTCTCACGTGGGCGCGGAAGGCATCGAGGTCGAGGGTGCCGTCCGGCCCGTACGCGGTGACGGGGAAGAACAGCGGTCCTTGGGCCCGGGTAAGCCGGGCGGCGAGCGGGGCTGAGGTCACGGGCGCTCCCTGGGCCGTACACGGAGCCTCCCCGGCTCGTGCACAATTCTGATCGACGTCCACATTCCTGAACGCCGTCACGCTAGGGCAACCGGATGGCGCCGGTCAAGACGGAAAACCGCAACTCAGAGGCGGAGTCGGCCCCTCCGCGCCACACTTGACGGTGCCCGGACCACTCCCTAGCGTGTCCATGCATGTGAATGCCGTCTACGGACCTGAGCATTTTCGAGGAGATCCGCCCATGCCCGCTCCCCGCACCGTCCTGCTCACCGGCGCCGCAGGCGGCCTCGGCACGCTGATGCGGGGGCTGCTGCCCGCGTACGGCTACGAGCTCCGCCTCTTCGACGCCACTCCCATCGAGGGGGTGCCGGATGCGGTCACCGCCGACCTCGCCGACAAGGAGGCGCTGCGCGACGCGGTGCGGGGCGTCGACGCGATCATCCACCTCGCGGGGATCTCGCTGGAAGCCCCCTTCGACAAGATCCTGCGCGCGAACATCGAAGGGACGTACAACCTCTACGTGGCGGCCCGCGAAGAGGGCATCGAACGCATCGTCTTCGCCTCCAGCAACCACGCGGTCGGCTTCACCCCGCGCCCGCACGGGCAGCCGCCCTTCGCGTCGGACCAGCTGATCCCCATCGACACCCCGCGGCGCCCCGACACCTTCTACGGCCTGTCCAAGTGCTTCGGCGAGGATCTGGCCCAGCTCTACTGGGATCTGCACGGCCTCGAGACCGTCTCCGTCCGCATCGGCTCCTGCTTCATGGAACCGACGTCCGTACGGATGCTGTCGGTCTGGATGAGCCCGGGCGACGGCGCCCGCCTCTTCCACGCAGCCCTCACCGCCGAGAACGTCGGCCACGCCGTCGTCTACGGCTCCTCCGCCAACACCCGCCTGTGGTGGGACCTCACGACGGCGCGCGCTCTCGGCTACGAACCGCAGGACGACTCGGAGCAGTACGCCGAAAAGCTCGTCGCGCAGCAGGGTGAACTCGACCCGGACAACCCGGACCACGCACACCTGGGCGGCCACTTCACCACCAACCCGCCCCAGTGGCCGTACTGATCGCACCCAGGAAATTCGCGTGCCGAGCGGGCCGTGCCCCGGCCAGGATGTGGGCCATGGCCAAACCCTTCGGATTCAGCTACGCGCAGCACGGCGACGGCAGCGTCGTCATCACCCACCGCGCCCGCGCGGCCGGCACGCTGCGCGGCGCCCGCGCCGAGAAGTTCCTGGCCGAAGTGGAGTCGGGCGACGCCCAACTGGTCATGGCCCGCTGGACCGGCGCGTACAAATTCGGCAATGAGCGCACGGCCCGCAACCACCCGCGCAACAGATAGCCGAAAGGTAAGGGAACGGTAAAGCGCCCTCAATCGTTATCCCTGGCATGACAGCTATGACCCCCGGCTCGAACATCCCTCTCTCCGTCGCCCGCGTGGTGGTGGACGTCGCCGCCCCGGTGCGGCTCGACGTATCGGGCCTGCTGCTCACCGCCGACGGCAAGGTGCGCTCCGACGACGACTTCATCTTCTACAACCAGCCGGCGGGCCCCGGTGTCAGCTACCGCTCCGGTGGCGGCAGTGCGCCCGACGCGATCGTGGTGGACACCGCCGCCGTGCCGCCCGGTATCGAGAAGATCGTCGTCACGGCGAGCCCGGACGCCGCGGGACAGACCTTCCAGGGCATCGAGCCGACCGCCACCATCCGCAGCGCCGACGACGGCAGCGCGCTCGCCACCTTCACACCGCCGCAGCTCGGTGCCGAGACCGCGCTGGTCGTCGTGGAGATCTACCTCCGTAACGGCGCCTGGAAGGCCCGTGCGGTCGGCCAGGGCTACGCGAACGGGCTGGCGGGCATCGCCACCGACTTCGGCGTCTCCGTCGACGAGGAGCCCGCCGCCGCACCCGCTCCGGCCGCCGCACCCGCTCCGGCCGCCACACCCGCCCCGGTGGCCGCACCGGCGGCGCCGGTGGACCCGCGCCTGGCCGCGGCTCCGCCCGCCCCCTCCACGCCCCCGGCCGCACCCGCCGCCGGCGCCGGAAAGATCAACCTGGACAAGGGCCGGGTCAGCCTCCAGAAGAATCAGACCGTCTCCCTGGTCAAGGGCGGCCGACCGCTGCTCTCGCAGGTCAAGATGGGCCTCGGCTGGGAGCCCGCGTTCGGCGGCAAGGACATCGACCTCGACGCCTCCGTCATCGCCTACGGCCCCAACCGCAACCACCTGGACAGCTGCTACTTCGGCAAGCTCTCGATCCTGAACGGCGCGGTCAAGCACTCCGGCGACAACCTGACGGGTGAGGGCGCGGGCGACGACGAGGTGATCGTCGTGGATCTGGGCCGGCTTCCTGCCGAGGCGACGGGCCTGGTCTTCACCGTCAACTCGTTCTCGGGACAGAAGTTCACCGAGGTGGCCAAGGCCTACTGCCGGCTGATCGACGCGGCGACGGGCGAGGAGCTGGTCCGCTTCGATCTCACCGGCGCGGAGCCGCAGACCGGCGTCATGATGGCGAAACTGATCAAGCAGCTCTCGGGCGAATGGGACATGACCGCCATGGGCGATTTCGTGAAGTCCCGCACCGTGCGCGGCATGGTGAAACCGGCCGCCCAGGCACTGTGACCCGCCAAGCACCGTTACCTGCGCCGCCGGGGCCGCCATCGCTGCTAGGTGATGGCGGGCCCGGGGGCCAGGTCCTCAGAGTTTGGCCAGCTTGGAGTATGGGCTCAGGATTCTTCCCTGACGCCCCGAGAAGTCGACGAGCACAGCGGCGTTGTCGCCCTCGACTGCGATGACTCTTCCGAGTCCGAACTGGTCATGCGAGACCCGGTCCCCCACTTCGTATTGCTCAATGGGTGGGGCAGCCGCGGCCGGTTTGTTGAAGGGACTGGAGGGCAGGTAGCGCCGGGATCCGGCTGACTTTGTCATTACCTCGAGTATGCGCCCTCGGGCCCCCGCCACGCCACGTCAGAACAGCGCGCTATAAGCATTGAGCGCGGGCTGGCCGCCGAGATGGGCGTAGAGCACGGTCGCTTCGGACCCAATCTCACCACGTGTGACCAGGTCTGTCATCCCGGCCATCGACTTCCCCTCGTACACCGGATCCGTCACCATCCCCTCCGTACGGGCCGCAAGACGCATCGCCGCCAGCGTCGTGGCGTCCGGGATGCCGTATGTCCCCGCGTGGTACCGCGCGTCCAGTTCGATGTCCTGATCCGGTAGCTCCCGCTCCACTCCGATGAGTGAGGCGGTATTGCGTGCGATGCGCCCGATCTGCTCCCGGGTCCGCTCCGGGGCGGCCGAAGCGTCGACGCTTGCGCGTCTTGTTGCCGCCGTAGGCGATGCCGGAGTTGCAGTCCTCGCGCTTGGCCCACAGTTCCGCACCGCCGAGGTGGCGGGTCAGCCGGTCGAGCCGGTGCACCGGCGAGGGGCCGAACAGCAGCGGATAGCGCTCGTACGACGTGATCGACACGCTGACTCCCTTGATTCGGATGATCAGAGAAGGTCCGGTTCGTCCGCAAGCTCTTCGAGCGCGCGCCAGATCCGCGCGGTGGCCCGGACCGCCTCGTCGGCATCGCCGGCGGCGCACGCTTCGATGAGCCGCACATGCAGTTCGGCCGACCGCAGCGCGCTCGCCTCGGCGAACTGCCGCCACTCCAGTCGGCGGATCAGCGGGGTGTGGCGCGCGATCGTCGCCGCGACGGCTCGGTTGCCGCAGGCCCGTACGAGTACGTCATGCAGCTCGTCGTCGGCCTGCAGCGCCTCGCCGACGGCACCGGTGCGGGTCGCGCTCTCGAAGCGGCTGTTCGCCTCGCGTATCTCGGCGATGTCCTCGCCCGTGAGCAGCGGTACAGCGGCACTCGCGGCCAGCTCGTGCATGGCGCGCACGACGACAGCGGCCTCGCGCACGGCGCGCGGGTCGAGCCGCGTCACCCGCGTATAGCTCTGCGGCTTGGCCTCGATGAGCCCTTCCTCCGCGAGCCGTGCGAGCGCCTCGCGCACCGGGGCGCGCGAGAGCCCCAGCCGCTCGGCTAGGTCGGCGTCGCGCACGGGATCTCCCGGCGGCAGCTCGCCGCGCACGATGGCGTCCCGGATCGCCGCGTACGCCGTGTCGCGCAGCAGAGTCCGCCGTACCGGCCGCAGTGCACCCATGAACTGACATGTTAGATGTCAATTCACAGGCGCACAACAGACGCACTCATCCCTGGCTCACTTCCCGGGCTCACGCCGAGGACCAGGGCTCACTTCCAGGGCCAGTCGGCATCCCGGCCCCGCTCGAGCAGCGGCACCATGCGGAAGGCCGCGTCCGTGAGTCCCCCGAAGGCGTGCCGGTTCGGCTTGCCCGACGGCGCATGGCCGGCCCGGTAGCCCGCCAGGTTCCAGGTGTAGACCGGGATGTCCGCCGGGACCTGCTCGGTCGGGTCGCCGTGGTAGCTGTACGCCGCCTGCTCGTCGGTGACGATCAGCACCCGGTCGTGCTTCTTGTAGTGCTTGCGGACCGCCTCGGTGGTGTTGGTACCACCGAGGTCGCCGAAGCGCTCAAGGACCTTCAGTACGGACTCGCCCTTGCGGTACTTCACGGACGCGCTGCTCGTACCGAACTCGACGAGATCCGCGCGCTCCGCCCGCATCGCCACCGCCGCGCCGAACACCGCCGCCGCGTCGGCGCGGTTGAGCTCGGAGCGGTCCGAGAGCCGCGCCCACATGGAGCCCGAACGGTCGACCAGGATCAGCGTCCGGCCGGGCAGCGCGGGCACATTGGCCAGCGAGTGGCCGAGCGCCCGCTCCAGCGGGTACGACCAGCGCAGCGACGGCGCGTGCTGGTACGCGGCGAGGTAGCGGAAGGGGAACTGCCGCGATGCGGCGACCACTTCGGGATCCGAGATCTCCGCGGCGACCTGCGCGGCGACCTGGTCCGAGACGCCGGCCTCGTCGAAGTTCCGCAGGTTGCGGACCAGCGCCATCGGACCCATGGACGGGATGACGGCCTCCCAGGCCGCCGCGTCCATCGGACCCTGCAGCCAGCCCGCGAGCGCCTCCCAGGTCATGCCCGCCTCGGCGAGGCGCGCCGCGCCGTCGGGCGCGGTGATCACCGCGCGCCGCTCGGCGGCCGGCACCGCCATCAGCGCCCGGTGGGCGGTGAGCGTGCGGTTCGTGGCGGGCGGCTCGGCCGTGTCCGGGTTGTGCCGGCGGTCGAGGGCGTACTGGAACAGCGCGCCCTGCCACGGCTTCCCGGGGTCGGGCGAGGCGTGAACAAGGTTGAGGATGTCGCCGAAGCGGTAGCCCTTGGAGGCGGTGTCGTACTTCAGCAGCGACTTTCCGCTGTAGAGGCGGGACACGGCGTCCGCGATACCGCGCTTGACGGGCTTGGGGACATTGCGGCCGTACTGCGAGGTCCAGTAGCCGAGCATTTCGCCGGGCTCGTCGGCACGCCGCAGTACGGAGTTGACGACCTGACGGTTCGTCGGACCCGCAGTCACGGACGCGTCGAGGCGTGCCTTGACGTATTCGGCGGCGCCGACAATGGAGGCGGTCCGCATGTTGCCCTCGCCGCGCAGCCATGCGAGCAGGCCGGCGGTCCACTCCGGGTCCTCGACTGCGAGTCGGCGTACGAGGGTGGTGAAGCGGTTGTCACGGTCGCCGCCGGACTCGTAAAAGGTCTGCTGCGAAACGAAGTTGGCGACTGCCAGCAGAAAGAGCTCGGAGCGTGCGTCGCGCTCGGCGCCGATGCCGCCCTGGTGGGTGCGGACGGCGCGACCGGTCGACCGCACGGGCGAGACGGCCCCTGCCTTGGTGGTACGGGTGTTGAAGCGTGCCATGTGAATTCCCCCGAATTCCTGGGGGAAGCGCAGCAAAGGGGTGCCCGAGATCAGGAGTCGGCGACGGACTTGTGCCGGGCGTGATTCCGGATTTCACCACCAGCCGTGGCTGGGCGGGATTCGAACCCGCAGCCTCCCGGTCCGAGGAAGTAACCGTTGCCTGCGCACCGGGCACCCCGAATGCTGAGCCTCCCGAGATCAAGAGTGGCTGCGGCGTGATTTCGTTGGAAGAAGTAGCCGCGGCCTTCGCACCGGGAGGTGCATGAAATTGTGGTGTGTCCAGAGATCGAGGCCGGCGGAACCGACAAGGTGCTCTGCCAACTGAGCTACACCGGGCCGAAGCCGGTGACGGGACTCGAACCCGCGGCCTCCCCATTAAGAGTGGAAGTAGGTCCTGCCTTCGCACCTGGACGAGCATCACTTTAGGAGGGCAACGTCCGGGTGCGCCAAGGGTTTTCCGGGGCAGCGACGGTCGCCGTGAAGACGATGCGTGAACGCCTCGCCGCGGCGTGCCGGTACGCCCGTACCGGCACGAGGACGGTACGGGCGTACAACCGGGGCGGCGTCAACGGCACCGTCAGAGGTGACGTCAGAGGTGCTGCTACTGGCGCTTCCAGGGCCCCGTGATCGCGAGCATGATGCCCGGGGTCTGGATGTTGGCGTAGAGCGTCCGGCCGTCGGGCGAGAAGACGACTCCGGTGAACTCGCTGTACTCGGGCTCCACTGCGGTGCCGATGTTCAGCTCGTTGCGCGCGATCGGGTACGTACGGCCGCGCTCGGTCGCGCCGAAGAGGTGCTGGACACCCTCGCCGTCCTCGGCGATGACCAGGCCGCCGTACGGCGAGACGGTGATGTTGTCCGGGCCGTCGAAGGCGCCGTCCTTGGACGGGTCGGGGTTGACGCCGAGCAGCACCTTCAGCGTAAGGGTGCGGCGCTTGGGGTCGTAGAACCAGACCTGGCCGTCGTGCTGGACGGGGCTCTCCTCGCGGGCGTACGAGGAGACGATGTACACGCCGCCGTCGCCCCACCACATGCCTTCGAGCTTGCGGGCGCGGGTGATGTCCTTGTCAGCGAACTGCTTGCGCACGGAGACGGTGCGGCCGTCGCGGTCGGGCACGTCGACCCAGTCCACGCCGTAGACCGTGCCGATCTTCGTGGCGCGGGACAGATCGTCGACGAAGCGGCCGCCGGAGTCGTAGCACTTGGTCGCCTGGAGTACGCCGGCGTCGTCGGCGAGCTTGCGCAGCTGTCCGCGGCCGTGCCTGAAGCCGTGCGGCGGGTCCCAGCGGAAGAGCAGGCCGTTGGGGCCGGAGGCGTCCTCAGTCAGAAAGGCGTGGCCGCGCTTGGGGTCGATGACGACGGCCTCGTGGGCGTACCGGCCGAAGGCCTTGATGGGCTTCGGGGCGCGGTTGGCGCGCCGGTCGCAGGGGTCGACCTCGAAGACATAGCCGTGGTCCTTGGTCATACCGTTCTTGCCGGCGAGGTCCTCGGTCTCCTCGCAGGTGAGCCAGGTGCCCCACGGGGTGCGCCCGCCGGCGCAGTTGGTGGAGGTGCCGGCGATGCCGACCCACTGGGCGACCTCGCCGCTGCGGTGCACCTCGACGACCGAGCAGCCACCGGAGGCCGCCGGGTCGTAGACGAGGCCCTCGCTGAGCGGCACCGGGTACTTCCAGCCGGAGCGGGGGCCCTTGAGCTCGTGGTTGTTGACGAGGAGGGTCACTCCGCGCGGGCCCTCGAAGGTGGCGGTGCCGTCGTGGTTGGAGGGGGTGAACTCGCCCGACTCCAGCTTGGTGACACCGCTGTGGGTGATGATCCGGTACGAGAATCCGGCGGGCAGCGCGAGGATCTTCTCAGGGTCGGACAGCAGCGGTCCGTAGCCGGGGGCGTGGCTGCCGTGCCCCCCGTGTCCGGCCTGCTCCGCGGTGTCGGCGGCGTCCTCCGCGGCGAGAGCGCCGGGTGCGGTGGCGAGCGTACCGACGGCGCCGGTGAGGACGACTCCCGCGCCGGTGAGCGCGGACTGTCTGCTGAATTGCCTGCGGGTGAGCGGCATCGAGGTCTCCTGAGGGACGCATCCGACTGGCTGATGACGGCCACACACTTCCGCCCGCGCATAAACGGCACTTGAACACCGACCGACATCGAGGCCCCCGGGGCTCAATTCCTGCCCCGCCGCAGTCTGCGCCGCAAAGCCGACGCCCCGGAGTGCTCCGGGGCCTGCCCCCACTCGTCGGCCCGCGTCGCGAACCCAACGCCCGGGAGCCCGAGGAACTCGCCCGGCCACGGGCGGCATCCACTCAACCACCGACCCGCAGCCGCGCCGCGAAGTCGACGCCCCCGAGGCCCAGTCCCTGCCCCGCCGCACGTCTGGGCGGCAAAAGCCGAGGCCCCGGGCCCGAGGAACTCGCCCGGCCACGGGCGGCATTCACTCAACCACCGGCCCACGACCGCGCCGTGCGCACGTCCTGCGCCGCGAGGCGCCCCGGGGCCTGCCCCAGTCGTCGGCCTGCGCCGCGAAGCCGGCGTATCCGGGGTGGGGGTACGGAGTACCCCCACCCTCCGCCCGGGGGGCCGGGTGCCTGCCCCCGGTTACGGGAAGGGGCCGGCAGGGGAAAAACCCCTCAGCCACCCGGCCGCGACCGCGCCTTGAACGCCGCCTTGCGGGCTTCCTTCGCCGCCCTCTTGTCCGGGTGCAGCCGGCCCATCGCCTCCAGTACGTCCGCAGTCGCCGGGTGATCCACCCGCCACGCCGCATCGAAGAAGCCGCTGTGCTGGCCGACCAGCCCCTCCACCAGGTCCCGGAGTTCCTCCAGGTCCCCCTCCGTGTCCAACTGCGCCGCGATCGTGTCGATCGCCAGCCAGAAGATCATCGACTCCGGCGGCGGCGGCACGTCCGACGCGCCACGCTCCGCCAGCCATACCCGGGCCAGGCCACCCAGTTCCGCGTCGTCGAGGACCGCACGGACCGCCGGCTCGGCCTGCGGGCCCACCAGGGTCAGCGCCTGCTGGCAGTGGAGGCGGCGCAGTGGAGCTCCCGCGTCCGCGCCGCGCGCCGCGGCGAGGAGTTCGCGCGCGGACTCGGCCGGGGTGCGCCGGGCCAGCCACTGCTCGGTCTCGGCCCGTGCCGACAGCTCCGGGTAGTGCGCGAGCCCGTCCAGAAGTGCGTCCGCCTCCTTGTCCGCCAGGTCCCCGACCGCCGGCGCGTTGATGCCCGCCTCCCGCATCCGGGCCCTGACGCCGTACAGGCCGAGCGGAGTGAGTTTGACCATCCCGTACCGGGACACGTCCTCGTCGTCGACCGGAGGCGCCGGCTCCTCGCCCTCCTCCGCCATCAACGCCTCGTCCACCGGGCGGTATTCGACCAGACCGATCGGCTCGAGCAGCCGGAACTGGTCGTCCAGCCGCATCATCGCGTCCGACACCTGCTCCAGTACGTCGTCGGTGGGCTCGCCCATGTCGTCGGGCACGATCATCGACGCGGCCAGCGCGGGCAGCGGCACCGGCTCATCGCCCGCGCCGCCGTCGGAGACCGTCAGGAGATACAGGTTCCCGAGGACCCCGTCGAGGAACTCGGACTCCGCCTCCGGGTCCCAGTCGAGCGTCTCGAAGTCGATCTCGCCGTCCTCGCCGATGGCGCCGGCCAGGTCCTCCAGAACAGGAGCGGTGGCGTCCGCGTGCACGGCCTCCAGGGCGTCCTGCCAGATCGCGAGGATGTCCTGCGGTCCGCCCGAGACAATCAGTTCGAGGTTCTCCCCCGCGCTGACCGTGCCGTACTCCGCATCGTCGTCCTGCGGCTCCTGGACTTCCACCAGCCCGGCGTCGACGGCGAGGCGCCATGCCTCGCTCGCGTACGCCGGACCGTCGCCTTCGGCATCGAGCCCCAGCTCCTCCGCGGCCACGGGCAACTGCTCGTCGACGAGTTCGCCGCCGGCGCCGACCCGCGTCCCGGGACCCGCCCAGCGGGCGAGCCGGACGGCCCTGGTCAGCAGCGGCGTGGCCAGCGCGTCCCGCGCCAGCTCCGCGTCCGAGTGCAGCCGCACCGGCGGCAGGGTGGGGCGGTCTTCCGACATCTGGTGGTTCTCCTCGGGGCGTTCGGGTGCGGGCGGCCCGGTGGGCGGCCCCCAGCGTAGACGCATTTCACCGGGTTTCGCCGAGCCCGGGCAGTACGCGCAGGGCATGCCGGGCGTCGCGCAGGCTCCCATGTACCGATTCACCCGCCCGTCGGTCGCCGTACACCCGTCAACCCTTGACAACTCCCCTACAAAACCAAGAGATTGACGCGCGTAGAACCATTTTGCGCCACCCCTCATCCCTCACTCCCGGAGTTCGTTGATGCCTTCCTCCGTCGTACCGAGAACCACCGCCGTCTCGGCCGTCGTCGCCGTCGCGCTGGCCGCAGGCCTGCTCGCAGGCTCCTCCGCTGCCTCCGCTGCGTCCGCCGCCGCCTCCGCCGGTGAGGTCCGGATCCATGACATCCAGGGCTCCACCCGGATATCCCCGCTGGTCGGGCAGCAGGTGACCGAGGTCTCCGGCATCGTCACGGGCGTACGGACCTACGGCTCCAAGGGCTTCTGGTTCCAGGACCCGCAGGCCGACGCGGACCCCGCCACCAGCGAGGGCGTCTTCGTCTACACCGGCTCCAACCCGACCGTCGCCGTCGGCGACCAGGTGCTGGTCTCCGGCACCGTCGGCGAGTACATCCCCGGCGGCACCTCCTCCGGCAACCAGTCGCTCACCCAGATCGCCAAGCCGACCGTCACCGTGGTCTCGTCCCAGAACCCGCTGCCCGCGCCGGTCACCGTCTCCGCCCGGTCGGTCCCCTCGGCGTACGCCCCCGCCGGTGACTCGGCGGCCGCCGGCAGCATCAACGCGCTGCCGCTGAAGCCCCGCGCCTACGCCCTGGACTACTACGAGTCGCTCGAGGGCAGCAACGTACGCATCGGCACCTCGCGCGTCGTCGGCGCGACCGACCCGCACGCCGAGCTGTGGGTGACCGTGAAGCCGCACGAGAACCCGGTCCGGCGCGGCGGCACGCTCTACAACTCGTACACCGCGCAGAACACCGGGCGGCTCCAGATCCAGTCGCTGACGCCGCTCGCCGAGAAGCCCTTCCCCACGGCGAACGTCGGGGACGTACTGTCCGGCACAAACGAAGGACCCCTGGACTTCAACCAGTTCGGCGGCTACACACTGACCGCGCGGACCCTCGGCACGGTGCAGAACCGTGGCCTGAAGCGTGAGGCGACGCGCAAGCAGCGCGACGGCGAGCTCGCGGTCGCCACCTACAACGTGGAGAACCTCGACCCGTCCGACCCGCAGGCGAAGTTCGACGCGCTGGCGGGCGCGGTCGTGACCAACCTCGCTTCGCCCGACATCCTCGCCCTGGAGGAGATCCAGGACGACAACGGCGCCAAGAACGACGGCACGGTCTCGGCCGAGGAGACGCTGAAGAAGTTCACGGCGGCGATCACCGCGGCCGGCGGTCCCGCGTACCAGTGGCGCACCATCAACCCCGAGAACAACAAGGACGGCGGCGAGCCGGGCGGCAACATCCGTCAGGTCTTCCTCTTCAACCCGGAGCGGGTCTCCTTCACCGACCGCCCGGGCGGCGACGCGAAGACGGCGACCGCTGTCGTACAGGAGCGGGGCCACGCGGCCCTGACCCTCTCCCCCGGCCGGATCGACCCGTCCAACGCCGCCTGGAGCGACAGCCGCAAGCCGCTGGCCGGCGAGTTCACCTTCCGCGGCCGTACGGTCTTCGTGATAGCCAACCACTTCGGCTCGAAGGGCGGCGACGAGTCGCTGACCTCGCACCACCAGCCGCCGAACCGTTCCTCCGAGACCAAGCGCCTCCTGCAGGCGCAGGCCGTGAACGCCTTCGTCAAGGACATCCTGAAGGCCGACCGCCGCGCCGATGTCCTGACCCTCGGGGACATCAACGACTTCGAGTTCTCCGCGACGACGAAGGCTCTGACGGACGGCGGTGCGCTCTACCCGGCGGTCAAGTCCCTGCCCTGTTCGGAGCGTTACTCGTACGTCTTCCAGGGCAACAGCCAGGTTCTCGACCAGATCCTGACGAGCCCGTCGATCCATGACTTCGCGTACGACAGCGTGCACATCAACGCGGAGTTCGCGGACCAGAACAGCGATCACGACCCGCAGGTCCTGCGCTTCCGCCCGTAGTCGCTCGCAGTACCGCCGAAACACCGCAGTACGGCAGTACGTTCAGTACGGCAGTACCGTCGGCTGCACGCCCGCGCTGAGGCTCAGCGCGGGCGTGTACCGGTTCACGCCGCCACCTGTCACGCCGGGAAAGCTCCGCACCTTCGCCCACTGCGGAGTCCTCGACCCGACCCCGTCGCCGGGCGCGGCCAGCGCCTCGCGGTGCGCCTCGGCGCTCTCCCACTCGGCGTAGTTGAGCACCCGGGTCCCGTCGACGCTGGCGTGGAAGTGCCCGGAGATCCCGCCCGGCTTCGGGTGCGGATCCGTTCCCAGGGCTTCGAAGACGCCGTCCACCCAGGCTCGTTGGCGCTCGGCGTCCGGCCCCTCGAACTCCACGTCCACGATCACCACACAGCCCGGGATCCGCCGGTCGTCCGTCCCGAGGCCGCCGCTGCGGTAGAGCTCGTAGGAGTGCAGCGCGAGCCGCTGGATGCCGGGCACGGCCGCGTCGATCTCCTCATTCCTGTCGTCCTGGTAGGCGCGGAGGAACTCCTGGTAGGCGTCCTCGTCCTGCCACTGCGAGTAGTGGAGGAGCGTCCTGCCGTCCTCGCCGACGCAGACGCTGTACGAGAGCAGTCCGGCACAGGGCCAGTCCCGGCTCTGCCAGGCCTTGGAGATGGCCTCGACGGCGGCCCGCTGCCGCTCGGGGGTACCGACGTCCCAGGTGGACGTTTCGACGAGGCCGACCCCGGCGCGGGTGAGGTCGGGCCGGGAGTCGGGCTGCACGGTCACAGTCATGGCGATGCCTCCTCGCTCGGCACGCCCCTTGTGGCGCGCCGCCGATCGCCATCCTGAAACGTGAACCATGGTTGAGGTCAACCGCGGTCAACCACCCACGCCCACATCGTTGTTGGGTGCGCCGTCCCCCACCGGCGGCAGATCGCCGCGCTCGACCGGCGCGGTGGGCACCTGCTGCGGCAGGAGCTCGTCCAGCTCCCGGTCGTCCGCGTGGTGCGCGGCCTTGGCGGCGCGCCGCAGGGTGTCGCGGTCCACGGCCCCGTCGGCGCCGATCCGTACGACATGACCGTCCTCGGCCCGCGCGTACTCGTGCGCGTTGCCGGACGTCCGGTACCAGAACGTGCCGTCCCGCTCGCACTTCACGGGCCCTCCCTCCGCCGGATACACGGAACGCTCCGCGCAGTTGGCCTCGGTCAGCGTTCCCCGGTCGACCTCCAGCTGTATCCGGCCGCCGCTCTTGGAGACATACGCGCTGGAGAAGCCGTCGCCGCCGGAGACTCCGACAGACTGCTTCGCGAGATTGAAGCCGTCGACGTCAATGACGTAGATGTGCTCCATCGCGGACTGCATATACCGGGCCCGCGCCTCCAGTTGGGACCGGTCGGGCGCCGGTCGTGAGGATCCCGACGGTTCCGAGGATCCTGCAGGCCCCGAGGGCTCCGAGGCTCCCGAGGCGGCCTTCTCGGTACCGCAGCCGGTCAGGAGGAGAGGCAGCAGCAGAATCAGCGGGAGGTGGCGCACGGCTCGGATCATGGACACAGCCTGCCGGGCGCGGCACAAAGAACCGGCCGTGGCCCCGATCACCGTTCGGTGACGGATAGCGGAGTGCGCAGTTCCCGCGCCGGCGGCGCGCCCGGCGGTACCGGCTCACGACGACGGATTCCGGAACGGACAGACCGCGTCGACACCACCTCCAGGCATGCACACTCAATAGTTCAGCTCTGCTTGCCTCTCACCGCAAGAAAATCTAAGTGGACCTTCACGCTCTGCCCGACCGAAACTGCCGTATGACCACATCCCGTCCTTTCGGCCGCGCGCTCTGCGCGATGATCACGCCCTTCACCGACGCCGGTGAGCTGGACCTGGACGGCGCCCAGAATCTGGCGGACCATCTGGTGGCCGAGGGCTGCGACGGCCTCGTGGTGAACGGCACCACAGGTGAGTCGCCGACCACCTCGGACGCGGAGAAGACCGCTCTCGTACGGGCGGTGGTGGAGGCGGTCGGCGACCGCGCGTCCGTCGTCGCGGGCGTGGGCAGCGCGGACACCCGGCACACCGTGGAGCTGGCGCAGGCCGCCGAGGCGGCGGGCGCGGACGGGGTGCTGGTGGTGACGCCGTACTACAGCCGTCCGCCGCAGGCAGCTGTCGAGGCCCACTTCAGGCGGGTCGCGAACGCTGTCGGCATCCCGCTGATGCTGTACGACATCCCGGGCCGCACCGGCACCCGTATCGAGCCGGACACGCTGATGCGCCTGGCCGGGCATCCGCGGATCGTGGCCGTCAAGGACTGCGCGTACGACCTGCTCGGCTCGACGAAGGTGATCGCCCGGACCTCGCTGGCGTACTACTCGGGCAGCGAGGAACTGAACCTTCCGCTGTACGCGGTGGGCGGTGCGGGCTTCGTCAGCACGGTCGCGAATGTCGCGCCGCGGCAGCTGCGGGCGGCGCTCGACGCATACGACGCGGGGCAGGTCGCCGAGGCCGCCCGCCTGAATCAACTCATCGCCCCGCTGGCCGAGTTGATGATGGCGTCTGGCCTGCCCGGCACGGTGACCGTGAAGGCACTGATCGACGCGGGGCCGGTCCGGGAACCGCTGCAGCCCGCCGGCCGCGAGGCGACCGACGGCCTGCGCAGGGCGTACGAGGAGCTGCTCGCACCGACGTCCAGCCCAGCCGGCGTCTGAGGACAGGGTCCGGGCGGAGCCCTGAGGACGCCTCGGTTGTGGCGGTGGGAGGTTGCAGGCCTCCCATCACGATCTTCCTAGCCACGTAGTCCCAGTGCTGCTCGTCCGAACCGAGGCAGTTGTAGATGGTCACCTTGGTGCCGTTCGAGGTGCCCCCGCCGCCCGCCGTCGACATGCGCTTCCCGGCCTTCACGTTGTACCACTGGTGAGTACCTGAGTAGCTCCACTCCTGCTCGGAGCGACCGTTGCAGGTCCACAGGAAGACCTCGGTTCCGTTGGCGGTACCCCCGCCGCTCGCAAGCGACAGGCACTTGCCGTTCTTGAGGTTGCGGATTTCACCGGAAGGCGTGGCGTGGAACCGATACTGCTCGTGCCCGGTGCCGCAGCTCCGGATGATGGCGTTGGTCCCGTTGGCCGTACCACCGCCGCCCTCCAGGGAGAGGCATCGTCCGCTCTTGTAGTTCACCAACCTCGAGTAGACATCGGTCGCGCTCGCGGAGGGTGACCCCACCGCCGGGGTCGCGACCGCCAGGGCACCCGCCGCCACTGCTGCCCAGGATTTCTTGCGCACGTGAGGGAACCTTCCGTCGCCATTGAGGATCGCTCTGGTGCGGCAGGAAGCAATGGCGGGAAAAGATTCATCCGCCTCTCCGTCGGGTGGGCGCCGCCGGTCGTTTCACCTGGATGGGTAGGCGCGAGTCGCGGAACCATGTGATCCACATGAGGCTGACCTGGGAATCGGTTACCTCACATGACACATGGTCAGTGAGCCGCCCCCTTGGTCCCACAGGAGCACAGCGTGCGTCACTTCAAGCATGTCGGTCTGAGCGCGGCCACCGGACTGGTCGCCCTCCTTGTCTGCTCTCACCCGGCATCGGCTTCCAGCAGTACTGGTCCCGGGCCTGAGAACGTCCACCAGCTGATCGCGAGGCAGACCCAGATCAGTTCCATCGATGTGGACGGGTCGTCCGGGCCCAGCCAAGGAGACGAATTCGTCGTCAGCGGGAATCTCATCCATGGCAGCGCCACGGTCGGCAACTTCGGCGAGGTCTGCACAATCACCCGAACCGCCCCCGCCGATGAGTTCGACCTGCAGTGCGTGGGCTCCCTTACCCTGACCGAGGGGCAGATCACCTTCCAAGGTCGGTTCACCGTTACCGCTGCAGGCCCCGGCGACGCCAGCGTCGCGATCACCGGAGGCACCGGGTCCTACCGCACAGCCCGCGGCTCCATCCAGTCCGTCATGCTCAATGCCACGGATACGCAGCTCACCGTCCGCGTCATCCGCTGACAGGGCAGGAGAAGCATCCTCCGAGCGGCTCGGCCATCTCAGCGGCCGTGCCCTTCCCGTGCTCTCCCGTTCGGTCGGGAAACAGCAGGGAACAGCGGTCGCTCGCGGACAACCTCATGAGAACGGCCCCTGACCGACTTTCCTGGTCAGGGGCCGTTCACAGGGCGCCACAGGCGTGCCGGACGGCGCGGGGACTCACGGGGCACAGCGACAGCGGAGCGCCCTCCCGGGGCCGTCCAGGGGCCGTGGGAGGGCGCTCAGTGGTGACCGACGATGAAAACTGGCGACAGCTCAGCCGCAGGTCAGTGCGGTTGGGCGTCAGTTGTGGCTGTGCAGGACCTCGTTGAGGCCGCCCCAGACCGCATTGTTCGGGCGGGCCTCGACGGCGCCGGTGACCGAGTTGCGGCGGAAGAGGATGTTGCTCGCGCCGGACAGCTCACGGGCCTTGACGATCTGCCCGTCGGGCAGGGTGACCCGGGTACCGGCGGTGACGTACAGACCGGCCTCGACGACGCACTCGTCGCCGAGCGCGATGCCGACGCCCGCCTCGGCGCCGATCAGGCAGCGCTCGCCGATGACGATACGGACGTTGCCGCCACCGGAGAGCGTGCCCATGGTGGAGGCGCCGCCGCCGATGTCGGAGCCGTCGCCGACGACGACGCCCGCGGAGATCCGGCCCTCGACCATCGATGTGCCGAGCGTGCCGGCGTTGAAGTTGACGAAGCCCTCGTGCATCACGGTGGTGCCCTCGGCGAGGTGCGCGCCGAGGCGGACGCGGTCGGCGTCGGCGATGCGCACGCCCTTGGGCGCGACGTAGTCCGTCATCCGCGGGAACTTGTCGATGCTCGTCACGGCCAGGTGCAGACCCTCGGCGCGAGCGTTCAGCCGGACCTTCTCGACGTCGTCGACGGCGACCGGGCCGAGCGAGGTCCAGGCGACATTGGCGAGCAGGCCGAACAGGCCGTCCAGGTTCTGGCCGTGCGGCTTGACCAGGCGGTGCGAGAGCAGGTGCAGACGCAGATACGCGTCGTGCGCGTCCAGCGGCTTGTCGTCGAGCGAGGCGATGACCGTACGGACGGCGACGACCTCGACGCCGCGGCGGGCGTCCGGGCCGAGCGCCTTGGCGGCGCCCTCGCCGAGCAGTTCGACGGCACGCTCGGCGGTCAGCCGCTCGGTCCCGGCCGGGCCGGGCTCGGTGGACAGCTCGGGGGCGGGGAACCAGGTGTCGAGGACGGTGCCGTCGGCGGTGAGCGTGGCGAGCCCGGCGGCGACGGCGCCGGTGGTGCGAGGAGCAGTGGTGTCGGTCATGACAGAAAACTTAACCGGCCGGGGCGGGCGGGTGCGAACCGGTCTCAGGTGCCGGTCGCGCGTCCGCCCCGTCCCACCCCCGGCCGGTCAGGGGCGCAGGCTGTGATTGTCGAGGACGGCGGCCTTCACGAGAGCGCTGCCCCTCACCGGCGTGTCCTTCGTGGTGACCTTTCCATCGAGCTTTCCACCGGCGAGATAGAGCTTGCGCTCACCGCGGTACTCGAATGTCTTCGGGTCGAGCAGCAGCTCCTCCCGCAGGTTCAGGTCACGGGTGAACGTGGAGCCGGGCTCGTACACGGCCAGGGCGGGCCGGCCGATCGCGTCCTTGACGGGCCGGTGGTCGGCCGCTCCCGCGACAGCCGCGCAGACGGGAACGGGACCGGGAATGGGACCGGCGGCGCCGACGTCAGGCACCCCGCTCTCGCCCGCCGGACACGCCCGCGCGCCGCCGGCAGCCGTTCCGCTCAGCCGATGATCCGCGCCAGCATCTCGCGCGCGAACTCCGCCTCGTACGGCACATCGGTCAGCAGCACCTGCAGGCATATGCCGTCCATCAACGCCACCAGCGCCCGCGCGGTGACCGGATCGGTCCGCCGGGCCAGGATCTCGGCAAGTCCCTCGCACCACTCCTCCGCGACCGGCCGCAGCGCGGGCCGCCGCAGGGCAGCCAGATAGAGCTCGTACTCCAGCTCAACCCCGGTGCGCTCACCCGCGAGCCAATCCCCCATCAGCCGCGCGAGCTCCTCCGCGATATCGGCGTCCGGGTCGGCGAGCGCGCCACTGTCCCGTACCGCCGCCGCGAACCCCTCGTTGGCCTGGCGCAACGCGGCAACCAACAGCTCGTCGAGGGAGGCGAAGTGGTACGTCGTCGAGCCGAGTGGCACATCCGCCTCGGCCGCCACGGTGCGATGACTGAGCCCGGCGATCCCGTTGCGCCCGACCACCCGGATCGCGGCGTCGATGAGGCGCTCGCGCCGTTCGGGGTCGTACCGACGCGCCATCAGTGGGCTCCGCCCATGCTGAGCACCACGACCCCGGCGATCACCAGCGCGATGCCCGCGATCTTGACCAGGCTGGTCGACTCGCCCAGGAACACCATGCCGATGACGGCGATCGCGGCCGTGCCGACACCCGCCCAGATCGCGTACGCGGTGCCCACCGACAGCGTCTTCAGCGTGCGCGCGAGCAGCGAGAAGGCGAGCAGATAGCCCACGACGGTGAGCAGCGAGGGCCACAGCCTGGTGAAGCCCTCGCTGTACTTCATGGCCGTCGTCCCGGCCACCTCCGCCGCGATCGCCGCGGCCAGCAGTCCGTATCCCATGCGTACGAGTGTACACATCGTTGCGTACAGCAGTACACAACGGCGGGTCGTGCAATATATGTACGGGCGCAAGCAACAGACGACCATGTATCCCCAGAAAGGCGGCGGACGATGTCCGACCAGGAACGCGGACCACTGCTCGGGCAGCTCGCACGCATCTACCGCGACTACCTCACCGCCGTCGTCCTGCACGGCCAGGCGGCGGCCGAGACCCTCGGGCAGAACCCCACCGATGTGTATGCGCTCAACGCCCTGGAACTCGCGGGGCCCCTGACCACCGGCGGGCTCGCCGAACGCATCGGTCTCTCGCAGAGCGCCACGACCCGGCTCGTCGACCGCCTCGAGCGGGCCGGCTGGGTGCGCCGCGGCCCCGATCCGGCCGACCGCCGACGGGTCGTGGTCGAGGCCGTGCCGCTCACCCGCGAGCAGGACGAGGCGGCGTTCGGCGCGGCCCGCCGCCGGATGGCCGAGGTCTTCGACGGCTTCAGCGCCGATGAACTGCGCGTCCTCTTCCGCTACTTCGAGCAGGCCGCGCCCGCGCTGCGCGAGGCGACGGCCGAGACCAGGAGCGGGGCGCGGGCCACGACGAAGGGCAGGGCGAAGGGGGCGCGGTGAACCGTCCCGGGCCGTCCCGCTACGGTGTCCCGTCCGACCAGGCACAAGACGCGCGGGAGACACACCAGTGGCATACGGAAACACGCCGCACGCAGGCCCTCCAGGCTGGGGCGGCTGGATGCCTCCGCCGCCACCCAAGCCCGGAGTGATTCCGCTGGCTCCGCTCGGCCTCGGCGATGTCCTGGGCGGTGCCTTCGCGACGATCGGCCGCTACTGGAAGCAGCTGTTCGGCATAGCCGCGGCCGCCTACGGAGCGGCGGCCGCCGTGGTCGCCGTGGCGACGGTTGCCGCCTATGCGGTCGCGGGGAGCCACCTCCCCCGCGTCTTCGCCGACGAAGGGACCCCCGCCTGGGCGGACGTCCGGCCCCTGCTCATCGCCTTCGGCTGCGTCTGGCTCATCGGCGTGCTGGCGATGCTGTTCGCCACGACGATGGTCTACGCCGGCTGTTCGGCGATCGTGCAGGAAGCGGTACTGGGCCGGCCGACCACCTTCGGCGCCATCTGGCGCCGGGCCCGCGCCCGCGTCCCCGCGGTGATCGGCACGGTCTTCCTCACCGGCCTGATCCTGCTGGTCCCGTTCGCGCTGTTCCTGCTGGCCTTCGTCACCATGATGATCGCGCTCCTCGCCGCGGGTACCGGGCCGCTCATCGTGCCGCCCTTGGCCTTCCTGGGCTCCTTGGTGACCACACCGCTCGCGGCCTGGCTCTGGGTGAAGTTCAGCCTGGCACCGGCTGCCGCCGTCTTCGAGGGCCAGAGTTCGCTCGCGGCGATGCGCCGCTCCTCGCAGCTCGTACGCGGCGGCTGGTGGCGGATCTTCGGCACCATGCTGCTCGCGTTCCTCATCGCCGCGGTGGCGAGTTACCTCATCCAGCTGCCGGTGAACCTGCTGGGAATGTTCCCCGGCGCGATCGGCACCTCGGACCTGGGCTCCGATCCCACGGCCTTGCAAGTCGTGGTCTCCATGGGCGGCCTGCTGATCGTGCTGATGGTGAGCCAGCTGATCGGCCAGATCTTCGTCGCCGCCTTCCCGCAGCTGGTGGCCGGCCTGCTCTACGTCGACCAGCGCATCCGCAAGGAGAACCTGGCCCCGACCCTCGCCGAGGCCGCCGCCGTACCTCCCGCGTACTAGTCGATCCGGTCGAACCGTCGATCCGGTCCATCTAGTCGATCAGCGTCTTCTTCGGCCGCAGCACACAGAACTCATTGCCCTCGGGGTCGGCGAGCACCACCCAGGTCTCCTCCGGCCGCTGCCCGACTTCGGCCCGCCGCGCCCCGAGCCCGATGATCCTCTCGACCTCGGCGGTCTGGTCGTCGGGCGTGAGATCGATGTGCAGTCTGTTCTTGACGGTCTTCCGCTCGCCCACAGGCACAAACGTGATCCCCGGCAGGGCGGACTCGTCGGCCCCGATGACGATCTCGTCCTCGGCCTCGAAGACCACCTTCCAGTCCAGGACCTGGCTCCAGAAGCGGGCCAGCGCCGGCAGATCGTGGGAGTCGATGACGACGGTGTACAGAGAAACGGCCATGCCCGCCAGTCTGCCTGGCGGGCATGGCCGTTTGCCGGATCTCGAGGTGTCCGGCTCAGACGTTGAAGCCGAGCGCGCGCAGCTGCTCGCGACCGTCGTCCGTGATCTTGTCCGGGCCCCACGGCGGCATCCAGACCCAGTTGATCTTCAGCTCATTGACGATGCCGTCCGTCGCCGCCTTCGCCTGGTCCTCGATGACATCGGTCAGCGGGCAGGCCGCGGACGTCAGCGTCATGTCGAGGGTGGCGATATTGGCGTCGTCGATGTGGATGCCGTAGATCAGGCCGAGATTGACGACGTCGATACCCAGCTCGGGGTCGACAACGTCGTACAGCGCCTCGCGGACTTCTTCCTCGGAGGCCGGCTTCAGCGCGGCTCCTGCGTTCTCGGTCATGCCGTCTCCCTCTCCGCGCCGTCTCCCAGTGCCTGGGCGGTCGCGTCCTTCCACGCCATCCAGCTCAGCAGAGCACACTTCACACGGGCCGGGTACTTGGAGACGCCGGCGAACGCGACCGCGTCCTCCAGCACCTCCTCCATCGCGTCGTCCGGCTCGATCTGCCCCTTGGACTGCATCAGCTCCAGGAAGGTCGCCTGGATCTTCTGCGCCTCGGCAAGCTCCTTGCCGACCAGCAGCTCGTTCAGCACGGAGGCGCTGGCCTGGCTGATGGAGCAGCCCTGGCCCTCGTAGCTGACATCCGCGATGAGCGAGCCCTCGTACCGCACACGGAGTGTGATCTCGTCGCCGCACGTCGGATTGACGTGGTGCACCTCGGCGTCGCCATCCCGCAGACCGCGCCCGTGGGGGTGCTTGTAGTGGTCCAGGATGACTTCCTGGTACATCGAATCCAGCTTCACGCGTCAGTCCCTCATCCGAAGAAGTTACGGACGTGCTCCAGGCCGTCGACCAGAGCGTCGACCTCGGACGGCGTGGAGTACAGATAGAACGACGCTCGCGTGGTCGCAGGAATTCCGTACCGCAGGCAGACCGGCCGCGCGCAGTGGTGGCCGACCCGGACCGCGATGCCCTGCTCGTCGAGAACCTGGCCCACGTCGTGCGGGTGGATGTCGCCGAGCACGAAGGAGATCGCCGCGCCGCGCTCCTCGGCCGTGGTGGGGCCGATGATGCGCAGGTCCGGGACCTCGAGCAGCCGCTTCACCGCGTACTCGGTGAGGACGTGCTCATGCTGGGCGATGTTCTCCATGCCGATCGAGTTGAGGTAGTCCACGGCCGCGCCGAGGCCGACGGCCTGGGCGATCGGGGGCGTACCGGCCTCGAACTTGTGCGGCGCCGGAGCGTACGTCGACGAGTGCATCGACACGGTCTCGATCATCTCGCCGCCGCCGAGGAACGGCGGCAGGTCCTCCAGCAGTTCCTGGCGGCCCCACAGCACGCCGATGCCCGTCGGGCCGCACATCTTGTGGCCGGTGAAGGCCACGAAGTCGGCGCCGAGCGCCTGTACGTCCAGCGGCATGTGCGGCGCGGCCTGCGAGGCGTCGACCAGGACCAGCGCGCCCACGTCCTGCGCTCGGCGCACGAGCGCCTCGACCGGGTTGACCGTGCCCATGATGTTGGAGACCAGCGTGAAGGAGACGATCTTCGTCTTCTCGGTGATGATCTCGTCGATGTTGGACAGATCGAGGCGGCCGTCGTCGGTGAGGCCGAACCACTTCAGCTTCGCCCCGGTGCGCTGCGCGAGCAGCTGCCACGGAACGATGTTGGAGTGGTGCTCCATCTCCGTGATGACGATCTCGGTCTCGTGGTCCACGCGGTAGGGCTCGTCGGCCCAGCCGAGCATGTTCGCCACGAGGTTGAGCGACTCGGAGGCGTTCTTGGTGAAGATGACCTCGTCGCGGCTGGGCGCGTTGATGAAGGCGGCGACCTTGTCGCGGGCGCCCTCGTACAGCGCCGTGGCCTCCTCGGCGAGCACATGAATGCCGCGGTGGACGTTGGCATTGTGCTGTTCGTAGTACTCGCTCAGCACATCGAGCACCTGGCGCGGCGTCTGTGACGTCGCCGCGTTGTCCAGGTACACGAGCTTCTTCCCGTCGTGGATCACGCGGTCCAGGATCGGGAAGTCCTTGCGGATCGCCTCGGTGTCGAGGAGGCCCGGCAGCTGTGTCACGCGGATACGCCACCCTTCGTGTATGCCTCGTAGCCCTCGGCCTCGAGCTTGTCGGCGAGCTCGGCGCCGCCGGACTCGGCGATGCGGCCGTTCGCGAACACGTGCACGAAGTCGGGCGTGATGTAGCGCAGGATGCGCGTGTAGTGGGTGATCAGCAGGGTGCCGACCTCGCCGGTCTCACGGACGCGGTTGACGCCCTCGGAGACCTGACGCAGCGCGTCGACGTCCAGACCGGAGTCGGTCTCGTCCAGGATCGCGATCTTCGGCTTGAGGAGCTCCAGCTGAAGGATCTCGTGGCGCTTCTTCTCACCGCCGGAGAAGCCCTCGTTGACATTGCGCTCGGCGAAGGCCGGGTCCATCTGGAGCTGCTCCATCGCGGACTTGACCTCCTTCACCCAGGTACGCAGCTTGGGGGCCTCGCCGCGGATCGCCGTCGCCGACGTACGCAGGAAGTTGGAGACCGAGACGCCGGGGACCTCGACCGGGTACTGCATGGCCAGGAACATGCCGGCGCGGGCGCGCTCGTCGACGGTCATCTCCAGGACGTCCTCGCCGTCCAGAGTCACGGTGCCACTGGTGATCGTGTACTTGGGGTGGCCCGCGATGGAGTACGCGAGGGTCGACTTGCCGGAGCCGTTGGGGCCCATGATGGCGTGGGTCTCGCCCTGCTTCACGGTCAGGTCGACGCCCTTGAGGATCTCCCGGGGGCCGTTCTCGGCCTCGACGGAAACGTGCAGGTCGCGGATTTCAAGCGTTGCCATGGGTGACTCAGGACTCCTGGGTGACGGAGACGAGCACATCGTCCCCTTCGATCTTGACGGGGTATACGGGCACGGGGCGCGTCGCGGGCAGTCCGGACGGCTTGCCGGTGCGGAGGTCGAAGCTGGAGCCGTGGAGCCAGCACTCGATCTGGCAGTCCTCCACCTCGCCCTCGGACAGCGAGACATTCGCGTGCGAACAGATGTCGTTGATCGCGAACACTTCGCCGCACGTGCGGACGACGGAGACCGGCGTGCCGTCGAGTTCCACCCGCTTCGGGGTGTCCTCCTCCAGCTCGCTCAGCCCACAGGCTCGGACGAAGGCTGCCATCAGACGGACGCCCCCAGCTCCGCGTCGATCTTGGCGAGCAGGCGCTCCTCGAGGTCGGGCAGGCCGATCTTCTGGACCAGCTCGGCGAAGAAGCCGCGGACCACCAGGCGGCGCGCCTCGTCGGCCGGGATGCCACGGGACTGCAGATAGAAGAGCTGCTCGTCGTCGAAGCGGCCGGTGGCGGACGCGTGACCGGCGCCGACGATCTCGCCGGTCTCGATCTCCAGGTTCGGTACGGAATCGACGCGCGCGCCGTCCGTGAGGACGAGGTTGCGGTTCATCTCGTACGTGTCCGTGCCCTCGGCCCTGGCCTCGATCAGGACGTCGCCGATCCACACCGCGTGCGCGTCCTGGCCCTGCAGCGCGCCCTTGTAGGCGGCGTTGGAGCGACAGTGCGGGGCGTTGTGGTCGACCATGAGGCGGTGCTCCTGGTGCTGACCCTGGTCGGTGAAGTACAGACCGAGGAGCTCGGCCTCGCCGCCGGTGCCCGCGTAGGAAACGCGCGGGTGCAGGCGTACGACATCGCCGCCGAAGGTGACGACGATCGACTTGAAGGAGGCGTCCCGGCCGACCAGCGCATTGTGCTGGGAGACGTGGACTGCCTTGTCGTCCCAGTCCTGGACGGAGACGACGGTGAGCTTCGCTCCGTCGCCGAGCAGGTAGTCGACATTGGAGGCGAGCACCGCGTCACCGGTGTGGTCGATGACCACGACGGCCTCGGCGAAGGCGCCGAGCTCGATGACCTGGTGGGCGTAGGCGGTACCGCCCTCGCCGTGCACGGCGATACGGACCGGCTCGGTGAGCACGATGTCCTTGGGCACGGTGACGACCGAGGCCGTCTCGAAGGAGGAGTACGCCTGGGCGGCGACACGGTCCACCGGGGTGCCCGCCTTGCCGAGCCGCGCGTCGTCACGGCCGACGGTCTCGATGATGACGCCCTCGGGGGCGTCGATCGCGACCTTGATGGCGCTGCCGGTCGCGACGGCGGTGCCGTTGTGCAGACCGGCCAGCCGCTCCAGAGGAGTGAAGCGCCACTCCTCCTCGCGGCCGTGCGGCACCGGGAAGTCCGCCACGTCGAAGGACGGCGGCGCACTCATGCGGGTGGCGACGGTCGACTCGGCGGCCACCGCGATCGAACCGGCAGTGGTGGAGCCCGCCGGAATGTTCTGAGCCTCAGCCATGGCTGTCGTCTTGCTCTCTTCCTACGTCGAAAAACAGTCGCTGCTCTGGGAGGGCGGGGCCTTAGCCGACCGACCCCTCCATCTGCAGCTCGATCAGCCGGTTGAGCTCCAGCGCGTACTCCATGGGCAGTTCCTTGGCGATCGGCTCGACGAAACCGCGCACGATCATCGCCATCGCCTCGAACTCCGTCATACCGCGGCTCATCAGGTAGAAGAGCTGGTCGTCGGAGACCTTGGAGACGGTGGCCTCGTGGCCCATGGACACGTCGTCCTCGCGGACGTCCACGTACGGGTAGGTGTCGGAGCGGGAGATCGTGTCGACCAGCAGCGCATCACAGAGCACATTGGACTTCGCGCCCGGCGCGCCCTCGCCGATTTCGATCAGACCGCGGTAGGAGGTACGGCCGCCGCCTCGCGCCACCGACTTGGAGACGATGTTGGAGGAGGTGTTCGGGGCCATGTGGACCATCTTGGCGCCGGCGTCCTGGTGCTGGCCCTCGCCCGCGAAGGCGATGGACAGGGTCTCGCCCTTGGCGTGCTCGCCCATCAGGTAGACGGCGGGGTACTTCATGGTGACCTTGGAGCCGATGTTGCCGTCGACCCACTCCATGGTCGCGCCCTCGTACGCCACGGCGCGCTTGGTGACCAGGTTGTAGACGTTGTTCGACCAGTTCTGGATCGTCGTGTAGCGGCAGCGGCCGCCCTTCTTGACGATGATCTCCACGACCGCGCTGTGCAGCGAGTCCGAGGAGTAGATCGGGGCGGTGCAGCCCTCGACGTAGTGGACGTAGGCGTCCTCGTCGACGATGATCAGCGTCCGCTCGAACTGGCCCATGTTCTCCGTGTTGATACGGAAGTAGGCCTGCAGCGGGATGTCGACCTGCACACCCTTCGGCACATAGATGAACGAGCCACCGGACCACACGGCGGAGTTCAGCGAGGCGAACTTGTTGTCGCCGACCGGGATGACGGTGCCGAAGTACTCCTGGAAGAGCTCCGGGTGCTCCTTCAGCGCGGTGTCCGTGTCGAGGAAGATGACGCCCTGCTCCTCCAGGTCCTCACGGATCTGGTGGTAGACGACCTCGGACTCGTACTGGGCGGCGACACCGGCGACCAGGCGCTGCTTCTCCGCCTCCGGGATGCCGAGCTTGTCGTACGTGTTCTTGATGTCCTCGGGCAGGTCCTCCCAGGACTCCGCCTGCTTCTCCGTGGACCGCACAAAGTACTTGATGTTGTCGAAGTCGATGCCCGACAGGTCCGAGCCCCAGCTCGGCATGGGCTTCTTGTCGAACAGCCGCAGGCCCCTGAGCCGCAGCTTCAGCATCCACTCCGGCTCGTTCTTCTTCTCCGAGATGTCGCGGACGACCGCCTCGGAGAGGCCGCGCTTGGCCGCGGCACCGGCCGCGTCGGAGTCGGCCCAGCCGAATTCGTACGTACCCAGGCCCTCGAGTTCGGGGTGGGCAGTCTCCGTGGGGAGAGTCATGCGGGGTTCCTCCCGGCCGTGCTTGCAGATGCTGATGGTGTGGTGGTCTGGGGTGAGCTGTGCGGGATGAACGTCGTGCAGACACCGTCACCATGGGCGATGGTGGCCAGACGCTGTACATGCGTTCCCAGGAGACGGGAGAAGACCTCTGTCTCCGCCTCGCACAGCTGCGGGTACTGCTCGGCGACATGGGCCACCGGGCAGTGGTGCTGACAGAGCTGCTGGCCGATCGGTGCGTTACGCGCCGTAGCAGCGTACCCGTCGACACTCAGGGCCTTGGCCAGCGCTTCGGCGCGTTCCTCGGGTGCCACGGCGTCCACCGCCTTGCGGTAGGCGTCCGCCTGCGTGCCCATCCGGTCCCGGGCGAAGGCGGCGACGGCCGCCTCTCCCGCCGCTCCGCCACCCGCGGCTCGCTCGATCCACCGGAGCGCGTCGACGGCCAGCGTGTCGTACGACTGGTCGAAGGCGTCCCGGCCGCAGTCGGTGAGGGCGAACACCTTGGCGGGTCGCCCCCGGGTGCGCGCGCCGTAGATCCGCTGCTCACGGGGCTCAACGACATTGTCGGAGACGAGCGAGTCGAGGTGACGGCGTACGGCTGCCTGGGTGAGACCGAGGCGCGTCGCGAGGTCGGCCACGGTGGACGGGCCGTGGTCCAGCACGGATCGCGCGACCCGGTTGCGTGTGGAGCGCTCCCCGGTCGCGAGTTCCTCGTGAGGAGCCTCGCCAACGTTTTTCACAACGCCATTGTTGCGTAATTCCTCTGACCGTGACAACCGACGTCCAAGGGGTGATCCGGTGCGCTTCATCACTAAGGGTTACCTAAGCACCGGAGCCTCCCGGGCCCCGCGCCCCTGGGCCCCCGGCCCCCCGCCTAGACTTCCCGGCATGCGAAGCGAGCCCGTCGTCCAGATCCGTGGCCTGGTCAAGCGTTACGGATCCAAGACGGCCGTGGACGGCCTCGATCTCGAGGTCCGCCAGGGCTCCGTGACCGCCGTCCTCGGCCCCAACGGAGCCGGCAAGACCACTACGATCGAGACCTGCGAGGGCTACCGGCGCGCCGACGCGGGCGCGGTACGCGTCCTGGGCCTCGACCCCGTCGCCGATGCCGGCAGACTCCGCCCCCGGATCGGCGTGATGCTCCAGTCCGGCGGCGTGTACTCGGGGGCCCGCGCCGACGAGATGCTGCGCCATATGGCCAAGCTGCACGCGCATCCGCTGGATGTGGACGCGCTGATAGAACGGCTGGGTCTCGGCAGCTGCGGCCGCACGACCTACCGGCGGCTCTCCGGCGGCCAGCAGCAGCGGCTCGCGCTGGCGATGGCCGTCGTCGGCCGCCCCGAACTGGTCTTCCTGGACGAGCCGACCGCCGGCCTCGACCCGCAGGCCCGCCGGTCCACCTGGGACCTCGTGCGCGAACTCCGTGCCGACGGCGTCTCGACCGTTCTCACCACCCACTTCATGGACGAGGCCGAGCAACTCGCCGACGATGTCGCGATCATCGACGCGGGCCGGGTCATCGCCGAGGGCAGCCCCGAGGAGCTGTGCCGGGGCGGCGCCGAGAACACGCTGCGTTTCACCGGGCGGCCGGGGCTGGACGTCGGCTCGCTGCTCAAGGCACTGCCGGACGGTACTGCGGCGGCCGAGCTCACGCCCGGGGCGTACCGGATCACGGGCGAGGTCGGTCCGCAGCTGCTGGCGACCGTCACGTCCTGGTGCGCACAGCACGGTGTGATGCCGGACGGGATCGCCGTCGAGCGCCACACCCTCGAGGATGTCTTTCTTGAGCTCACCGGCAAGGAGCTGCGTTCATGAAGTGGGACGACACCGGTCTCGACCGGGGGTCCGGGGGTTGCCCCCCGGGAAAACACAGCCTCGAGCTCACCGGCAAGGAGCCGCGTTCATGAGCCTCGGTACGTACACGCCGAAGCCCGGCGCCGCACCCCTGCCCCGCATGATCGCGGCGCAGACCGCGTTCGAGACAAGGATGCTCCTGCGCAACGGCGAGCAGTTGCTGCTCACCGTCGTCATCCCGTCGCTGCTGCTGGTCCTCTTCTCCACGGTCGACATCCTCACTCTGCCCACGGAAACAACGGGCGGCAGCGGCAAAGCCGTCGACTTCCTGGCGCCCGGCGTGCTCGCACTCGCCGTGATGTCCACCGCCTTCACCGGCCAGGCCATCGCGACCGGCTTCGAGCGGCGGTACGGAGTGCTCAAGCGGCTCGGCGCATCGCCGCTCCCCCGATGGGCCCTGATGAGCGCCAAGACGCTCTCCGTCCTGGCCACCGAAGTCCTCCAGATCGTGCTGCTGACCGTCATCGCCTTCGCGCTCGGCTGGTCCCCGCACGGCAACCCCGTCTCCGTACTCCTGCTGCTCGTCCTCGGCACCGCCGCCTTCTCCGGCCTCGGTCTGCTGATGGCCGGGACACTCAAGGCCGAGGCCACCCTGGCCGCCGCCAACCTGGTCTTTCTGCTGCTCCTGGTGGGCGGCGGAGTGATCGTGCCGCTGGACAGGTTCCCGGACGGCGTCCAGTCGGTGCTCGCGCTGCTGCCGATCTCGGCGCTCTCGGACGGTCTGCGCGATGTGCTCCAGCACGGCGCGGGAGTGCCGTGGGGCGATCTCGGGATCCTCGCCGTCTGGGCTGTGCTCGGACTCGGCGCCGCCGCGCGACTCTTCCGCTGGGACTGACCCACGGGCCAGTATGAGCCTGCCAAGATCCGCACGGTGGGAGGCCTCGATGGAGCGGACTGCCGCACTGCGACTGGACGCGGAGTGGGCGAAGGTCAGGTCCGGCAGGGCCGGAGCCTCCCCCCGGGAGCGCGAGCGCATGCTGACCGACCTGATCGCGGCGCTCGCCGCGCACGCCGCGGACGACCTCTCGCTCACCGCCCGGCTGAGCCTGCGGTACGGCGACCTCGCCCGCCACCACTTCGACACCGGTCGCCGCGAGGACGCGCTGACCGCCGTCGACGAGGCGATCCGGCGCTGCGAGGAGCCGGCCAGACATGACGAGGAGCACGCCCGCTGGTACGCCCGCGCGCTGATCAGCCAGGCCGTCTATCTGGCCGAGCCGCTCAGCGACGAGCTGGGTCTGCCTCGCTACGCCCTCCATCCGATGGGCGAGCAGCCCTCGTCCGGTGACCGCGAGGACGGACTCGCCGCCCTGGCGGCAACCCGCCGTGCCATCAAGGTCTGGGAGCGCCTCGAACGCTCGGACCCGCGCAACCAGGAGGGCCTCGCTCAGGCGCATGCCTTCCTCGGCGACCGGTTGGAGGAGCTGGGCCTGCCGGTGGAGGCTGCGTCCTGGGCCGTACGGGCCGAGCGTGAGTTCCACGCCCTGTGGTCTGCGCCCGACCCGCGCGAGGCGGCGCATGATGTGGCCCTTGAGCACCTTGACGACCAGCTGGAACGCAGACTGCGGCGCTGCCCTTTCGACGGCGGCCTGACACATCTGCGGGCGCACGACCTGCTTCCGGAGCGGCTGCTGCCGCTCGCGGTCCTGGCGGCACGGATAGAGGGCGTGGATCCGGATGTGATCGCCGAAGGGCTGGGGCTGGACGGCGCGGAGGTCCGGCGGATCCTGCGGGCGCGGTCGTGGCGGGCGGTGTGGCGGTTCGACGTACGGGACGGCGCCGATGGGTCCTGGACCCCGATGACGTACCCGTGGCGTGGCACGGACGCCGTCACGGACCGCAGCGCGGAGGCGGTGGCGGCGGAGCTGACCGACGCGTTCCTGCACTCGCCCGACCGCCCGCCGTCCTCGGTGCACTGGCGGATCGCCGTGTGGTGGGAGGAGGAGGACCATCTCGACGGCTCGCGCTTCCGGCTGGCGTACCCGCCGTCCTGACCGCACCGGCAGGATCCGCCGGACCGGACCCCTCGTGAAAACGTGCACAATCGTCCGCCTACGATAGGGCCCGTGCAGACCCCTCTCGCCCATATCGCCGAGCGCTGGACGCCCACGCCCCAAACGCTCCGGCGCGCCGCGCTCTCCGCCGTCGTGATGAGCGTGGTCATCATCGTCACCGGCGGCGCGGTCCGGCTGACCAGCTCCGGTCTCGGCTGCGACACCTGGCCAAAGTGCACGGACGACAGCCTCTTCGCCACCCCCGAGCAGGGCATCAACGGCGCGATCGAGTTCGGCAACCGGATGCTGACATACGTCCTGTCGGCGGCGGTCGGCTGGGCGATCGTCGCGGCCCGCGCCACCAAGCCGCTGCGGCGCGGGCTGACCCGGCTCGCGTGGTCACAGTTCTGGATCGTGATGAGCAACGCCGTGCTCGGCGGCATCACGGTCTGGGCGGGCCTCAACCCCTGGACCGTGGCCGGGCACTTCCTGCTCGCCACCGGGCTGCTCACGGTCGCCACCATTACCTGGCAGCGCACCCGCGAGGGCGACGGCACACCGCGCCCGCGCGTCCCGCGCCCGGTCCGCAAGCTGTCCTGGGCGATCGTCGCCGTCTCGGGGCTGCTCGTCGCGCTGGGCACGACGGTGACCGGTTCCGGCAAGCACGCCGGCGACAGCAGCGACGTACCGCGGATGCCGTGGGACTGGGCCGCCGCCGCACATGTCCACGCCTTCGCCGCCTGGGCGGTCTGCGCGCTGGCCGTGGCGATGTGGCTGGTGCTACGGGTGGTCGACGCCCCCGACGACACCCGGGCGCGCGCCCGCGACCTGCTGATCGTGCTGCTCGCCCAGGGCGCCATCGGCTATGTCCAGTACTTCACGCAGGTCCCGGAGGCGCTGGTCGCCGCCCATATGCTCGGCTCCGCGCTGATGTGGATCGCGGTAGTGCGCCTCGCGCTGAGCCTGCGCGAGCGTCCGCAGACCCACGCGGAGATCCCGGCCCGGACCGACTCGGCGCTCTCCAGCGTCTGACGGACAAGCATCTGACAGGCAGGCGTCCGTCGGGCAGTCGTCCGACGGGCAGGCGTCCGACGGGAAATCGTCCAGCTGTCAGAGCCTGGCCGTCAGGCATCCGACGGGAAATCGTCCGGCTGTCAGGGCCTGGCCGTCAGGCGTCCGACAGTGCGTAGACGCGGCGGGCGTTGCCCGCCGCGATCATCCCGGCGACCCGTTCCGCGTCCGCACGGGCCCAGGCGCCGTCGCCGACCCAGCCGCCGAGCACCCGGCTGAGCGCCTCCCGGAAGATCCGGGCGCCCACCACATGCAGCTCCGGCAGCCCGCGCGCACCGCTGGAGAAGAGCAGCTTCCCGAACGGTGCGAGCTCCAGGATCTCCGCGAGTACGGCGGCGGCCCGAGCCCCTGTGTGTACGAGAGCGGGCCCGAGATCGGCGTACACATGCGGGAAGACGCTTGCCAGATGCGCGGCGTGCCGGTGGTACGGATAGCCGTGCAACAGCACCAGATCGGTGGAGAGACCGGCGGTGGCGGCCGCGAAGCCGGTGAGCAGCATCGGATCCTCCACCCCGACGTGCAGTTGGAGCGGCAGCCCGGAGGCGACCGCGATCCACAGCAGATGCCGCACCAGTACGGGATCGGTGAGCCTCCCGCCGACCTGCCGCGCGGCCAGCCAGCGCCCGGCGGCCCCGCGCACCTCCCCGGGGCCCGGCGGCTCGGGGGCGAGGGCGAGTCCGTGGCCCACGGCGGCGACAGAGGTGAAGGCGACGGCGGAGGCGGCGGCCCCGTGCACGGCCTCGGCGAGGTTCGCGAGGAAGCTCTCCACGGTGCCCGAGGTGTCGGCGACCTGCTCGGCGAGGAGTTCGAGACGTACGATCTCGCGCGCCTCGGCCGAGCCGGCCGCGGCGATCTCGCGCGGGCCCGTGAGATCCCCCGGCAGCCCGGTGTCCACCAGATACGTGGAGATTCCGCTGCCCCGCAGCAGCCGTCTGCCCGCCTCGAGCACGCCGAGCTCGCGGCGGCGGGCGAGATAGCGGGCGGGCGGGCAGTGCGGCTCAAGACCCAGCAGCGGCGGGCACCATCGCCGTACGGCGAAGCCGGTCTGGGTGTCGAAGAACGTGGTGCCCGGCGCGGGCGGCCCCGCGGTCCTGCCCAGATGCGCCTCGAAGGTGCCGAGGCCCAGCTCCGTACGGAGCACTCCGTGGCAGTACTGGTCCACGAGGGTCGGGGTGTCGATCATCCGGTCTCCCTGTCATGGACCGTGCTTCCACAGTCCTAACGGGTGACACCCCGACGAGGTGTTGCTCAGTCGTTGGACGGACCGCCGACCTGGATGCCCGCCATCCGGGTCCACTCGTACGGCCCAGTGCGGACCTTCGCCGCGAACTCGCCGTCGAAGGACTCGTGCAGCGTGATCCCGGCCTTCTCGGCCGCGGCCTGCGCGATGGGGTGGGTGGGCGCGACAAGGTCGCCCCAGGCGCCGTCCTCGCCGACGAGCACGATGCGGGTGCCCACCTGACCGATGTACTCGAGCTGCCCCTCGGCGCCGCCGTGCGCCTTGGCGAAGGCGCCGATCTGCTTGGCGAGCTTGGCCGCCTTGCGCTCTGCCTGCTTGGTATCTGCCATGCAGCGATGCTACTTGCGGGTACGGCGCCCTGGCGACGCCGGGGCCACGTGGTGTGGGCCACTGGGCCTCCGCCCGGACCCTGGACCTCAAACGCCGGACGGGCTGGAAACTGCTGCCGCCGGACGGGCTGGATGTACCGGCCGCTAGCTCAGGAAGGGATCCACCGCGACCGCCACGAAGAGCAGTGACACATAGGTGATGGACCAGTGGAAGAGCCGCATCTCTTTGAGCTTGCCGCCCGTCGCCCCTGACTTGGCACGGCGCTGCAGCGAGTGTGCCTCCCAGAGCCACCAACCACCGGTGACCAGCGCCACCGCGGTGTAGAACCAGCCGGTGTAGCCGAGTGGCGTCAGCAGCAGCGAGACGGCGACCATCACCCAGCTGTAGAGGACGATCTGCCGGGCCACCACCGTGTTGGGGGCGATGACCGGAAGCATCGGCACGCCCACCCGCGCGTAGTCCTCCTTCACCTTCATCGACAGCGGCCAGTAGTGCGGCGGCGTCCAGAAGAAGATGACCAGGAAGAGGATGACCGCGGCCCACGACATCGAGTTGGTGGCGGCGGACCAGCCGATCAGGACCGGCATACAGCCGGCGATGCCGCCCCAGACGATGTTCTGTGCGGTACGGCGCTTAAGGATCATCGTGTACACGATGACGTAGAAGAGCAGCGCGCCCAGCGCCAGCGCGGCGGACAGCCAGTTGACGAGGAGCCCGAACCAGAGCGTGGAGACGGCGGCGAGGGCGAGACCGAAGACCAGGCACTCGCGCGGCGACACCATTCCGGTGACCAGCGGACGCTGCGACGTACGGTCCATCAGGGCGTCGATGTCGCGGTCGATGTACATGTTCAGCGCGTTGGCGCCGCCTGCGGAGAGGTAGCCGCCGATGCACGTCGTGAGCACGAGCCAGAGGTCGGGAACGCCCTGCGCGGCCAGGAACATCACCGGAACGGTGGTGATCAGCAGCAGCTCGATGATCCGCGGCTTGGTCAGCGCCACGAATGCCTTGACGCGGGCCCCGAACGGACGATGGCCCCCCGGGCTGGGAGTCAAGACGACCCCTGCGGGTCGGGACTCGACGGCCGTCACGCACACCCCTGACAGAGAAATCCCAGCAAGCTCCCGGCGTGAAGACCCGGTAAAGACTTGCGCGTACCACGCCACTCTAGACGTTGCCCAGACGCCGATCTTCGCGGGGGTGGGCTCGTGTTGAGCGGCTGCCGCACGGCGCGCGTATACACCGCCGACAGGCGGAGACGACGCTGTGACGGCACCCTGGCTGTGTCCGACTTTTTGAAAGGCATGCACTCGAAAAGAGGTGCGTTGCTCCGGGGGTAGGCTCGACAACGCCCGGTGCTTCCGTCGTCACCGGGATACGAACATGTGGAGAGGAGCCCTGACCCAGGGTGAGCACCAAGCCGACCACCACAGACCTCGAGTGGACCGATCTGGACCAGCGGGCCGTTGATACCGCCCGCGTCCTGGCCATGGATTCCGTACAGAAGGTCGGCAACGGCCACCCCGGTACGGCCATGAGCCTCGCGCCCGCCGCCTATGTTCTGTTCCAGAAGCTCATGCGGCACGACCCCGCCGATCCGGACTGGACCGGCCGCGACCGGTTCGTACTCTCCGCGGGGCACTCGTCTCTGACCCTCTACATCCAGCTCTACCTGGCCGGGTACGGCCTGGAGCTCGACGATCTCAAGTCCTTCAGGACCTGGGGTTCGAGGACCGCGGGCCACCCGGAGTACGGGCACACGCCGGGCGTAGAGACGACGACCGGCCCGCTCGGCCAGGGCGTCGCCAACGCGGTGGGCATGGCCATGGCCTCCCGCTACGAGCGCGGCCTGTTCGACCCGGACGCAGCTCCGGGCACCTCGCCGTTCGACCACACCATCTGGGCCATCGCCGGTGACGGCTGCCTCCAGGAGGGCATCTCCGCCGAGGCGTCCTCGCTGGCCGGGCACCAGAAGCTGGGCAATCTGGTGCTGCTGTGGGACGACAACCACATCTCCATCGAGGGCGACACGGAGACGGCCGTCTCCGAGGACACCCTCAAGCGGTACGAGGCGTACGGCTGGCACGTCCAGCGTGTCGAGCAGAAGCCCAACGGCGACCTCGACCCGGCCGGTCTCTACAAGGCCCTGAAGGCGGCGCAGGCCGAGACGGAGCGCCCCTCCTTCATCGCGGTCCGCTCGATCATCGCCTGGCCCGCCCCGCACGCGCAGAACACCGAGGCCGCGCACGGCTCGGCGCTCGGCGAAGAGGAGGTCGCGGCCACCAAGCGCGTCCTCGGCTTCGACCCGGAGAAGAGCTTCGAGGTCTCCCACGAGGTCCTCGGGCACACCCGTGAGGCGCTCGACCGCGGCCGCGAGGCCCAGGGCGAGTGGGAGAAGACGTTTGCCGCGTGGCGCACCGCCAACCCGGAGCGCGCCGCCGAGTTCGACCGGATCCGCTCGGGCGAGCTCCCGGCGGGCTGGGAGGAGGAGCTCCCGGAGTTCGAGACCGGCAAGGGTGTCGCCACCCGCGCCGCTTCCGGCAAGATCCTGCAGTCGCTCGGCGCGGTCATTCCCGAGCTGTGGGGCGGCTCCGCCGACCTGGCTGGCTCGAACAACACGACGATCGACAAGACGTCGTCGTTCCTGCCCGACGGCAACCCGCTGCCGGGCGCGAACAAGTACGGCCGCACGATCCACTTCGGCATCCGTGAGCACGCCATGGCCGCGACCATGAACGGCATCGCGCTGCACGGCAACACCCGTATCTACGGCGGCACCTTCCTGGTGTTCTCGGACTACATGCGCAACGCCGTGCGGCTCTCGGCGCTGATGCACCTGCCGGTGACGTACGTGTGGACGCACGACTCGATCGGTCTCGGCGAGGACGGCCCCACCCACCAGCCGGTGGAGCACCTGGCCTCGCTCCGCGCCATCCCGGGCCTCAACATCGTCCGTCCGGCCGACGCCAACGAGACCGCCATCGCCTGGCGCGAGATCCTCAAGCGCTACACCAAGGAGTTCGGCAAGGGCGCCCCGCACGGCCTTGCGCTGACCCGCCAGGGTGTGCCGACGTACGAGGCCAACGAGGATGCCGCCAAGGGCGGTTACGTCATGTTCGACGCCGAAGGGCCCGACGGGCAGAGCACGGCGCCGCAGGTCCTGCTGATCGGCACCGGCTCGGAGGTCCAGCTGGCCGTGGAGGCGCGCGAGCAGCTGCAGGCCGCGGGCGTCCCGACCCGGGTGGTCTCGATGCCGTCCGTCGAGTGGTTCGAGGAGCAGGACCAGGCGTACAAGGACAGCGTCCTGCCGCCGGCCGTGAAGGCCCGTGTCGCGGTCGAGGCCGGTATCGGTCTGACCTGGCACCGCTTCGTCGGCGACGCGGGACGCATCGTTTCGCTGGAGCACTTCGGAGCTTCGGCCGACGGCAAGGTCCTCTTCCGCGAGTTCGGCTTCACTGCCGAGAACGTGGCCGCTGTCGCCCGGGACTCGCTTGAAACTGTCAATGGGCTGGAAGCCGCCGCGCGCTGACGCCGGTATACGACAAGTAGGAGATGCAACTCTCATGACAGACGCACTCAAGCGCCTCTCCGACGAAGGCGTCGCGATCTGGCTCGACGACCTGTCGCGCAAGCGGATCACGTCCGGCAATCTCGCCGAACTGATCGACCAGCAGCACGTCGTGGGCGTCACCACCAACCCCTCGATCTTCCAGAAGGCCATCAGCAGCGGTGACGGTTACGAGCAGCAGCTCGCCGACCTCGCCGTGCGCAGGGTGACCGTCGAGGAAGCCGTACGGATGATCACGACGGCGGACGTCCGCGACGCCGCCGACATCCTGCGACCGGTGTTCGACGCCACCGGCGGCAAGGACGGCCGGGTCTCCATCGAGGTCGACCCGCGCCTGGCGCACAAGACCGCGGCGACCATCGCCGAGGCCAAGCAGCTGGCCTGGCTGGTGGACCGTCCGAACACGCTCATCAAGATCCCGGCGACGAAGGCCGGCCTGCCGGCGATCACCGCGGTCATCGGGAAGGGCATCAGCGTCAATGTCACGCTGATCTTCTCCCTGGAGCGCTACCGCGAGGTCATGGACGCCTATCTGGCCGGTCTGGAGAAGGCGAAGGCCGCCGGACTGGATCTCTCCAAGATCCAGTCCGTGGCGTCCTTCTTCGTGTCCCGTGTGGACACCGAGATCGACAAGCGGCTCGACGCCCTGGGCACCCCGGAGGCCAAGGAGGCCCGCGGCAAGGCCGCCCTGGCCAACGCCCGTCTCGCGTACCAGGCGTACGAAGAGGTCTTCAGCAGCGACCGCTGGGCCGAGCTCGACAAGGCGCAGGCCAACAAGCAGCGTCCGCTGTGGGCCTCGACGGGCGTCAAGGACCCGGCGTACAAGGACACGATGTACGTCGACGAGCTGGTCGCCCCGGGCACGGTGAACACCATGCCGGAGGCCACGCTGGAGGCCACCGCCGAGCACGGTCAGATCACCGGTGACACGGTGCGCGGCACGTACGAGCAGGCTCGCGCCGAGCTCGACGCCATCGAGAAGCTCGGGATCTCCTACGACGAGGTCGTGCAGCTGCTCGAGGACGAGGGCGTCGAGAAGTTCGCGACGTCCTGGAACGATCTCCTCAACTCGACCGAGGCCGAGCTCAAGCGCCTCGCTCCTTCGGAGGGCTGACCAACTTGTCCGGTCTCAGCGGAGCCAACCCGCTCCGTGACCCCGCAGACCGACGGCTCCCGCGTATCGCGGGGCCGTCGGGCCTGGTCATCTTCGGTGTCACGGGCGATTTGTCACGTAAAAAGTTGATGCCAGCCGTCTATGACCTGGCCAACCGCGGGTTGCTGCCGCCGGGCTTCTCGCTCGTCGGTTTCGCCCGCCGTGAGTGGAAGGACGAGGACTTCGCACAGGTGGTCCACGACGCCGTCAAGGCCCACGCCCGTACGCCGTTCCGCGAGGAGGTCTGGCAGCAGCTCATCCAGGGGATGCGCTTCGTCTCGGGCGACTTCGACGACGACGACGCCTTCGAGCAGCTGAAGTCGACCATCGAGGACCTCGACAAGAAGCAGGGCACCGGCGGCAACTTCGCGTTCTATCTCTCCGTACCGCCGAAGTTCTTCCCGAAGGTTGTCCAGCAGCTCAAGAAGCACGGGCTCGCGGACCAGAAGCAAGGCTCCTGGCGCCGCGCGGTCATCGAGAAGCCGTTCGGCCACGACCTGGTCTCCGCCAAGGAGCTCAACCAGGTGGTGCACGAGGTCTTTCCGCCCAACGAGGTCTTCCGGATCGACCACTACCTCGGCAAGGAGACCGTCCAGAACATTCTGGCGCTGCGCTTCGCCAACACCCTCTTCGAGCCGATCTGGAACCGGTCGTATGTCGACCACGTTCAGATCACCATGGCCGAGGACATCGGCATCGGCGGCCGCGCCGGCTACTACGACGGTATCGGCGCCGCCCGTGACGTCATCCAGAACCACCTGCTCCAGCTGCTCGCGCTGACCACGATGGAGGAGCCCGCCTCCTTCGACGCGGACGCGCTCGCGGCCGAGAAGACCAAGGTGCTGGGCGCGGTGAAGCTGCCCACGGATCTGTCCAGGAACACGGTGCGCGCACAGTACGCGGCGGGCTGGCAGGGCGGCGAGAAGGCCGTCGGCTATCTCGAGGAAGACGGCATCGACCCCAAGTCGAAGACCGACACCTACGCGGCCATAAAGCTGGGGATCGACAACCGCCGCTGGGCCGGAGTCCCGTTCTACCTCCGTACCGGCAAGCGGCTCGGCCGCCGCGTCACGGAGATCGCGGTGATCTTCCAGCGCGCCCCGCACTCCCCCTTCGACCACACGGCCACGGAGGAGCTGGGCCAGAACGCCCTGGTCATCCGCGTCCAGCCGGACGAGGGCGTGACCCTGCGGTTCGGCTCGAAGGTGCCCGGCACCTCGATGGAGGTGCGGGACGTCTCGATGGACTTCGCGTACGGCGAGTCCTTCACGGAGTCCAGCCCCGAGGCGTACGAGCGCCTCATCCTCGATGTCCTGCTCGGCGACTCCAACCTCTTCCCGCGCGTGGAGGAGGTCGAGCTTTCCTGGAGGATCCTCGACCCGATCGAGCAGTTCTGGGACAAGCACGGCAAGCCCGCGCAGTACCCGGCCGGGACCTGGGGTCCGGTCGAGGCGGACGAAATGCTCGCACGAGACGGACGGAGCTGGCGTCGGCCATGAAGATCGACCTTACGGACACCACAGCCAGCAAGATCAACAAGGCGCTGGTGCAGGGGCGGCGGGCCGTCGGCACGCAGGCCGTCGGCATGGTGCTCACCCTTGTCATCGTCACCGACGAGGAGAACGCCTACGACGCGCTGAAGGCGGCCAACGACGCGTCCCGCGAGCACCCCTCGCGAAAGCTCGTCGTCATCAAGCGGGTCTCGCGTTCGCCGCGCGACCGGGCGAAGGCGCGCCTGGACGCCGAGGTGCGGGTGGGCGCCGACGCGGGCACCGGCGAGACGGTCGTCGTGCGGCTGTACGGCGAGGTCATCAACCACGCCCAGTCGGTGGCGCTGCCGCTGCTGCTGCCGGACGCGCCGGTGGTGGTCTGGTGGCCGGTGAACGCGCCGACCGACCCGGCCAAGGACCCGCTGGGTGCGCTGGCACAGCGCCGGGTGACGGACACGTACGCCTCCGAGCAGCCGGTGCAGGAGCTGGCGGGGCGTGCCGAGGTGTACACCCCCGGCGACACCGATCTGGCCTGGACCCGGATCACACCGTGGCGCTCGATGCTCGCGGCCGCTCTGGACCAGGTCAGCTGCGAGGTCACCGCGGCGGAGGTGGAGGGCGAGGAGTTCAACCCGAGCTGCGAGCTGCTCGCCATGTGGCTCGCGGACCGGCTGAAGGTGCCGGTGAAGCGCTCGTTCTCCGCCGGTCCCGGCCTCACCGCCGTACGGATGGAGACCTCCTGCGGTCCGATCGTGCTGGACCGGGCGGACGGCTCGCTGGCGACGCTGTCGATCCAGGGCCAGCCGGACCGGGCGGTGGCGCTCCAGCGGCGTGAGACGGCAGAGCTGATGGCGGAGGAACTGCGGCGGCTCGACCCGGACGACATCTACGCGTCGGCGCTGCGGTTCGGCGTGGACCGGCTGGCCACTCCGGCGGAGGACGGGGCTGCCGATACGTCGAGGTCCGGTGCGTCGAAGTCCGATGCCAAGCCCGCCTCCGCCGCCGCCAAGAAGGCCGCTCCGGCCAAGAAGGCGGCGGCCAAGTGAGTGCTCCGCAACTCGTCGTCCACCGTGACAAGGAGTTGATGGCGCAGGCCGCCGCGGCCCGGCTGATCACGAAGATCGTGGACGCCCAGTCCGCGCGCGGCTCGGCGTCGGTGGTCCTGACGGGCGGCCGCAACGGCAACGCCCTGCTGGCCGCCCTCGACAGCTCACCGGCCCGGGACGCGATCGACTGGCCGCGGCTCGACCTGTGGTGGGGCGACGAACGGTTCCTCCCGGAGGGCGACCCGGAGCGCAATGTCACGCAGGCCCGTGAGGCTCTGCTGGACAGGGTGCCGCTGGATCCGGCCCGGGTGCATGCGATGCCCGCGTCCGGCGGCGAGTACGGCAACGACGCGGACGCGGCCGCTTCCGCGTACGCAGCCGATCTCGCCGCCGCGGCGGGCCCGGAGGACCACGGCCCGGTGCCGACGTTCGACGTACTGATGCTCGGCGTCGGCCCGGACACGCATGTGGCGTCGCTCTTCCCGGAACTGCCTGCGGTCCGTGAGACGGAGCGCACGGTGGTCGCCGTCCACGGCGCGCCGAAACCACCACCGACCCGTATCTCGCTCACGCTCCCGGCGATTCGCGCGGCACGCGAGGTGTGGCTGCTGGCGGCGGGCGAGGACAAGGCGAAGGCGGCGCGGATCGCGCTGTCGGGCGCGGGCGAGGTGCAGGCTCCCGCGGCAGGCGCGTACGGACGCAGCCGTACGCTGTGGCTGCTGGACGCCGCGGCGGCCGCACAGCTGCCGCGCGACCTGTACCCGCCGGCGTCGCCCTGACCGTGGGGGCTCCGCCCCGGACGCCGCGCCTCAATCGCCGGCGAGGCTGAATTGTCCTGCCGAATCAGCCCGTCCGGCGTGTGAGGACACACCCCCTACGCCCTGAGGGCGTGAGGGCCCCCGGAAGGGCGTCCGGAGTCCGGGGGCGCAGCCCCCCGTCACGGGGAAGGGGCGGGTAGCGGAACAAGCCCCGCCGCAGGCGCTCACCCCGCCCGGTTCTCCACGCGCCGCACGAACTTCAGCCCGGACCAGTCCTCCCCCAGCGCGGCGACCTTCACATCGACGATGCCGAGCGGGAGGAACAGGTCCCGCAGCGCGTTCTCGGTGATGTCGCTCGTATGGCCGGCGGCCTTGCGCGGCCATGCGATCCAGAGCATCGCCGGGTCCGCCAGGTGCTCGACGAGCGTCGTCGCATCGGCTGCCAGATCGCCGTGCGTACGGTAGAAGGCCAGCGTCACATCGGCGTCCCGTGAACCGCGCTCGCCGACCCTGACACCTTCGGGCAGCTCGGGAATCGTCCAGTCCCCGGGCCGGTGCCTGAGCGCGACGCGCTGGCCCGGCTTGATGCCGAGCTTCTTGGCCAGCGGAGTACCCGAGTAGCCGGATGTGGTCATACGGGGATTGTCGCGCCGTCCTCGGCCGCACCGCAGCCCGTCGTCCGCTCCTCCCGTATCAGGAACGGCTCCAGCAGTCCCGGTACCGCTTCCAAGGCGAAGGCCAGGCCCTCGCCCTCCGCCGCGTCGTACACCGAATAGGACCCGGCCCCCGCGGCCGTCGTCGCCGTCAGTGTCAGCACTCCGGCCCGACGCTGGAAGACCGACTGCTTCAGCGTCCAGCCGATGACCCCGCTCCGCTGCAGCGCGACTGTCGCGCGACGGACAGTGCCGGAGCGGGCGACCAGATAGGCGCCGCTGATGCCGTGGCCGAGGTTGCGGTACGCGTCCAGCGCGAGGATCACCGCGATCGGCACCGCCACCGCCGCGCAGGCGGCCGCGAGATACAGCAGGACGGGAGTGACTCGGGCGCCCAGGACAGCGAGCACCAGCACCGGCGGCAGCGACGCTGCCAGCGCCCATCGCAGCCGGCGGGTGCGCGCCGCCCGTGGATGGCCGGTCAGCCGGGCCGCGCTCGTCGGGGCCATGGTCTCGCGCAGCACCTGCGCGGACACCTCGTCGGCCACCGCACGCGGCGCGGCCGGCAGCAGCACCTTGAGGTCCGCGCGTTTGTCATCGTCGTCCTTGACGAGCCCGGTGGCGACGGCGTCCACCCGGGCGGCGCCGAACATCCGCACGCCCAGCGGCTCGACGAGTTCGACGCCGCGCAGTCGCCTCTCCTCTATGGAGATCGAGCGGGCGGTGAACAGACCACGCCGCACCCGCAGCGTGCCGCCGGGCTCACGTTCCAGGCGGTAGTTCCACCACATCTCGATCCAGAGGCCGAGCGCGCCGACGACGCCCGCGACTCCGGCCGCGACGACGAGCACCATGAGCATCCAGACGACCGGGGTGTCCCGCAAACGGTCCCCGACCCAGTCGATGACCTTGCCCTGCGCCCCGAACCACTCGCTGACCTGCATCACACCGCCGACCGCCGCGCCGCCCAGCAGCGGGGCGACGAAGGAGACCGGCGCATACCGGATCCAGGACGGGTCGAGTGCGGCGAGCGTGCCCTCGCGGTGGGTGCCGGACGGGCCGGCGGCCCGCGCCAGCAGCTCCCTGCGCAGGCGCTCGCCCTCCGCCCTGCTGACCGGGTCCAGCTCCAGCGTGGACTCGCCGCCCGCACTGTGCTCGCCGGTGCCGATACGCACCTTGACCAGGCCGAGGACACGCAGCAGCGGGTTGGCGGTCAGATCGACGCTGCGGATGCGCTCACGGGCCAGCGAACGACGTTGGACCAGCAGCAGTCCCGTGTGGAGTTCGGCGCGCTCGGGGCCGATGCGGTAGCGGGTCCGGCGCCACCGTACGTAGTCCGCGCCTGTGCCCGCGGCGATGAGCAGAAGCGCCCCGGCCAGCACCCGGCCGAACGCCTGCCACAGCGGCATGGCGCCCGCGAGGCCGAGGCCGATGGGCAGCCCGGCGCCCGCGGCCACGCCCGCCATGACGAGCGCGGTGACCAGGACCGTACGCCGGTCGAGTCGCCGCCAGCCGTCCTGCGGGGAACTCATGTCGCGTCCCCGGGCGTGGCCTGGGTGATCCGGGTCAGCTGCTCGGCGAGCTCCGCTGCGAGCTCATGGTCGAGCCCCTCGATCTTGATCGCACCTTTGGAGGAGGCGGTGGTGACGATGACCGTGGCGAGCCTGAAAGCCTGTTCCAGCGGCCCGCGCAGCGTGTCCACGGTCTGGATCCGGGACATGGGTGCGATCCGCCACTCCTGCCAGAACGCGCCCGTACGGACATAGACCGCTTCGTCCGTGACCTCCCAGCGGTGCACCCGGAACCACCACGCGGGGAAGAAGGCGGTGCAGGCCAGGCCCAGCACCCCCAGCACCCAGGCGACCGTCAGCAGCCACGGCCGTACGGGCGCGATCAGTGCGCCCAGCACGGCCAGGACCGCCACCGGTACGGCGGTCGTCAGCAGCCACTGCACCCGCCACCAGCCGACGACCCGCTCATTGAGCGTGTTGTCCGGTGGCCTCAGCCGCACCGCACCCTCCCCCGTCATCGGCTCAACGACCGCGTAGCGTGCGGTACTTGGCGACGAGCGTCGAGGTCGAGCTGTCCAGCTGCTCGCCCCTTCCTTCGGTCAGCACCGGCTCGATCTTCTTCGCGAGAACCTTGCCGAGCTCGACACCCCACTGGTCGAAGGAGTCGATGTTCCAGATCGCGCCCTGGACGAACACCTTGTGCTCGTACAGCGCGATCAACTGCCCCAGCACGGACGGCGTCAGCTCCTCGGCGAGGATCGTCGTCGTCGGGTGGTTGCCCCGGAACGTCTTGTGCGGCACCAGCTCCTCGGGCACGCCCTCCGCCCGTACCTCCTCCGGAGTCTTGCCGAAGGCGAGCGCCTGCGTCTGCGCGAAGAAGTTGGCCATCAGCAGATCGTGCTGGGCGACCAGACCCGGCGCCAGGTCCGCGGCCGGATTGGCGAAGCCGATGAAGTCCGCCGGGATCATCTTCGTGCCCTGGTGGATGAGCTGGTAGTACGCGTGCTGGCCGTTGGTACCGGGCGTGCCCCAGACCACCGGACCGGTCTGCCAGTCCACCGGATTGCCCTCGCGGTCCACGGACTTGCCGTTGGACTCCATGTCGAGTTGCTGGAGGTAGGCAGTGAACTTGCTCAGATAGTGGGAGTACGGCAGCACCGCATGCGTCTGCGCGTCGAAGAACTCGCCGTACCAGACCCCCAACAGACCCAGCAGCAGCGGCGCATTGGCCTCGGCCGGGGCCGTACGGAAGTGCTCGTCGATCAGGTGGAAGCCGTCGAGCATCCCCCGGAAGCGGTCCGGGCCGATCGCGATCATCAGCGAGAGGCCGACGGCGGAGTCGTAGGAGTACCGCCCGCCGACCCAGTCCCAGAACTCGAACATGTTCGCCGTGTCGATGCCGAAGCCGGCGACCTTCCCGGCGTTCGTCGACACCGCCACGAAGTGCTTGGCGACGGCCTCCTGGCCGGCCTGGAGACCGGTGAGCAGCCAGTCGCGGGCTGATGTGGCGTTGGTGATGGTCTCGATGGTGGTGAAGGTCTTGGAGGCGACGATGAAGAGCGTCTCGGCCGGGTCCAAGTCCCTTACGGCCTCGTGCAGATCGGCCCCGTCGACGTTCGACACAAAGCGGAACGTCAGCTCGCGTGCGGTGTAGGAGCGCAGTACCTCGTACGCCATCGCCGGGCCCAGATCGGAGCCGCCGATGCCGATGTTGACGACGTTCTTGATGCGCTTGCCGGTGTGCCCGGTCCACTCGCCCGACCTGATCCGGTCGGAGAAGGCGCTCATCTTGTCGAGCACCGCATGCACCGCGGGCACCACGTTCTCGCCGTCCACCTCGATCACGGCGTCACGCGGGGCGCGCAGCGCCGTGTGCAGAACGGCGCGGTCCTCGGTGGTGTTGATCTTCTCGCCGCGGAACGTCGCGTCCCGCAGCCCGGATACGTCGGTGGCAACGGCCAGCTCGCGCAGCAACGCCAGCGTCTCGTCGGTCACCAGATGCTTGGAGTAGTCGAGGTACAGATCGCCGACCTGGAGGGTGTACCCGGTGCCACGCGCCGTATCGGCCGCGAACAGCTCCCGCAGATGCGTCTCCCCCAACTGCTCGCGGTGCTTGCCGAGAGCAGTCCATTCGGGCGTCCGGTTGAGCCTGGTACGGCCTTCTGCGTTCATCTCAGCCCACTTCTTCTCGTACCTGCCTGCATGCCCCACTGCGTCTCCAACCTAATTGATCAGCGGGGTCAGCGACGCGACAGCCGACACGAAGAGTCCGGCCGCCAGCAGAGCGGGTGTGTTCGGTCCCCAGGCGGCGGCCGCCGCACCGCCCAGCAGTGCGCCGAGCGGGGCTCCGGCGACCGCGAGCGTACGGAAGGCGGAGCTGATCCGGCCCAGCATCGCCGCTGGACTGCGCTCCTGCATCAGCGTCGTCCGATTGACGTTCCACACCATGCCCATGACCCCGAAGACCGCCATAGCGGTGATCGTCACCCACAGCTCGCGCACCGATCCCATCGCGACCAGGCATCCGGTCTGCACGACTCCGGCGGCGAACACGCTCCGTATTCTGCCGAGGCGCTCGGAGAGCCTGCGGGCCAGCAGACCGCCGACCGCGCTGCCCGCCCCGACGGCCGTGATCACCGCCGCATACCCGCCGTTCCCGGCGTCCAGCCAGCCGGTGACATGGACGACGAGGGTGGCGATGAGGGCGCCCATTCCGATGTTGCAGAGGGTGGTGGCGATACAGAGTCCGCGTTGCGCGCGGTCCCGCCACAGCGTCCGCAGCCCTTCCCCGACCTCGCCGCGCAGGGTGCTGCCCGTCGCTCCGGTAGCCCTCGATGGCGCAGTGACCCGCAGTGAGGCGACGAGGGCCGCCGCCACGAAATACGTCGCCGCATCCGCCGCGTACGGCACGGCGGCGCCCACGACGAGCAGCACTGGTACCACCGGCGCGGCCAGGAAGCCGCCGACGATCTGCTGTGCGGTCATCAGCCTGGCGTTGGCACTGCCCAGCGCCTCGGTCGGCACCAGCGAGGGCAGCAGGGCGGTGGCTGCGTTGTCGAAGAGCGTCTGGAGCGTGGTGAGCGCGAAGGCGAGTCCGAACAGCAGGGCCATCGAGCCCAGATCCAGCCACACCGCGACGGCGAAGGCGGCCATCAGCGCGCCCCGCAGCAGATCGACGGCCCACATCGCCCGCTGCTGGTCAACCCGGTCGGCGACCGCGCCGCCGAGCAGTCCGAACAGCAGCCAGGGCAGATAGCCGCAGGCCGTCACCGAGGCGATCAGCAGCGGGTCGTCGGTCAGTGAGGCGGCGAGCAGCGGCATCGCGGCGATCTGGAGCGAGTCGCCGAACTTCGAGACGACGGCCGCCGTCCACAGCCGTCCGAACCCCCCGCGCCATGCGGGTGTTCGCGCCTGTGCCGCTTCGGTCGCCGTCACAACATCCCCTTCCGGTCCGTGATTCAGAACCTAAGGGGTGCCACTGACACCGAAGCAAAAAATCCGGCCGGGCACCTTGGGTGTCCGGCCGGACCGCAACTTCTAGATCTCGCCCCGCAGTTTGGCGAGCGCCTCGGCGAGGATCGCCTCGCCGTCCGCGTCGCTGCGCCGCTCGCGTACGTACGCGAGGTGCGTCTTGTACGGCTCGGTGCGCGGCGGGTCCGGCGGGTTGTCCCGGTCCTGACCGGCCGGGAACCCGCAGCGCGGGCAGTCCCAGTTATCCGGGACCTGTGCGTCACTGGCGAAGCTCGGCTGCGTCTCGTGCCCGTTGGAGCACCAGAAGGAGATGCGGAGACGTGGCGCGGACTCGCCTCGCTCAGCCTCGCCCATCGGCCCCGCTCCGACCCGGCTTCCCCGGATCGCGTTGCCACTTGCCACGGTCGTAACTCCCTGCGTGATGGTGCTGCACAGCGTCTCACAGCGGCTGCGCCGCGAGTGCCCCAGTCTACGTAAGGCCCAACGCTCGTCCAGTGATTGGAGTTACACCCGACCCCGGGACGCGGAAGGCGCGGGTCAGCTGTCCAGCTTCAACAGCAGACCAAGTACGACAATGCACGCAAACCACAGCAGACCGATAACCACAGTGATGCGGTCGAGGTTGCGCTCGGCGACCGAGGAACCACCGACCGAGGACTGCATACCGCCACCGAACATGTCGGAGAGACCGCCGCCCTTCCCCTTGTGCATCAGCACCAGCAGCATCATCAGCAGGCTGAAGACGATCAGGGCAATCGAGAACCCGACAATCACGGCTGGACCAACTTCCTCGGACTGAATGGATGACGGGGGCCGAGTGGCATATCCATGATGCCTGCTCGGCCCCCGCAAGGGTACGACGGATCTGCGCTACCGCATACTTACTGGTCGCGGAACCGGACGATCTTGACGAACTCCTCGGCGTCCAGCGACGCACCGCCCACCAGAGCACCGTCCACATCGGGCTGCGCCATGATCGCGGCGACGTTCCCGGACTTCACCGAGCCGCCGTACTGGATGCGGACCTTGTCGGCCAGCTCCTGGGAGTACAGCTCGGCAAGACGCCCGCGGATCGCCCCGCAGACCTCCTGCGCGTCCTCGGGGGTCGCGACCTCGCCGGTACCGATGGCCCACACCGGCTCGTACGCGATCACGATGGACTCGGCCTGCTCGGCCGGGATGTCCTTCAGCCCGCCGTCGAGCTGCGCCAGCGTGTACTGGACCTGGTTGCCCGCCTTGCGAATGTCCAGGCCCTCGCCGACGCAGAGGATCGGGGTCAGGCCGTGCCTGTAGGCCGCCTTCACCTTGGCGTTGCAGAGCTCGTCCGTCTCGGCGTGGTACTGCCGGCGCTCGGAGTGGCCCACGACGACGTAGGTGCACTTCAGCTTGGACAGCATCGAGCCCGAGATCTCACCGGTGTACGCACCGGAGTCGTGCGCCGAGAAGTCCTGGGCGCCGTACTTGATCTTGAGCTTGTCGCCGTCGATCAGGGTCTGTACGGACCGCAGGTCGGTGAAGGGCGGCAGGACGGCGACCTCGACGGCGTCGTAGTCCTTGTCCGCCAGGGCAAAGGCGAGCTTCTGGACGTGCGCGATGGCCTCGAGGTGGTTGAGGTTCATCTTCCAGTTGCCCGCCATGAACGGGAAACGGCCCTGAGCAATATCAGTCATAAGGGGGTCAGTCCTCCAGTGCGGCGAGGCCGGGGAGCGTCTTGCCCTCGAGGTACTCGAGGCTGGCGCCACCACCGGTGGAAATGTGGCCGAATGCGTTCTCGTCGAAGCCCAGCGTGCGTACGGCAGCGGCCGAGTCGCCGCCGCCGACGACGGTGAAGCCGTTGCTGTCGAGCAGCGCCTGAGCCACGGCCTTGGTGCCCTCGGCATAGTCGGGGTGCTCGAAGACGCCGACCGGACCGTTCCAGAAGACGGTCTCGGCGTCGGCGATCTTCGACGCGAAGAGCTCGCGCGACTTCGGGCCGATGTCCAGGCCCTCCTTGTCGGCGGGGATCTTGTCCGCGTCGACCGTGATGAAGTCGGCCGGGGCCTTGGTCTTCAGGTCGGGGAACTCGCCCGAGGCCAGCACGTCGACCGGAAGCACCAGCTCGACGCCGTTCTTCTCGGCGCGCTCCATGTACTCGGTGACGGTCGGGATCTGGTCCTCCTGGAGGAGGGAGATGCCGACCTCGTAACCCTTGGCCTTGAGGAAGGTGTAGGCCATGCCGCCGCCGATGAGGATGCGGTCGGCCTTGCCGAGCAGCGAGTCGATGACACCGAGCTTGTCGGAGACCTTGGCGCCGCCGAGGATCACGACATAGGGGCGCTCAACCTCCTTGGTGAGCTTCTCGAGGACACGGACCTCGGTGGCGATGAGGTAGCCGGCGGCGTGCGGCAGGCGGGCGGGCAGGTCGTACACCGAAGCGTGCTTGCGGTGTACGGCTCCGAAGCCGTCGCCGACGTACACATCCGCGAGCTCGGCGAGCTGGTCGGCGAAAGCGCCGCGCTCCGCGTCGTCCTTGGACGTCTCACCGGCGTTGAAGCGGAGGTTCTCGACAACGGCGACCCGGCCGTCGGCGAGGCCCGCGACGACGGCCTTGGCCGAAGCGCCGACGGTGTCGGTCGAGAACGCGACCTCGGCGCCGAGCAGCTCACCGAGGCGCTTCGCGGCCGGGGCGAGCGAGAAGGCCGGGTCCGGAGCACCCTTGGGGCGGCCCAGGTGGGAGGCGACAACGACGCGCGCGCCCGCCTCGGCGAGCTTGGCGACAGTCGGCACAACAGCTCGAATACGGCCGTCGTCGGTGATGGTGGTGCCGTCGAGCGGCACATTGAGGTCGGCGCGGACGAATACCCGCTTGCCGGCGACCCCGTCGGCGAGAAGTTCGTCGATCGTCTTCATGAATAGGGCTCCTCGGGCTGGACGTGCGACAGGGCTCGGACTGCGCTGCGTTGCGCTGCCCGAGCCCTGTCGTTCACATGTTGCTGCTCTCGTTGCTGATTAGAGCTGACCGCCGACGAAGACCGTGAGGTCGACCAGACGGTTGGAGTAGCCCCACTCGTTGTCGTACCAGCCGATGACCTTGACGTTCTTGCCCTGGACCATGGTCAGGGAGGAGTCGAAGGTGCAGGAGGCCGGCCAGTTGACGATGTCCGAGGAGACGATCGCGTCCTCGGTGTAGTCCAGGATGCCCTTGAGCTCACCCTCTGCGGCCTTCTGGAACGCGGTGTTGACCTCGTCCCTGGTGACCTCACGCTCGAGCTCGATGACCAGGTCGGTCACGGAGCCGGTGGGGACCGGGACGCGCATCGCGATGCCGTCGAGCTTGCCCGCCAGCTCCGGGATGACCAGCGCGGTGGCCTTGGCGGCACCGGTGGTGGTCGGGATGATGTTCTCGGCGGCGGCGCGGGCGCGGCGCAGGTCCGAGTGCGGGAAGTCCAGGATGCGCTGGTCGTTCGTGTACGCGTGAACCGTCGTCATCAGGCCCTTGACGATGCCGAAGTTCTCGAGGAGAACCTTGGCCATCGGCGCCACACAGTTCGTGGTGCAGGAGGCGTTGGAGATGATGTGGTGGTTGGCCGCGTCGTACTTGTCCTGGTTGACGCCCATCACGATGGTGATGTCCTCATCCTTGGCCGGAGCCGAGATGAGGACCTTCTTCGCGCCGCCGGCGATGTGCTTCGCGGCGTCGGCCTTCTTCGTGAAGATACCGGTGGACTCGATCACGATGTCGACGCCCAGCTCGCCCCACGGAATGTCGGCGGGGTTGCGCTCGGACAGCACCTTGATGGTGCGGCCGTCGACGGTGATGGTGTTCTCGGTGTGCGACACGTCGGCCCTGAGGCGGCCCAGGATGGTGTCGTACTTCAGCAGGTGGGCGGTGGTCGCAGTGTCACCAAGGTCGTTGACAGCCACGATCTCGATGTCAGCACCCTGCTCCAGCAGCGCGCGGAAGTAGTTACGACCGATGCGGCCAAAGCCGTTGATGCCTACGCGGATCGTCACGAACCGATCTCCTCGTTGGTACGCCGGTTTTCGACGCCGGCGAGCTGTATGGGATGTCCCCGACCGCCTACGACCCTACCCCCCTGGCGGCGCCGGAGTGACATCGAGAGGGTCCGTGCGTGCCCCGGCGGAACCTACCCCCCAGTAGGGGTGAGAGCCGCCGGACCTCCGCCGGGACCAGGGCGTTGTGGCCGACCCGGTCCCGGCTACGCAGCGTCAGCGCCGGAGGGCGCTCAGCGCCTTTCCGATGACCTGCTTGCGGTCGGCCGCGCCGGGCACGTGCTCCAGACCGAAGCCCAGCAGCACGGTGTCCCGGGTGGTGACGGCCGCCTGTGCGTGGAAGAGCGCCTGGGCACGCGCCCAGTCGCCCGCGTTCCCGGGGCTGCCGGCCGGCGGTCCGGGGACGCTCCACGGTCCGAGGGCGGTCTCGAAGCCCTCGGAACCCTGCCCGGTCCCGGAGACGACGAGCCTGGTGTCGTCGACGAAGGCGCCGATTCCGCCGGTGCCCGGGTCCGAGACATAGGAGACGGATAGCTCGACCTGCTTGCCCGCGTAGGCGCTGAGGTCGATGGAGACCGGCTGCCAGCCGTTGGAGGAGCCTGTGAAGCGGTTCCAGGCGCCGCTGGTGCCGGTCGCCGTGCAGCCGCTGTCGGCGACGGTCAGATAGCGGGCGAGGAAGGGGTGGCCCGCCACATAGAAGCCTTCCTCGCACTGGACGGGCACCGTGGTGGTGGTGCCGCCGTTGGCGTCCGGCAGGGTCGTCCAGTCGTCCTGGCCGACCGTGTGCGCCTCCACGATGACGTTGTCGTAGCCGCGCTCGGTGTCGTAGCTGAGCTGGAACTGCAGGCTCGGCTTGGCGCCGGCCGCCGTCCCGGACAGGTCCACGGTCCGTGCCAGTCGCATGTACGCGTTGTCCTGGTGCTTCGCCGCCGCGAACCAGGAGCCTTCGGCCGGCTCGAACGGGGTGCGGATGCCTGGGAAGTCGCCCGCGGGCGCGCTCCTGAACTTCGGGAACTGGTCGGGCTTCAGGGTGTCCGAGGTGACGGTGTACGCACCGGCCAGGTCGAGCGGGTTGCCGGGCGCATCGGCGAGAGAGGCCTTCGCACCCGCGAGTTTCCCGGCGCCCGCGAAGGACGGCGGGGACTTGAGACCGATCCGGTTGTAGGCGCCGAGGTAGTACTGCGAGAAGTCGTTGGAGTCGGCGCCGCCGAGGTCGATATTGCCGCCGGCCTGCTCACCGGCGTTGATCAGCTTGCCGCCCTCGTTGAGGAAGTCCCGTACGGCCCGGGTGGTCGCCGCGGAGGGCTGGTTGGCGCCGGTGTACCAGACGACCGTCTCGAAGTTGCCGAGTACGCCGAGGGCGTTCGGGACGCCCTGTGTGGCGACGTCCCAGACGGCGGCCTTGTGGCCGTTGTCGGCGAGGGCCTTGGTGTATGCGGCGGTGTGCTGCGCCGCGACGGTGCCGCCCTCTTCCGCGAGCACCAGCGTGTCGCCGCGCGGCCGTTCGGCGATCGTGTACGTGAAGTGCTCGCTGGCGGTGGGCTTTCCGGCCCTGGTCTCGCCGGTGAACCAGACCTCGACCTTGTCTCCGACGTCGCCGTCCTGCACCTTGGCGCGGTACTCGTCGAAGCGGATGTTGTCATGGCCGCCGTAGGTCTCGCCGCCCTCCCAGGCCTTGAGTGCCTGGTCGTGCGTACGGCCGCCGTTGACGCGGTACTTGAGCTCCTTGTCGCGTACCGACTTGCGGGCGACGACGGACACTTCCTGGTCGCCGCCGCGCGCGTAGGAGGTGGTGAAGGCGTCAGGGGTGAAGTCCGCGGCCGTCAGCCCCAGCGAGGAGGACGGCTGGTCGGCGTGGGCGGCGGTCTCGGCGACGGAGAGCGCGAACGGGATGTTCTTGGCGAACTCCTGCTGGATCAGCTTCTCGTCGTCCGGGAAGGTGAAGACCGAGGCGCAGTCGGCCGCGTTCCAGGGGTCGTTGGGGTCGACGCGCGAGGCGGTTCCGCAGGTCGACATCTCCGGGGTGTACATCATCATCCCGTTGACGTTGGCGGCGTGTCCGTCGGCCTCGCCATTGGTGGTGTAGAGCTCGGAGGAGACCTGCGGGCGGTAGCCGGGAACCGCGGACTTCTCGGGCGTACCGGCGAGGGACTTGTAGAGGACGTCGTCCGGCGTCGGGGTCGCGACCTGCCAGCCGACTCCGTACAGCAGCAGCTGGGCCGCGGAGTGGTAGTTGATGCCGTACTCGAAACCGATGCGCTTCTCGAAGGCGTCGAGGGCCTTGGTCTCGGGCTCGGAGGCAGGGCCGGTGCCGCGGAAGGTCTCGTCGGCCGGGTCGGGGGACGAACCCTCGTTGTCGTAGCCCCACTTGTAGGCGAAGTTGCGGTTGAGGTCCACGCCGTCGCCGGGGGCGATCTTGCCGTCACCGTTGTTGTCGCGCAGGTTCTTGCGCCACTGGCGCTGGTCGGTGCCGGTGAAGGTGTAGTCGTAGCCGTCGGGGTTGGCGGAGATCACGAACCACAGCTCGGTGGAGTCCACGATCTTGGTGACCCGCGGGTCCTTGCCGTAGTTGGCGAGGTAGTAGTGCATCAGCCGCCGGGTCATCTCGGGGGTGATCCACTCGCGGGCGTGCTGATTGGAGGCGTACAGCGTGGAGGGCTTGGAGCCGTCCTTGTACTTCTTGGCACCCTTGCTGATCTTGAGAGCGAGGATGTCCTGGCCCTTGAGTGTCTTGCCGATGCTGACGACCTTGGTCAGGTTCGGGTTGGCCTGTCCGGTGGCGAGGATCTCGCGCTGCAGGCCGTTGTCGCCGCTGTACGGGCGGAAGACGCCGTCGCCCGCGGCCGCCACGCGCTTCTCGGACTTGGCCGAGACCGTGTGCTCGGTGATGTCGACGCCCTGCCCGCGCAGTTCGCCGGCCTGCTTCTTGGTGAGGAACAGTTCGACGGTGGCGGTGCCCTTGTCGGGCACCTGCTCGGTCAGTTCATGAGCGTCGGCGCCTGCGGCGAGGATCAGCGGCACCTGCGCCTTAACGACTTTCGCGTGCCATACGGAGAGTCCGTCGCCGCCCTCGCCCCCCTGTTGAGCTTGGGCGATCGGTGCCGCCGCCAGTCCGGCTGCGAGCAGTGAAGCCGCTGCGAGGATCGATCTCGCTCTGCGTCTCATTAGCCCCCCTTGCTGTTGTGTGCCACGAAAGTGGCCGGACGCCAGGCTCATGTCACCTCATGATCATGTCAAGAGTGCTTACAGGTGGACACAACGACGTTGTCGGCGCCGCGAGGGCGCCGACAGCGGTCGGTGAAACGTGGAGGCTGACATTCAGCGGACACTCAGCCGACGAGGCCGTCCGCCATCTCCTCGGTGAGATTGGACTCCGTACCCGGAATGCCGAGGTCCTGGGCCCGCTTGTCGGCCATCGCCAGCAGCCGGCGGATCCGGCCCGCGACCGCGTCCTTGGTCAGCGGCGGGTCGGCGAGCGCCCCCAGCTCCTCAAGAGAGGCCTGCTTGTGCTCCATCCGCAGCCGGCCGGCGGCGGCGAGATGCTCGGGCACCTCCTCGCCGAGGATCTCCAGCGCGCGCTGCACCCGGGCACCGGCGGCGACCGCGGCGCGGGCCGAGCGGCGCAGGTTGGCGTCGTCGAAGTTGGCGAGGCGGTTGGCGGTGGCACGCACCTCGCGCCGCATTCGCCGCTCCTCCCAGGCCAGTACGGACTCGTGCGCCCCGAGACGGGTCAGCAGCGCGCCGATCGCGTCCCCGTCCCGTACGACGACACGGTCCACGCCGCGTACCTCGCGGGCCTTGGCGGCGATGGAGAGCCGGCGGGCCGCGCCGACCAGGGCGAGGGCTGCCTCCGGACCGGGGCAGGTGACCTCGAGCGAGGAGGAGCGGCCCGGCTCGGTGAGCGAGCCGTGCGCCAGGAACGCGCCGCGCCAGGCGGCCTCCGCGTCACAGGTGGCGCCGGAGACAACCTGCGGCGGCAGTCCGCGGATCGGGCGGCCGCGGCCGTCGACCAGACCGGTCTGACGCGCCAGCTGGTCACCGCCTGCCACCACCCGTACCACGTAACGGGAGCCGCGGCGCAGTCCGCCCGGCGCCATCACCATCAGCTCCGAGCTGTGCCCGAAGATCTCCAGGATGTCCCGCTTGAGCCGCCGCGCCGCGATCCCTGTGTCCAGCTCCGCCTCGATCACAATGCGACCGCTGACCAGGTGCAGCCCGCCCGCGAACCGAAGAATCGCCGAGACCTCTGCCTTTCTGCAGCAGGTCCGGGTGACGGGAAGCCGGGAGATTTCGTCCTTCACCGCTGCCGTCATCGCCATGGGCCGATCCTTCCATGCATCCGAAAAATACGGTCGTACGCGGCGGCCAACAGCTCCGGGTCGTGCTTCGGAACTCCGTCGAGCGAGGCCACGGGCGCCAGCTCGACCGCGGCGCCGAACCGCCTGGCGGCGTCGGCGAGGGACTCGCGGTCGGGCACAGCGGCCTCGTCGGCCAGCACCACGTCCAGGGCGAGTTTAGGCGCGTGTCGTCCCAAAACCTCCAAATGACGCTGCGGTGAGAAGCCATCGGTTTCACCGGGCTGCGGCGCAAGGTTGAGCGAGAGGACCCGGCGGGCTTTCGTCTCGATCAGCGCGTCCAGCAGCTCGGGCACCAGCAGATGCGGGATCACCGAGGAGAACCAGGAGCCAGGGCCGAGAACCACCCAGTCGGCGTCCAGGACGGCGGCAACGGCCTCGGGGACGGCGGGCGGGTCGTGCGGGACGAGGTGTACCGACTGCACCTCACCGGGTGTCAGCGCGACGGTCGCCTGGCCGCGCACCGTGTCCACATCGTCGGGGCGCGCCGGGTCATGGCCCCGTACCAACGCCTGCAGCTCCAGTGGCACGGCGGACATCGGCAGCACCCGGCCGTGCGCACCCAGCAGTTTGCCGACCAGGTCCAGGGCCAGGACATGGTCGCCGAGCTGCTCCCACAGGGCCACTATCAGCAGATTGCCGACCGCGTGTTCGTGCAGTTCGCCCTGGGACTGGAAGCGGTGCTGGATCACCCGGGCCCAGGTCTGGCCCCAGTCGTCGTCACCGCACAGCGCCGCCAGGGCCTTGCGCAGGTCACCGGGCGGCAGCACGCCGAGCTCGTCGCGGAGCCGGCCGCTGGAGCCGCCGTCGTCGGCGACGGTGACGACCGCGGTGAGGTCGCCGGTGATACGGCGCAGGGCGGTGAGCGACGCGGACAGGCCCATACCGCCGCCGAGCGCGACAACCTTGGGCTGCGCGCCGCGTTTCCGTCCCGACAGCGCGTGCGTGGACCTGCGCAGCCGCCGCAGACGGAGATTGCGTCCGGTCACTCGCGCCCCATGTCCCGGTGGACGACGACGGTCTCGATCCCGGCCGAGGAGAGCCTGGCGGCCAGCTTCTCGGACGTGGCGACGGAGCGGTGCTTACCGCCGGTGCAGCCGACCGCGATGGTGACGTACCGCTTGCCCTCGCGCCGGTAGCCCGCGGCGATCAGCTGGAGCAGCTCGGTGTAGCGGTCCAGGAACTCCTTGGCGCCGGGCTGGTTGAAGACGTAGTTCGAGACTTCTTCGTTGAGGCCGGTGAAGGGGCGCAGCTCCGGGACCCAGTGCGGGTTCGGCAGGAAGCGCATGTCGACGACGAGGTCCGCGTCGACCGGCAGTCCGTACTTGAATCCGAACGACATCACCGTGGCGCGCAGCTCCGGCTCCTCGTCGCCCGCGAACTGGGCGTCCATCTTGGCGCGCAGTTCATGGACGTTCAGGCTGGAGGTGTCGATCACCAGATCGGCGTCGCCGCGCAGCTCACGCAGCAGATCACGCTCGGCGGCGATGCCGTCGACGATCCGGCCGTCGCCCTGGAGGGGGTGGGGCCTGCGGACCGACTCGAAACGGCGGACCAGGGCGTCGTCGGACGACTCGAGGAAGACGATCCGCCGGGTGACCTGCTTGGAGTCGAGGTCGGAGAGGGATTCGCGGAGGTTGTCGAAGAACCGCCGACCGCGTACGTCGACGACGACGGCGATCCGGGCGACATTGCCCTGCGAGCGGGCGCCGAGCTCCACCATGGTGGGGATCAGCGCGGGCGGCAGGTTGTCGACGACGAACCAGCCGAGGTCCTCGAGACACTTCGCGGCCGTGCTGCGCCCGGCGCCCGACATTCCGGAGATGATGACCAGCTCGGGGATGGCCGCGTCAGCGGCTCCGCCGGGCTCGGTCGTGGTGCCCGTACTCACGTCTGCTGCTCCGTCTCCATCGTGCTCAGTCATGTCGTGCTGCCCCCGTCGCTCTCTTCAATGATCTCTCCTGTTGCCGTATTCACGGCAGGTGCGGCAGGAGCCGCCTGGGCGAGGGCCACTACGACGGCCTCCGCCGTCTTCCGGCCCATGCCCGGTACCTCGCAGATCTGCTCGATTGTCGCCTGCTTCAGCCGCTTCACCGAGCCGAAATGCTTGATCAGAGCCTGCTTCCGGGTGTCGCCGAGGCCGGGGATCGCGTCCAGCGGGCTTGTCCTGATGCGATGGCGCCGCTTGGAGCGCTGGTAGCGGATGGCGAAGTCGTGAGCCGTGTCACGGACCCGCTGAAGCAGATACAGGCCCTCGCTCGAGCGGGGCAGGACCACGGGGTCGGCGTCGTGCGGCAGCCAGACCTCTTCGAGGCGCTTGGCGAGGCCGCAGACGGCGACATCGTCGATGCCGAGCTCGTCGAGGGCACGCTGGGCGGCGGCCACCTGGGGCTGTCCGCCGTCGACGACGACGAGCTGGGGCGGGTATGCGAAGCGCTTGGGCTTTCCGTCGTCGTCGGGAGTGTCGTCACCGATCCACTCCCCCGTCTTGTCTTTTTCTGCGAGGTACCGCCTGAAGCGGCGGGCGACCACCTCGTGCATGGACCGGACGTCGTCCTGCCCCTCGCCGTGCCAGATTTGCTCGTCTCCGACACGGCCCTTGATCTGGAAGCGGCGGTACTCGCTCTTGCGGGCCAGGCCGTCCTCGAAGACCACCATGGACGCCACGACGTCCTCGCCCTGGAGGTGCGAGATGTCGAAGCACTCGATCCGCAGCGGCGCCGAGTCGAGGCCGAGGGCCTCGGCGATCTCCTCCAGTGCGCGGGAGCGGGTGGTGAGATCGCTGGCGCGTTTGGTCTTGTGCAGGCCGAGCGCCTGTACGGCGTTGCGCTGGACCGTCGCCATCAGGTCCTTCTTGTCGCCGCGCTGCGGGATGCGGAGCGAGACGTGCGAGCCGCGGCGGTCGCTCAGCCACTGGGTGACCGCATCGGTGTCCTCGGGGAGGGCGGGGACGAGCACCTCCTTGGGGACGGCATCGCCGCGCTCCTCGCCGTACAGCTGCTGCAGGGCGTGTTCGACGAGGCCGGCGGTGTCGACGGCCTCGACCTTGTCGGTGACCCAGCCGCGCTGGCCGCGGACGCGTCCGCCGCGGACGTGGAAGATCTGTACCGCGGCTTCGAGCTCGTCCTCGGCGACGGCGATCAGATCGGCGTCGGTGGCGTCGGCCAGCACGACGGCGTTCTTCTCCAGGGCCCGCTTGAGGGCCCCTATGTCGTCGCGCAGCCGGGCAGCCTTCTCGTACTCCATCTCGTCGGCGGCCGCCATCATCTGCTTCTCCAGGCGGCGGATGTACGTGCCGGTGCGGCCGGCCATGAAGTCGCAGAAATCCTCGGCCAGTTCGCGGTGTTCCTCGGGGGTGACCCGGCCCACGCAGGGCGCCGAGCACTTGCCGATATAGCCGAGCAGGCAGGGCCGGCCCTTCTGTGCGTGGTTCTTGAAGACCCCGGCGGAGCAGGTGCGTACGGGAAAGACGCGGAGCATCAGGTCGACGGTCTCGCGGATCGCCCAGGCATGTCCGTACGGACCGAAGTAGCGCACCCCCTTCTTCTTGGCGCCACGCATGACCTGGACCCGCGGAAAGTCCTCGTTGAGGGTGACCGCGAGATACGGATAGCTCTTGTCGTCCCGGTACTTGACGTTGAACCGGGGGTCGAACTCCTTGATCCAGGAGTACTCCAGCTGCAGCGCTTCGACCTCGGTGGAGACGACGGTCCACTCGACGGAGGCTGCCGTGGTGACCATGGTGCGGGTGCGCGGGTGCAGATTCGCCAGGTCCTGGAAGTAGTTGGCCAGGCGCTGGCGCAGGCTTTTGGCCTTCCCGACGTAGATCACCCGGCGGTGCTCGTCGCGGAATTTGTAGACCCCCGGGGAGTCGGGGATCTGTCCCGGCTTGGGGCGGTAGCTGGAGGGGTCTGCCATGTCGACCACCCTACTGGCGGGCAGTGACAGTGCGGTCATGTCCGGGCGCCCGGCACCGTGGGGGAAGCGCCGGGCGCCCGGGGCTCGTCGGGACTCCGCCCCGAATCCCTCCCCCCTACGCCTGGTGGGCGTGGGGGACCCCCACCTCAAGCGCCGGAGGGGCTGAAATTCGGCCCGTCCGGCGTCCGAGGGCACGACCGAAGGTCGTCCGCGGTCCGGGGCCCAGCCTCCGGTGATCAGGCGCGGCGGCGCAGACGGACGGCCGTCAGCCCGCACAGGGCGAGGGCCGCGAGGGCGCCTGCTCCGGCGGCCGCCGAGGCAAAGGTGGCGGCGCCGTTCCGGTCGTTCTCCTCATGCGCGGCGTAGCCGCCCGCGCCGCCCTTCCTCGCGTACGCCGACCCGGGGAGCTTGTCCGCGTACGCGGTGCGGACCCGGGCCCGGTAGGCGGCGAGCGTCGTGCCGTGGCTGCCCACCGCCCGTATCGCGTCCTCGTCCAGCGGGAGGACCTTCGCGCCCTTGTTGACGTACCAGGCGTCGATCTGCGGTTCACGGAAGACCGTGCCGCCGGGCAGCTTGCGGGCGCCCTGCTCCGCGTACCGGATCTCGTCGTCGCCGGTGGCGATGTTGACCACCTGCCACCGACCGCTCTGGCGGGCCGTCCACAGCGAGGCCTTCTGACCTTCGGACGACACCGCCTGGGCGGCAAGGAACTCCAGCCGGGCGACGGGAGCGCCCGCTTTCCCGGCCACGAACTCCGGCGTGAGCGTGTAGACGGGGACGGTGCCGCCTTCGACGCGGGGAGCGGCCGCCGCCCTGGTGGCGGCCCCGTCGCGGGCGAAGAATCGGGACAGGGTCTGAAGGGTTGCGGGGGCCGTGACGGCGCGCCCGGCCTCGGCACGGTCCGCCGCGGAGGGGCCGCCGGCGCCGGTGCTCGCGGCGGTGGCCGTGCCGATGGCGCCGAGGGAGAGACAGGCCGCGAAGGCCGCGGTGACGGAGGCGCGTGGGGTCCTCTTCATCGCGCTCACGCCCCGATCCGGTAGAGCGAGTGGGTCCAGGAGAAGGAGTCGTTGTCGACATACCAGGCGTGGGAGGCCCAGTTGTAGCGGTCGTTGGAGGGCCATGGATCGCCCCAGTAGACCCAGCTGTCGGCGTCGTCGTAGCCGTAGATCACATGCATGTGCCCACCGCCGCTCGACCACTGGATACGGGTCTCGACGGGGCGGTTGGCGTCGATCTCGGTCTGTACGGTCGGGTAGCGCAGCCAGCCTGTGACATACGACCCCGAGTTGATGCCGGCCCAGCGCAGGCCGGTCTGGACATTGCCGAGCGTGGCCTGCGAGTTGGGGCACTCGCTGCCCTGCTGGCGGCTGAAGGCGGCGTTGCAGAACTGGTTCTGGGAGTAGTTCCTGCCGAAGTACGCGGCGATGGTGTTGCCACCGGCCGCCCAGCACCAGTTGGTCTTCTGCTGCTCCTGCATGGTGATGTCAAGGCGCTTCCAGGCGAGGGTGGCACGGGTTACGGAGGGGGCGTCCGTCTGCGCGGCGGTCGCCGTCGGCATGGGCAGGGTGAACAGTGCGGCCGAGACGGCCACTGCGGCAGGCAGCCGTCTCTCGGTGTTGCGCATCGCGTTCCTCCCGAGGGGGGTGGGGATGGAGGAGCGCGTCCGGACGCTGCGGATGAGCATCAGTCCTTGTCGAGACCAGGTCAACACGCTTCAATGCGGGGTGACACGCGCTGTGAATGCTGCGGCCGGGATGTGAACACCTCCGTCCCGCTCCACCTGCACGCCTGTCGCCGCCCACCCACAGCGGTTCGCCACCCTCGTGAACATTCACTCGATCCCTGAAACCCCTGAGACCCCCGAGATCCCTGAGAGCCGCTGGAGGAACCATGGGGCACACCGAGGCCGATCTGGCACAGGTGCTGCACACCGGCCCGTTCCATCTGGCGCTGCGCGCCGCCCTCGCAGTGCGTGGACTGCCGCTCCAGCGAGTGCAGCACCACCTCGCCCATCGCGGCATCAAGGTCGGGGTGACCAGCCTCAGCTACTGGCAGCAGGGTGCGCGCCGCCCGCAACGGCCCGAGTCGCTGCGCGCTGTACGCGCCTTGGAGGAGGTGCTCGAGCTGCCCGGGAACTCGCTGATCCGGCTGCTCGGCGTCGGTGAGGGCGGCGCGCGCGGCGATGTCGAGCGCCCCGCCGGGCGCTCGTACCGCTCACTGGTGGAGGCGTCCGGCGCGGTCGAGCAGCTGCTGGCCGACCTCGAGCAGCCGACGGACGGTGGGCTGCACACGGTCGGGCACCACGAGCGGGTACGGATCGGGGCGGGGCGCGAGCTGGTGGGGCGCGACTCGCAGCACGTCGTACGCGCCCACCGTGACGGCATCGACCGCTATCTGGCCATCCACCACGGCGACCCGGGCTGCGACCCGGCCCGGGTGGAGGTGAGCGCGCTGGAGAACTGCCGCACCGGGCGGGTGCGGTGGCACCGGGAGACCGGGGTGCTCGTCGCAGAGCTGCTGTTCGACGCCCGGCTGCGCGCGGGTGAGACGTACTTCTTCGGCTACGGCTTCGAGGACGGGACCGGCGGGCCGAGCGGTGAGTATGTGCGGGGCTTCAGCTTCGCGGGCGGGCAGTACGTCCTGCAGGTGCGCTTCGACGAGGGTGCGCTGCCGGTGCGGTGCCGCAGGTTCGCGCAGGCCACGACTGGTACGCCGCGGGGTGCCCGGACGGATCTGACGCTGAGCGGACGGCACCGTACGGTCCACACCGTGGAGCAGGGCGTACGGCCCGGGATCCTCGGGATCGACTGGGACTGGGAGTGAGCAGCCGACCTGTTGACGGCTTAGGTGTATTGACCTGGAGCGTTGTTCACGCGGCTGATGGGTGGCTGGCCTTCGAGTGCGGTGTGGCAGCGGTGGTGGTTGTAGGTGTGCAGGAA